>REET01000001.1 GCA_007694925.1 Phycisphaerales bacterium | reverse complement strand
CCGAAGCCCGACGACACGCGTGGGACGGGTTGGATGAACGCGGTGGTCGCCGGTTTCGTGGTGCTGATCATCGGCGTCAGTGTGTTCGCCGGGCCGATCTACCGGGTGACCGAGCGTGCCGGGCACGAGCTGATCGAGCGTTCGCCTTACATCCGCGCGGTGCTGGACGAGCAGTACCTGCGTTCGCTGCCCGGGGGGATCGGTGAGCGTTGGATCGAGCCTCGGGGCGAGACGGCTGCGGCGGGGGAGGGCCGATGAGCAAGCTCATCGCGAACTTCCTGCTTGCGGGGGCCTGGGCGGCGGCGATCCAGCCCTTCAACGCGGCGAACCTCGCGGTGGGGTTTGCGCTGGGGTACATCGTGCTGTGGGTGGCGTCGCCGTCCGACCGCGAGAGCCCGTACTTCAAGAAGGTGTTCAAGGGGATCGGGTTCGCGTTTTTCACGCTCAAGGAGCTTGTGGTCGCGAACATCAAGATGGCGGTGTGGACGGTGATGCCGCTGAAGCGGCTGCGGCCGATGATTCTGGCGGTGCCGATCCAGGAGGATCTGACCGACACGGAGATCACGATTCTTTCGAGCCTGATCACGCTGACGCCGGGTACGCTGACGATGGACGTGTCTGAGAACCGGCGGTACCTGTTCATCCACTTCATGCATGTGGACGACCCGGAGGAGGCGAAGCGCGATGTCGCCGAGGGCTTCCAGCGTCGCCTCCTGGAGGTGACGCGATGAACGATGTGACCTGGCTGCACGAGGAAGTGCTCGGGGCGATCTTCGATGTCGCGGGCGTGGTGCTGGCGGTGGGGATCCTCTTTACGATCTGGCGGCTGACGCGGGGGCCGACGCTGTGCGACCGCGTGGTGGCGCTGGACCTTCTGGGCTTCCAGGCGGTGGGCGTGATCGCGCTGTTTGCGATCGTGACGCAGCGGCCGGTTCTGCTTTCGGTGGGGATCGTGATGGCGCTGGTGCTGTTCCTGGCGACGGCGGCGTTTGCGATGTACCTCGAGAGGAGGGCGAGGCCGTGATGGACTTCCTGATCCTCCTCCGCGACCACTGGCTGAGCCTGATCGCCGATGCGCTGGTGATCCTGCTGATGGTGTCTGGGACGCTGCTGTTTCTTTTGGCGGCGGTGGGCATCGTGCGGATGCGGGATGTGTACACGCGGATGCAGGCGGCCAGCAAGGCGGGCTCGCTGGGCGTGGCGTGCATGGTGATGGCCGTGGCGATGTACTTCAAGAGCCTGAATGTCGCGGTCGAGGCGACGCTGGTTGTGCTGTTTATCTTCCTGACGACCCCGATCGCGACGCACCTGATCGCGCGTGCCGGCTATTTCGTTCGCGTGCCGATCTGGGAGCGGACGGCCAGAGACGAGCTTGAGGGGTGCTACGACGCCGAGTCGCACACGCTGCAGTCTGAGCACCTCGACCAGGGCGCGGCGGGAATCGATGCGCCCCCGCCGCCCGGGAAGGCTGAGTCGCAGTAGCGGTGCGGGGGGGTGCGTACAGGGGGACGCGTCGGGGGGCGGGGTCGGGTATCATCGCGCGGCCGCGCCGGTGCGGCAGAGACAGCGGGGCAGCATGGCGTCATCACCACTCGTCGGCGTGATCATGGGTTCCCAGTCGGACTGGCGGACGATGCAGTTCTGTGCACTGGCGCTGGCTGAGTTGGGGGTTGAGCACGAGTGCCGCGTGGTTTCGGCGCACCGGACGCCGGATCTGCTGTTTCAATATGCGTCTGAGGCGGAGGGGCGTGGGCTTCGGGTGATCGTTGCCGGTGCGGGCGGCGCGGCGCACCTGCCGGGGATGTGCGCGAGCAAGACGGTGCTGCCGGTGCTCGGTGTGCCTGTTGAGTCTGCGGCGCTGAAGGGTGTGGACTCGCTGCTGTCGATCGTGCAGATGCCCGCTGGCGTGCCGGTGGGGACATTGGCGATCGGGAAGGCGGGGGCGATCAACGCGGCCATTCTGGCGGCGTCGATGCTCGGGGGCGAGTACGCCGAGGCGGTGCGTCGGTACAGGGCGGCGAGGACGAACGCCGTGCTGGGGACTCCCTTGGATACGACGCCTGTTGACGAGGGTCGGGCGTGAGCGGGCCTGTTCATGGGGGGCCTGTGCTTGGGGTTTTGGGGGGCGGGCAGCTCGGGCGGATGCTGGCGCTGGCGGCGCGGGCGATGGGCGTACCGTCGCGTCTGCTCGATCCAGCGCCCGACGCGTGTTCGCGGGGCGTGGGCGAACTGATCACCGCGGCGTTTGAGGACGGGGCGGCGATCGAGCGGTTTGCGAGCGGGCTGAGTGCGGCGACTTATGAGTTTGAGAATGTGCCGCCGGAGACGGTCGAGCGGCTGGCGGGGCTGGTGCCGGTGCGTCCGGGTGCTGCGAGCCTTGTTGCCGCGAGCGATCGGGTGGCCGAGCGGGAGGCGTTGATCGGCGCGGGGTTCGCTGTGGCGAAGTACCGGGTGGTGGACGGGGATGGGTCGCTGGAGGCGGCGGCGGAGGAGGTCGGGCTGCCTGGGGTTTTGAAGCTGCG
>REET01000205.1 GCA_007694925.1 Phycisphaerales bacterium | reverse complement strand
GCCCACCGCTACGGCACAATCGGGATCACACCCTCGGCGCTCCCCCTGAAGATGTGCACCGCGTCCGCGGGAGGCTCGATCGTGTTGTCGTCACGCCACACCAAGGGCGGCACAGGCGTGCCCGGCGGCACGAGCACCACGAACCACTCCGCCCGCAGCACCAGCTCACCCCCCGCGGGAGCACGGAAGACGGGGTTGAACCTGGGATTGCTCGACAGCCGCACAAACTCGCCCGACTGCGCCAAGGGCGTCCCGCTCTCACCGATCACCGGCGACGCCTCCCCGATGCCGTAGGTCATCCCCGCGAACGCGATCAGCGTGTCGTACCGCCCCATCTGCTCCCAGCGCGGCGTGATCGACACGCTCGGCGACAGCGTGAACCCGACAGTCGCCCGGGGCAGCAGCCGCAGAATCTCACCCCGCGTGATCGACTGCTCAAACCGCTCGACCAGAGGCTCGGGCAGCGTGCCGGACTCGAACTGTTCAAGCAACCAATTGACCTCGGACACCGCCCGCCGTCCTGGCGCTCGCTCGGGGTCGAGCAGGGCCGTCGCGAGCCGTTCGACCTGCGCCTCGGAAAGCTCGCGCTGAGAGAGCTCGATGAATTCGGCGCTGCCGAGCGAGAGCGGGCTTCGGATGACTCTGGAGATCAGAGCGTCGTTCGGCACCGAGGGCATCACCCAGCGCGGCCCGACCATGACGCCCAAATGGCCGACGATCGCCGAGCCGGAGATCATGAATATAATGCCGATCAACCCGATCGCGCGGATCGCCCAGACCTTTCGAAACTTGCGTCCCTGCGTCAGCCCGTCGGGCCTGAGCCACACCTTGCCGCACTCCGTGCAGGTTGGCTTGCCGTCGAGGGTCAGCGCGTAGCCGCAGGATGCGCAGCAGATCGCGGTCCCCTTGCGGTTGATCGTGTTGAGCATCCACACTTGCGTACTCGCGAACATCGCGAGCAAGAGGATCGGCATGCTGACATCGCCGGGCGCCAAGACCGTCGAGCCCGCCATCGCGACGAGCATGCCCCCGCCCCACAGCGTCCATGCCGCGTGCTCGAAGGCCCGGCGTCGTGTCTCTCGCCGGAACCCGCCATCGCCGATCGCCCGCCGCCCCCCGATGTACCCCGCGATCGCCGGCGGGACCAGCATCACAAAGCTGACGAGAAAGACCTCGAAGTGGTCGCTGTAACTCCATAAAGGATCGAGCTTGAACCGCTTCATCAGCCAAGGGATGCCGTAAGCAATGAACAACAGCACAGTCACCTGGTAAAGCCAGAGCCGCCTCGCAAACACCGGCACCCCGACCCACCAAGGCATTCGCGCCGCCCGGTCGATCCACCGGTGGTCGTCAAACCCGTCTTTCTCAAGCGCACCCAGCACATCCCGCATCGTCGGGACATGGTCGATGATCTCGGTCTCGCCCTGCGTCTCTGTCATCACGGCACGCTGATGGTGGTCGTGGCTTCGAGCCGGACCGACCCGATCGACCCGTGCACAGGCGCAGGGATCGTCTGGCTCTGCCAGACGATCGTGCTGCTGGAAAAACTATGGGTCAGCACGACCCAGCACTCGAACCGCAGCGTCCGCTCTCCCGGTTCGAGGCCGGTGATGCGGTGCGTCCATTGCGTCGTTCGTGCCTCCGGCGTAGTCCTGCTGTGGCGGATCGACCGGAAGTTTGTCGACCTCGCAGCCGGCGGCCCGCCATCGATCCCGAGGCCGACGCCCGCGAGCTCGAATCTCAGGCGGTACGGCGCCCATCCGACCGCCTCGGCAATCGCGACCGCACGAACATCGCCGCCAGTCCCTGAGGGCGAGGCTTGGAGCGTCAGCACGACCCGGTCTCTGACGAAGCGCTCGATGTGACTCTCAGAGATCTCGCCCGCGACCAGACGGTCGAAAAACCAGTCGGAGGCGAAGCTGTTGAGCCGATCGGAAGCGGGCTCATCGAGGATGCGTTCGGCGAGGCTCGTTGTCTGGGCCTGGGTCAGCGTCCGGCCGTTGATGTGATCCCAAATCCCCCGGTCGTAGCTCTCCCCGTGCACCGCGACGGCGGCGACCAGCCGCCCCGTCGGGGTGACCGCATAGAACTTTTCGCTTTGGACATTGGCGAGAACAAACACCCCAAAGAGCACGAGATAGCAAGCAACGGCGCTCGTGTTCCATCGTTCCTTCGTGCTGTGCCGAGCGAGCAGCGCCGCGGGCTCGTGCCAGGCGGCGCCGCACTCGGGGCACCTGTCCGAGCCGGCCCCCTCGTAGGGATAGTCGCACGCGGCGCAGCGGAGTTTATCGTCAACCCCGCGCTCGCCCAAGAATCCCAGACGGAGGAAGACCCACCAGAGCAGCAGCACGCTCACCACGGCAGGCGTCATCGACAGATACACAGACCGCAGCGCAAAGCCGCCGAAAAAGTGCGCGCCGCCGAGCATCGCAGCCAAGCCCCCCATGCCCACGACGAATGTCCGACGAGCGAGCTTCCGAGCCCGCGGCAGATCCCCGTCCACCCGGAACCGACGCCGCCCGAGCACGAT
>REET01000154.1 GCA_007694925.1 Phycisphaerales bacterium | reverse complement strand
AGAACACCATTCTCTCCTGCGAAGGCCAGGCAAGGCTGGGGCATGAGGTGCACCTCGCCTTCGGCCCCATCTACGGGCCCGAAGGTTCGATGCTGCCGAGAGTCGAGGCGTTCAACCGGGAAACCGCGAGCCCCACACCCCACGCTCCACACCCCATCACCCCCCATCAGCTCCCCGACCTCGTCCGCGAGGTCAGCCCGCTGCGCGACCGGCGGGCGCTCGGGCAGATCCGAAACCTCATCGACGCGATCAAGCCTGACATCGTGCACACGCACTCGTCCAAGGCCGGGATCCTCGGGCGTCTGGGCGCGTGGAAGCATGTCGCGCGCGGGGCGAAGATCGGCATCGTCCACACGATCCATGGTCCGCCGTTCATGCCCGTCGAGGGCGGGATTCTCGCCCGCCTGAAGATCCGCGCGGCGAATCGGGCCTACACGCTCGCCGAGCGCCGAGCGGCCAATAACTGCCACCTGATCGTCTCCGTCGCCGACGCGATGACCGAGCAGTTCCTCGCTCGCGGCATCGGCCGGCCAGAGCAGTTCGTCACGGTGCGTTCGGGGATGGAGACGGCGCCGTTTCTCGACGCCGCCCCCGGCGAATCGAGGGAAGAGGTCCGCGCCGAGCTCGGCCTGCCCGACGACGCGTTCGTCATCGGGACCGTCGCCCGCCTCGCCCAGCACAAGGGCCACGACGACATCCTCGACGCGATCGGCGAAGACCTGCAACAACACCCGTCATGGCGTCTGCTCTGGGTCGGCGACGGGTGGTGGCGCGACCGGCTGATGGGCCGCGTCCGCTCGATGGGGCTGGAGGACCGCGTGACGGTCACCGGGCTCGTGCCGCCCGAGAAGATCCCCGCGATGCTGCGGGCGATGGACCTGCTCGTCCACCCCAGCTACCGCGAGGGGCTGCCCAGAACCGTGCCCCAGGCGCTTCTGGCGGGGGTCTGCCCCGTCGCCTACGACGCCGACGGCACCCGCGAGGCCTGCATTGACAACAAGACCGGCCGCCTCGTCCCCGTCGGCGACCGCGCCGCCCTGGCCGCCTCGATACGCTGGTTGTGGGAACACCCCGCCGACCGGAAGCGGATGGCGGCAGAGGGACGGACACACTGCCGCGAAGCCTTCAGCGCAGAGGCCATGGTTCATGCACTCGAAGATGTCTATCAGCGTGCGCTCAAACTCGCATCGAAATGACGCGGACTATTCCGGGTGGCACGGCTCGCCGAGCCGTGTCTCCTGCTGTGGCACTGGCGGCTTGCCCGCCAGTGGAATCTCTCCCGAGCAGTCATGCGCCGCACACCCGACCTCGCAGAGCGTCCGATCCGTGCCACCGACCTCGGCCTTGCGAGGTCGGTGCGCTCGACGCACACCACAGCGGGCACACAACGGCACCGACCTCTTGCAGAGGTCGGTGGCACGGGCGCTGCGCATCGATGACAACCCCACCACGAATGGACGTTGGCGAACCACTCCAACACACCGGCGGGCAAGCCGCCAGTGCCACAGGTCACTTGTCGTTGTGGTCCTCTCATTCTTCTTCGCGCTCTCGCCCGCCAACGCCCAGATCCTCGACCTCGGCGCCCCCGACCCCCCCGCCATCGCCGATGCCGGCGTCGAGGAACAACGCGCCCGCGTCGTCGACGCCCAGATCCAACGCCTCAACGAACGCCACGAACCAGGCCCGCGACTCGACGCGGCGATCGCCCTCCGCCGCTACGGCCTCCGCCTGCTCGCCTCCGACCTCGACGCACACCCCGAACGCTTCATCCCCGGCGTGCTGCTCACTGAACACGCCGAGACACTCGACCACCTGATCTTCGACGAGTCGGCGCTCGTCGAGCCCGCCGCGACTCTGCTCGCCCGCACCCTCGCCGACGCGCCGATCCCCGCCCGACCCTCCGCGCTCGACCGCCTGCTGCGCGACGCGTTGGCGGACTTGTCCGACGCCGCGGAGATCGAAAATCCCGTCGGCTGGCCCGCCGCTCCCGGCTCGCCGGCCCCGGATCTCGAAGCGCTCCGGCCATTACTCGCCGCAGCGCCCGAGGCCTGCGCCGCGCGTGCCGACGACCTCGCCCGCGTCCTCGACCTCGCGCTCGACCACCCCGCCTACCGCCCATCCGCGACTCGCACCGCGACGGCCCTGCTCGCGATCGCGCCGATCCTCTCGCCCCCGTCGTGGATGGAGGACCGTGTCGAAGCCCTCCAGCAGCGGGCGTGCGAGGCGATCGACGGCCTGCTCGACCCCGACCAGCAGGAAGCCTCACTCTCGACGCTGGAAAACCTCGCCCGTTGGTCCCGCGCCATCGAGGCGGCGGGCCGTCTCGAAGACAGCACCGAGACCCGCCTCGCCCTGCGCGCCATCGCCGAAGCCGCCGAAACCGGCCTCTCGCGGGGCGACCTCGGCGCCCTCGCCCGCGCGATGGACCTCGCGACCGCCCGCGCCGAGTTGCCCTCGCCCCGCACGCTCGTCCGCCAGCTCCGCCCCTCGTGGGAACGCCTCGAACGCGAGGCGCGAAGGACCGAGCGCGAGCTGATCGCCGTCATCCCCGATCTCCTGGCCGACCCCGAGGCGATGGCCGGGGGACGGTTCATCGCGCCGATGGCCGCCCACCGCGAGGCGATCGGCGACCTGCGCACGCTCGTCGAGATGAGCGCGCGCATCGCCGACCCCACCCGGAGCGGGCCCGAGCCCACGCTCGCCCCCCGCTTCGGCCCGCTGGCGACCGAGGCGGTGCGTCTGGGCAACCTCCTGCGAGCGGGCGGCGACGACAGCGCCGCGCGAGCCGCACTGCGCGAGCTCGCCGAAGCCGCCCGCGTCGCCATCGAGCTGCGGGGCGAGGCCGAACTCCGCCGCCGCTCGGGCGCACCGCGGCACGCCGCCCCCGAGCCTTGGAAACTGCCCGAGCTCCTCGAACTGATCGATCGCGAACGCCTCTCGATGCTCAGCGCCCGTCGCGCCGACGATCTTTCCTCGCGTGCCGCCCGCCTCTTCGTCCTCGACGACCTGACCGAGCAGATGGCGCTCGTCCTGCTCGCCAGAGAGCCCGGGGCGCTCGAATCATGGCCGGGCTGGTCGCTCCCCTCGGCCCCGGCCCGCAGCCTGGCGATCAACGGGGCCGACGACGCCCTCGCCCGGATCGCCTCGGACCTCATCGAGGGCCGGCACGAGCGAGCCCGCGACGCCCTTTCGCACTACCGCCAGCGGTTCGCCTTTGCCCGGCTTCTGGGGCGGATGGAGCGCACCGCCGCGACCCTCGGGCTCGGCGGAGATCCGACAGAGACACTGGTGATGCGGCTGGCCGCGGGAGCGCCAGACCCCGCGCGGGCGTGGATGGCGGCCGAGCGTCGAACGCTCGCCGAGCTCTGCCGTTACGCCTCGATCCTGCCCGGCCTCGCCGACACCCGCCTGGAGACCGAGATCCGGCGCCACCTCAACGAGCTGGCGCTGGGCGTCCTGGAACGAACGGGCGATCGCTAGCGGGCGGACCTCTGAATCTGCGAACAAAAGAACAACCCGCCGGAGGGATCTTCCGGCGGGCTGTATTTCTGCGGCGGGGGACGGGATCGGTGGTGGTGGCCCGCCGCGGAGGTGGTTCCGGACCGGGCGAGCCGGCCAGAGCCGGTCTCGCCCGTTTGGTTTCAAATGCGCCCGGCCGGCGTTGTGTCGGCCGGGCGCGATCGGTTCCGCCGGGTCACCGGGGCCGGGAACAGAGCGCCAGCTTCCTTGCGGCGCTTCACCGGCCTCGGTCGAGTCCTTTCACGGCGCCCCGCGCTGCCGGTGCGGGGGGCCTTTGGACCCGGAGGACTCCGCGTGATCTTGATGCCGGGAAACCCGGCTCAGGGATCACTCTCTCCAAATCCCCGCCCGGGCGGTTGTGCCCGGGAAGGTCTGATGCTCCGCGGCGGACTTAACCGCCGCCCGGCTCACGCCGGCGTTGCTCGATCCGCTCGGCGTTGTCCTGCAGGCTCTGGAAGTGCTCCATCTCCTGCTCTTCCCACGCCTGGCGGGGTCTGATTTCCAGTCTCCTGCCCGCGCCCAGCATGACGACCTCTTGGGGCAGGCCCGTCTTCTGCAGGTGACGCTTGGGCAGCATGATCCTGCCTGCTGAGTCCATCTCCAGCCGTTCGGCCTGGCTGAAGAAGGTGACCTGCAGCCTCGCCTCGTCGCGCTCGGGGATCAGCGTCTCTTCCCGGGACATGGCCAGGGCCTCGAACGCCGTCTCGGTGTACAGCCTCAGCGAGCCGTCCGGCCACGCCACGCAATACCACGCCCCCCCGTCCCGCTGGGGATCCCACTTGTTCCGGTACTTGGCCGGGATGGCCAGACGCCCCTTGGCGTCGACCGTCAGTTCTGTGTACCCGGTGAAGAGCAAGGGCGTGGGCTCCCGGCTGGTGCATGTGGGCAGTCTACACACTTTGCCACACAATGCAACACCTAAGCCACACTCTGTCGGATTTTTTCGACACTTGCCTCACCTGGCCTCGACAGATCCCCGCCGATTCCAATCCGGGCCTCTGGATCTGTCGATCCAACAGCGGTTGTGCAGCGTTCGTCCCGGGGAGGTATGCTCGACACCCCCGCGGAGCGTTCGCTCTTTGCAAGGACTCGGCCGAGGCGTCGGACATGCTCGCTGACCCGCACATCCAGGCAGCCGTCTCCCGGCTCTCCAGCGGGCTGTTCATCGTCAGCTCGGTCTACGACGGCGAGCGCTCGGGCGTGATCGTCCGCTCCGTGCAGATCTGCGCCGACGAGCCTGTCCTGCTGAGCGTCGCGCTGCGGAAGGGGCACTCGATCGAGCCCCTGATCCGCGACAGCCGCGCGTTCGCGGTCTGCCAGCTCGCCGACGACGACCGACTCGCCCGACGGGTCTTCTCGCAGGAAAACGACACCGACCCCGAGAACCGCACCGACCCGTTCGACGCCCTGCCGACGACGACGCTGAAGACCGGCTCGCCGGTGCTGCGCAAAAGCCCGATCGCCCTGGACTGCGAGGTCGTGCGCCACTACGACCTCGAGGCCGACTGCGAACTCTTCATCGGTCTGGTCGTCGACGCTTGCACGCTCGATCTTCAGCGCTGACCCGGCCCCGCAGCCCCGATCAGGACCATGGCCGAAGCTTGCGCGTCTCGCCCGACTCGATCAAGGCCAGCATCTCCAACTCCATCCGCTCATCGAAGCGGGCTTCGTTGAACCGCTCGGCGTTCTGGCGGCACGCCTCGCCCGGCGCCGGGCACCTCGCCGCGGCCTGCGCGATCGACTCGGCGTCCGGCTCATCAAAGAACGCGCCCGTCTCGCCCTCGATCACCGTGTCGAGCGCGCCCCCGGCCCGCCTGGCGACCACCGGCGTCCCGCACGCCTGCGCCTCGACGGGGATGATGCCGAAATCCTCGATCTGCGGGAAGATCAGCAGTCGGGCGCTGCGGTACAGACGACGCAGCTCTTCGTCATCGACGCGTCCTCGCCACTCGATACGATCGGAAGCGCCGAGCGACGCGCGCAGTGACGCCGCCTCGCTCCCATCCCCCACCACGACCAGCCTCGCCCCGGCCCGCTCTGCGCCCGCGATCGCCAGGTCGAGCCGCTTGTAGGGTTCGATCGCGCCAACAAACAACCAGAAATCCTCGCGCTCCACGCCGGCGTCTGGGGTGAAGTAGTCCGTCCGCGCCGGAGGGTGCACCACCTCCGCGTCGCGCTGATACACGCGCCCGATCTCCGAAGCGATGTGCGTGCTGTTGGCGAGAAACTTCGTCACGCGCGAAGCCGTGCGCCGGTCCCACCGCCGCAGGGCCGGACCCGCCAGCCCGAGCCCGGCGCGCCGGAGCACCGAGCCCTCCGCGTACGCGGCCCCCTGCGACCACAGATAGCGCGCCGGCGAGTGGCAGTAGCACAGATGCGCCACGCCCGGTGGCGCACGCAGCGCCTTGATCGCCGCCGAATGCGTCGAGACCAGGAGATCGATCGGCGCTTCGCGCAGGTGCTGGTGGCGGACCGCAGCGCTCAGGGCCCTGACCATCAGGGGGTACGCCGGCAGCAGCCACCGCCTCGCCCGGTTCACCCTCTGGCTCTTTCCCAGGGGCGCGACGACCTTGCGCCGGCCGTCGATCGCGTCAGAAAGCGGGCGACCGTCGTCGAACATCGTGTAGATCGCCGCGACCTCGCCCACGCACGACGCGACGCGGCAGACCCGGTCCAGCACACGCTCGCCCCCACGCATCCCCACGAGCCAGTCGTGGGCGATCGCGATCCGCGGCTGTCCGCCGCTGGGCACGATCTCATCCGGAATACTCCCGCCGCTCTGGTCGCTCACGGTGGCAAGGATAGAGCGATGCCAGAAACAGACGCACCCCCGCCCCGCCCGTGGCCCGCAAACCGCCTCGGGCTGGACTACCGGGCCGAAGCCTCAAGGCTCGGCCCGCCCCCCAAACCGATCATCGATGTCCACACGCACATCAACGGCGAGCGGGCCGCGAGCGTCTACGCCGAGGTCTGCGACCATTACGGCGTCGCGCTCACCTACTCGCAGTCGCAGCGCGAGCAGGCCCCGGGCGTCTCCCGCGTGCTGGGCGACCGCGTCCGGTTCATCGCCATCCCCGACTACATGGCCGAGGACCGCGGGCGCGCCTTCCGCGAGGGGTTTCTCGACAACATCCGCTGGTTCCACGGGGAGCTGGGGGCCCGGGTGGTCAAGTTCTGGCACGCGCCGCGCTGGTACGACCTCGTCGACCCCGACCGCGACGCGGACCTCTTCGCCTACAACAGCGAGTGGCGACGCAAGGCCCTCGACCTCGCCCACGAGCTGGGCATGATGGTGATGACCCACATCGCCGACCCGGACACCTGGTTCCAGACCCGCTACTCCGACGCGGCCAAGTACGGGCTGAAGGCCGCGCAGTACGAGCCGTTTAAACGGATGCTCGATGTCTACCCCGAAACGCCCTGGATCGCGGCGCACATGGGGGGCTGGCCTGAAAACCTCGACTTCCTCGACGAACTGCTCGGCGAGCACCCCAACCTGCACCTGGACACCAGCGCCACCAAGTGGATGGTGCGCGAGCTCTCACGCCACGACGGCGACCGCTTCGCCTCGTTCATGAAGCGATGGCGCGGACGGATCCTCTTCGGCTCCGACATCGTGACGCTCGACGACCACCTCGAAACGAGCGAAGAGGAAAACAAGAAGTTCGGCGCGCAGCAGGCCGCGACCGAGTCCGAAGCGTTCGACCTCTACGCCAGCCGCTACTGGGCCCTGCGCACGATGTTCGAGACCGACTACGAGGGTGAGTCACCGATCGCCGACCCCGACTTGCACATGGTCGACCCCGAAGGGCACACGCCGATGGACGCCCCGAGACTTGTCGGGCGTTCGCTGGACAAAGACCTGCTGGGCACGCTCTACCACGACGCCTGTCGCGATGTGGTCATCGGATGGGAAGCAAAGCAAGGGCTCCCCAAGCCAAAGCTCTAATTCTCCCCGTCTCCCCGTCTCTCCCTCTCTCCGTCTCTCAATCCGTCCCTCTCCACCGAATCTCCGCGATCAGGCCGAGGTGGTCCGACCCGAAATCCCCCGTCCGCTCGATGAAGGTGCAGACGAGTTCTTCGCTCATCAGCACATGGTCGATCCGCAGGCCCACGAAATCCCGCAACGGAAAGTCGGTACGCCAAGTCACGCCCCGGCCGCGACCGGCCATCGACCACGCGTTGCGCAGGCCCGCGCGCCGGAGGGCCGCCATCCGCGGGCCCCGCGGCGTGGTGTTGAAATCGCCCATGATGATGATCGGGTTCGGGTCCAGCTCGATCGAACGCAGCAGCTCGCGCATTAGCGGGCGGGCGATCCGAGCCTGTTGCGTGTACAGCACATCGTGCGGCAGGTGCACCGAATACACCGAGACCAGCCGCCCGCCGAACTCGATCACCCCGCGCACCACGCGCCCGTCGTCATCGCCGACGCCCATGGGGACAGGGGCGGGCGCCTCGACGAACGGCGTGTGGTGGTACAAGCGGACGCCGTAGCGGGGGGCGTTGGATCGGTGGCGGAGTGACGGACCCTTGTGCGGCCAGCGGCCTGAGAGCCGTGCTGGACCTTCGCGGTTCCAGTGCCCGCTGTGCTCTTGCAGCGCCAGCAGGTCGGGCTCTGCGTCGTGCATGATGCCCGGGAGCGTCGCCCAATCGGGATTGCGGGTGTGCAGGTTGGCGACGCCGACGCGGAGGATCGGCCCCTCGGCCTCGGGCGTCGGGCGGGGCACAAAGTGCCACAGCGAGGGCGCGAGCAGCCAGCACACCAGCAGCGCCGCCGTGACGGCCTGGAGCCGAAAGCGGAACGCCGCGAGCAACGCCGCCAGCGCGAGCGTCAGCAGCCCGAGGTGCCAATCCGCCGAGCGGATGAAGATCAGCCCGCGCTCAACCAGATCCGTCGGGCCGGAGCGGTCCTCGAAGCTGAACGGCCAGAGCCACGCGAGCGCGACCAGGCCCGCCGCACCGAGCGTGACCGCCCACGCCAACCAGCCGGCGAGCCGCCGGATGGCTGGCTTGGGCGAGTGGCCGGGCTTACGCCCTCGGGGCCGAAGATCGCGGTTGTCGCCGCGCGCCCCGGTGTCGGGGCGCGGGCGACTCTCCGCTGGTGGTTGGTCCGGCGATGCTCCGCTCACGGAGCATCAGTATCGGCGAACAACACCCTTGACGATGCCCTGGATCTGGCAGAACTTGACCCGGATGGGCTCGAAGTCGGGGTTGGCCGGCTGCAGGCGGATGTGGTCCGCCTCCTTGAAGAAGGTCTTGAGGGTGGTCGAGCCGTCGGGGAGCAGAGCCACGACACGGTCGCCGTTGTCGGCCACCTGGGTGCGCTCGATCAGGACATAGTCGCCGTCGAGGATGCCCTCGTCGCGCATCGACTCGCCCTCGACGCGGAGCGCGAAGGTCGAGTGGGCCTTCTCCGGCGTCGCGCCGAGCAGGTCGCCCAGGTCGATCTCGTCGGTGTCCTCGACCTTCTCGATCGGGTTGCCCGCGGCGATGCGGCCGACCAGCGGGAAGCGGAGCGGGCGGCTCTCGTCGGGCACCGACATCCCGTCAGCGATCGACAAAGAGCGCGCCTTGTTCGGCTCGCGGACGAGCGCGCCTTTTTTGATCAGCGCCTCGACATGCTCGAACACGGTGACCTTGCTCACCCCGATCTCGTCGGCGAGCTCCTGCATGGTCGGGGAATAACCATGCCGAACCCGCCAGTCCCGGATGAGCTTCAGGATCCGCAGTTGTTTGGGCGTCAGATTCATGTCTGCGTCCTTCCAGAATGTTTTCAGCCCCCGCCGGAGCCGGGCGACACGCCCGCACGCCGGGGACCACCACCGGACCAACACACACCGCGCCACCTGACGCGGAGGTTTCACTTCTCCCGCCGGCCGCAAGGCCGACGCTCGGGGCCCACGCCCGCCCGCACAGCGAGCGGAGCTGCGACCCCTGCGCCTCAAGCAGGCCGATCACACACGCGATCGCGCCGACCGAAGACGCCCCGTCCGATTCCTCTCGTCCCCCGATTCCGTCTCGCCCCGCACCGCCCGGCATGAACTCGCCGGGCTCGGCCAGCCGCAGGGCCGGCACGAGGGCGGCCATCCGCCCGAACCATCCGAAGACGAGCCCCAGCAGGCCCCCGCCTTCCTGCGACCCGCCCCCCGGTCCTGCGGGGCGGTCGTTCTCATCGAGGGCGAAGGCGGCGAGAAAGTCTCCGCCGGGCCCGAGCATCACCAGGGGCGGCTCCGCGGGCGACATCGATGCCGCCCAACCCAAATCCGCCCCGCCGACCGTCGTCCGGACCGCCTTCATGGCTCGGTCCTTTCCGATTCGCGGCCCGGGCCCGGCGCTTGTCGCCGAGAGGCCCGCATGCCGCCGAGCACCGGAAGGGATGGGCCTCTGCCCGAGGCGTCCGATCCGGAGAGCCCGTGTTGTCCGGCCCGCGCGGGCGTCCGCCCGTGCCGCCGCTTTCGCTTCGCCCCGGGAACTCCGCCCGGAACCGCGTGCCCGGCGCCCGCCGGGCTGAGGCAAACGCCCCATGACCAAGACCTGCCGACCCCCCACAAATGCAGGGAAAAACAAGCCTTGCGGCGTGTGATCCACGCCCTGAAAAACGCCCGGCCGGCCGCCGCCGGAAGGGCACCGATTTGGTCGGGTGTGGCGAGCCGCCTTGCCCGAGTCACGCCCCGGCCGGCCTTGGAACATCCGAACAGCCGAAAGCGTGTTTGCCCCAAGATAGCCTATCAAGGCTCGTACATCAAGGGGTCTATTCGGGATTCTATCAAGGATTCCCTTGAATGTGTCCACAGATCTGTGGATTTTTGCGTTCGGGGGTCGATTCCGGACCGTCGCCCGCCCCGGGCGAGTCAAAACCCGGATGCAACCCGCCCAAACCGTCCCGCAATCCGCCGAACCCGACCCCGGATCTCCAGGGCGGTCATCGCGGCCCGGAGCTCGGCGATCCCGAGCCCTGTCGATTGCGCGATCTCGTCGAGTGTCAAGGGTTCGTCAAGAGCGGCCACGATAGCCGAAGCCACTGGCTCATCGCCGGGCGGCGCTGGCGGCGCCGCGGCAGTCGTCCTCCTCCCCCCATCCTCCGCGCCGGGCGCAAACAGCGAGGCCGGCTGGGTGTACAGCGGCGCGTGGTTCCCCTCGTGCAGGTGCAGCGCCGGGCGTTCGAGCAGTTCGAGCACATCCCGAGGTTCGGTCACCAGGTGCGCGCCGCCAGCCTTGAGCAGGCGGTGCGTGCCGGCGCTGGCGGGGCTGTCGACACGCCCTGGGATCGCCATGACCTCTCGCCCGTGCTCCTCCGCGGCGAGGCGCGCGGTGATCAACGCCCCGGACCGTTCGCTCGCCTCGATCACCAGCACGCCGAGGCAGAGCCCCGAGATGATGCGGTTTCGCGCCGGGAAGTTTTCCGACGCGGGTTTGGTGCGAAGCGGGAGCTCGCTGACAACCGCGCCGCGCCCCGACGAAGCGATCTTCGCGAAAAGGTCCTTGTTTTCTGGGGGATAGCACTCGGCCAGGCCGCAGCCGAGGACCGCGATCGTGCGCCCGCCCAGGCGCAGGGCCGCCCGGTGGGCCGCGGTATCGATCCCGCGCGCCCCGCCCGAGACGATGGTGACGCCCGCCGACGCGAGCACGCCCGCGAAGCGTTCGGCCTGCTCCATGCCGTAGGCGCTGCAGCGCCGTGAGCCGACGATCGCGACACCGAAGCGGTCGGCCCCGTTGGGCTCGAAGTGGCCCATCGCCCCGAGCAGCGGCGGCGGCGAAGGGATGTCTTCGAGCATCGCCGGGTACGCGTCGCTCCCGCGCGGGAAGTAGCCCACGCCGAGCTTCGACGCCAAGGCGAGTTCCTCATCCACCAGACGATCGGACTCGCGGAGCCCACGGGCGATGGTGTTGGCGGTGCGTGGCCCGATCTTCTCGACCCGCTGCAGATCGGCGGGCGAGGCGGCGGCGACCGCCTCGGCCGAGCCGAAATGGCGCAGCAGGCGCTCGCACAGCACCGGCCCGACACCGGGCGTGAGCGTGAGCTTCAAGAGCGATCGCAGGTCGTCGTGATTCCCCGTCACGAGGCGGAGTGTACCGGACGCCCGCGAAGCGGGCGAGTGGGTAGAGAGGAGAGCAGGCGAACAGGAGAGCAGAGGTGGAGTAGGAGGCAGTAGAACCCGGCTCAGCGAGCTGTGTCTCTACCCCACCTACTGCCACTCCGGCTCACCTGCTCGCCTGCTCGACTCTCGACTGCTCTCGCCCGCAAAGCGGGCGTGTCACTCTTGCGGGGTGGCCTCGGCGACGCGGTTGTAGGGGCCGGCGGGCGACTCGTCGAACTCGACCTGGCGGGCGTAGACGGTCATCGCCTCGCGGGAGGAGACGCCCGTGGCCAGGCGCTGCTCGGTGATCGCCTGCGTCTGGACGAACCGAGGGTTGGGGCGGGTGATGGTCACGAAGACCTCGAAGCCGCTCGCGTCCTGGCGGGCCAGATCGCGGGTGATTGCCCAGCCCCCCGTCGGAGCGGTCATGACGATCTGGTGCTGGTCTCGCGAGGAATCGACCCGGAGGTCGGGGCCCCGGTACGGGTCGCTGTCGCGATCGGCGATCACGGGCCCGCTGTGGCAGCCGGCGAGGAACGCGCCCGAGAGCAAGGCCCCCGCGAGCAGGGCGGGAAGGACGAAACGGCGGACGCGGGTGGATGTCGATCGCATGCTGGCTCCGTTGCAACTGGCCGAACTCGGCACGGGTGTATCGTAATCAGCACCACACGCCAACGGACCAGATATGCCGCCCGGACCGCCACAGCCCGCTCCGCCGATCTCCCGCACCGGCGTGTTCGGCGTCCTGGCGATCCTGATCGCGGCGGTCTCCGTCGGCGTCTCGCTGCTGGTCCCCCGCCTGTCAGAGCCCGGGCCGCTGCTCGGCGAGGAGCCGTCGATTCGGGTGCGGGTGGCGCGATCGGCGCCGACGCTGACGATCGAGGCTTCGCGCTGGGTGCTCGCCTCGTCGACGGGCGACGATCTGACGGCGCTGACCGCCCCCGTGCGCGTCAGCGTGCAGGACGGTGGGCTGGTGCTGGCCGGGCCCGAGGGTGTCGGCGCCGCCTTCCCGCCGGGCGCGACCGTCCGCGTCCGCTGCGCGTGGCTGGAGGACCTGCGGATCGGCGACGCGATGCTGCCCGGCTCGCTCTCGCTCAGCCCGGTGGTGCGCGAGGGCGCCATCAACGCCGTGGCGCGCGTGCCCATCGAGACCTACATCGCCGGTGTGATCGCGGCCGAGCTCTACAGCCACTGGCCCGAAGAGACCTTCAAAGTGCAGGCGGTCGCCGCCCGGTCGTTCGCGATGGCGCAGATGGAGCGCCGCCGGAGCCGTGCGTTCGATGTCGAGAACACGCAGATGGACCAGGTCTTCCGGGGCAGGGCGACGCTCGAACGGGCTCTGGCAGCCGCCGAAGCGACCCGCGGCGTGGTGCTGACCCATTCGGGGAGCGTGATGCACGCGTACTACTCGAGCACCTGCGGCGGGCGTCCCGCCGGAGCCGGCGAGACATGGCCGGATCACACGAACCGCTCCCCCCCGCCGCTGCGCGCCCGCGAACGCGCGCACTTTTGCGACCACTCGCCGGTCTATCGCTGGGAGGTCGAGCGCGAGACGGGGATCGTGCGCGAGCAGCTCCGCCACTGGGCGCGCAGCCGCAACGACCCGCTCCGCGAGGTCGGCAGGCCGGTCTCGATCGAGCCCTCGCTGGTCAACGCGGCGGGGCGGCCTGCGCAGTTCACCATCACCGACGATCGGGGCGGGAGCTTCACGATCACAGCCGAGAATCTGCGGATCGCGCTGAACGCGCAGCCGCCGGGCCTCCGCGTTGGCTCGGGCAGCGTCCGCAGCGGGGACTTGGGCGTCGCGATCCGGGGCGACCGGACTCTTATCGCCGGGCGGGGCTTCGGGCACGGGGTCGGGATGTGCCAGTTCTGCGCCGAGGCGATGGGGCTGCAGGGGCACCGATGGAGAGAGATGCTCGGGCACTTCTATCC
>REET01000127.1 GCA_007694925.1 Phycisphaerales bacterium | reverse complement strand
CGCCGGGAGGGCAAGGTCCGCGATGTGTACACGCTCGGGCACGGGGAGGGCTCGCCCCGCCTCTTGGTGATCGCGACGGACCGGATCAGCGCGTTCGATGTCGTGATGCCCACGCCGATCCCGGGCAAGGGGGTGATCCTCAACACGATCGCCTCGTGGTGGCTCCGCTGGATCGAGGCCAAGGGGCTCTGCAGGACCCACCTGCTCTCGACCGACGAGGGCGAGATCCCCGAGGAGGCGTTCATCGGCTCGACCTCGCGGGAGGACCTCGCCGGGCGGGTGACGATCGGGCGGCTGTGCAAGGTGGTGCCCGTTGAGTGCGTGGTGCGGGGGTACCTCGACGGGTCGGGCTGGGAGGAGTACCGAGCGTCGGGTCGGGTGTGCGGGGTGGAGCTGCCGCCGGGACTGGAGCGGGGCTCGAAGCTGCCCGAACCGATCTTCACCCCCGCGACCAAGGCCGAGCAGGGGGCCCACGACGAGAACATCGGCTTCGACGAGGCGTGCGCGATCGCGGGCGCCGAGACGATGCGGACGCTGCGGGAGCGGTCGCTGGCGATCTACCTGGCGGCGGCCGAGCACGCCGAAAGCCGCGGGCTGATCCTGGCCGACACCAAGTTCGAGTTCGGCTTCCCGCTGGACGCTCGCGGCGAGGCGGAGGGCGACGCGATCCTGATCGACGAGGCGCTGACGCCCGACAGCTCACGCTTCTGGCCGGGCGACAGGTGGAAGCCGGGCGGGGCGCAGGAGAGCTTCGACAAGCAGTTCGTGCGCGAGCACCTGCTCGGGCTTGTCTCACGGGGCGAGTGGGACAAGAGCCCGCCCGGGCCGGATCTTCCCGAGGAAGTGGTGCTCGGGACGCTTGAGCGTTACGCCGAGGCCGCCCGGCGCCTCTGCGTTGGGGGCTGAGAGGCGGACTGAGAGCCGGGGGCTGGGCCGCGGCGTTCAGTTCGACCGGAATCGGGTGAGCTGTTCGTCCATCCAGCGCTCGAACTCGTCCATGCCCGGGGGCTCTGGGAAGACATCGTTGAACTCGCGTCCGCCGAGGGCGATCTCGGGGTTGCGCGCCGAGCCGACCTCGCGCTGCATGATCCAGTAGCCGAAGCGCCGGAGGTCCTCGGGCGCTGCGTCGTAGACGCGTTCGGCGTCGGAGATGTCCAGCGTGGAGATCAGGTCCATGAAGGTGCTGCCCGCAACCCAGCGGAAGTCGCGGTCGACGACCTCCATGCGGGCGCGTCCGCGTCCGCCGGCGGCTGCGAGGTCCATGCCCTCGACCTGCTCGCGCACATACGCGCGGTGGAAGGCCCTGGCGTAGGCGAAGTTGCGCTGGAAGAGCGTGTCGTTGCCCGTCAGCAGCCCGTTGATGAACGCGCCCTGGAGGGCGGCCTCGATCTCCGAGACCGCGACATAGTGGGTCTTGAAGCGGTCCTCAGAGAACTGCTCGCGGACGAACTCGTCGATGGAGGTGGCCAGCTCGTAGGTGAGCGCGGCGTAGTGGACATTCCGCTTGTCGTAGGTGATCAGCTTCTCGTGGTAGTAGTTGGCGCGTTCGATCTCGCCGCGACGGTAGAGGAAGCGGATGGCGTCCTTGAGGAAGTTCTCGTAGCCGGCGGAGTAGAGGGTGTAGGTGCGCCGGCGGTAGTCCTCGAAGATGCCGAACTGGTTGGCGCGCTCGCGGAGCTCTTCGAGCGTCTGGGCGTAGGTGTCGATGAAGTATGCGTTGGGGACGGCCCTGTAGAGGCTGTCGATCACCATGCCGTCGGCGAGCTGGCCTCGATCGAGGCGGAGCGATGGGAAGACATGGTAGAGGTAACTGAAGTAGAGATCGCCGAAGCGGTAGAGCTCCTGGAGGGCGTGCATGACCTGCCGGTCGGTGTTGATGAAGTCGAAGTCGTCCTGGTTGCGGTCCTCGACGCGCCGGAGGCTGAGTTCGACGCCGCGGGTGGTCCAGTAGAGGGCGTGCGCGGCGGGGTGTCTCCAGTCGATGGGCCCGAAGCGTCGCGTGTAGCGGATCATGCGCGACGGCTCCATGTTGTAGTGGTCGATGAGGACGCGCCTGCGGACATGGTTGAGCAGGGCGGGCCAAGCGTCGGCGAAGCGTTCGTCCTCGACGAGGTCGAAGAGGGCGCGCGAGCGGGGGCCGACCTGGTCGAGGCGGTCGCGGTAGACGGAGTTTGCGATCGCCCGTGTCCGCGTGTACCGCTGGAGGAAGGTGCGGTCGAGGTTGGTGGTGACATTGGCGCGGATGGCCTCGACGAGCGCCCGCGTCTGCGGGTTCCGCTGGTAGAGTTCGGCCATCGTCTCGGGCGCCGCCGCGACGGGGCCGAACCAGGCCTCGTAGAGCGCGCCGGCGAGGTACTGGCTCAGGGGGATGCGGGGCAGCTCGCCTGCGACACCGAAACGCTCGAGCATCTCGGCGAGGGCCTCGGCCTGGCGCCGCGTCAGGGTGTTGTCGGGACCGACGCCTTCTTCCAGTGTCTGCTCGAAATCGGCGCGGGCGACGGATGTGAAGCGTCGGGCGATGCGCTCGCCCTCGTTGCGGGGGAGCTGGAGTCGGTACCCGTGCGTCCCGCGCAGGCTCTCTGAGAGGGTCCTGGCCAGCGAGGCGGAGAGGACGGGTCCGAGCCTGGGGGGCTCGCCGAGCACCTCGGTCCACTCGGCGGCGAGTTCTCGCTTGTAGAACTGGTTGGCGTCGTCGGTGACGCCGGAGATCTTGTGGAGGAAGATCCAGCCGAGCTCTTTGTGGATCAGCAGGTCGGAGTTGTTGAAACGGATGGCGTCGTTGCGGAGGAGCTGGATGCCGTTGTTGACCCACTGCCAGCGTTCGTGGCGGTCGGAACTGGTGACGGAGATGTTGTACGCCATGTTCCAGGCGTGGAAGACCCAGACATGGGGGTAGCGGGGCTGGAGGGCGGTGATGGCCCGCGAGAGGTTCATCGCCTCGTGGAAGCGGCCGTCGTCCTTGAGCTGGTTGGCCCGCATCCAAAGGAAGTTGACGAAGAACCCGCGGACCGGCCCGAGGGCGACGCCGAGCCCGACGGCGGCGGGAAGGCCCTCGGCGGTGTGCTCGGTGTAGACCAGTTGGTGGCGGCTGGACGAGCTGGTCAGGCGTGTCGAGACGAACCCCGCCGCGGCGACGCACGACGCGAAAACACCCAGCGCGATCAGTTGCAGAACGGTGTTTCGTTGCATGGCACTGTCTCCCCGGCTACCAACGCCGGCGGACGGGTGATTGTTCGCCTTCGGCCCGTGCGGGCCGGGCCCGGGGGCCTCACTGGCCCGAATAGATCGCCAGCTCGCGTCTGCGGAAGATCAGCACCGCGACCGCGTAGACAACCAGGGTGAACAGCGCCAGAACGACGAGACCCAGCGCCGTGTCGCCCAGGCTCAGCAGCCGCCCGTCGACGAGACGGGAGGTGGGCCTCAGGCTGGCGTAGATGCGGAAGAAATCGCTGATGACCAGCGCGATCTGCTCGGCGACATACTTCCACCAGATCAGGTTCCCGTCGTGGTCGCGGATCCGGTAGGACTCCAGAGAGCCGGCGAGGAAGCCCGCGGCCTCGGCGCTGAGGAAGATCACCCCGGCGACGAGCGTGGCGACGGGGAAGCTCAGGAAGGTCGCGGTGCAGATGCCCAGCATCGCCAGCGCCGCGAGCTTGAGCCAGAGCACGAAGATCACACGCATGAAATTGGCGCGGTAGTCCCCGACGCTGTAGAGGAGCTGGAGCCCGCCGTTCTCGTCGATGTAGAGCGGCCCCGACAGCTGCATGCCGGTTTCCCACCATCGGTCGTCGTCGCGCCCGTGGTTGTACATGTAGAACTCCAGGACCCCGTTGGCCTGGATGATGTCGTTGGGGAGGGTCATCGTCTGCGTGACGGCGGCGGCGGTCTTTCGGTGCGTCGAGAACGGCCCGCTGGACCCCATGAAGAGGAACTCGATGTCGTAGAAGTGCGTCGGGTTGTTCTCGTCGGAGTTGACCTTGAAGCGGATGGTGACGGGGCGCGTGCTCCGCCTGGCGCCTTCGAGATTCTCGAAGCGGAAGTACCGGGGCACGGCCTGCGCGCCCGTCGGGGTGATGATCGGCGGTTCGAGCGTCATCGCGTGGACGGTCGCCGATCGGAAGGTGTCGCGGACAACTTCCTCGAACTCCGCGTCGGTCTGGGCGAAGCCCGGCTCGATGCGGCGCCGGCTCTCGATGTACTCGCGGAGGCTCTCGCGGAAGCCGGGGTCGTCCATTCGGAAGGGCGGCTCGGGCTCGGCGGTCACGCGTGCGGAGAGCACCTCGGTCTCGAGCTTCAGGCGGTCCTCGCTGATGAGCACGCCCGTCGAGGCGGGCTCGAAGGCCCGGATCTCACCCGCAGCAGGCTGCACGCGAAGGTACTCGACGAACAGGAAGACGCCCGAGGCGCAGACCGCCAGCAGCACTGCGTTGAGGCCGGCGACGCCGAGCCACTTTCCGAAAATGTACTTGGCCGGCGAGACGGGCTTGGTGACGGTCTGCCAGATGAGCTTGTCGCGCTGCTCGAAGGCGACGGTCGCGACCGAGAAGAGCAGCGTGAGCAGGGCGATGATCCAGAACGCCCCGCCCGTCCCGTACTGCAGGAAGGACTGGATGCGGAAGCGGAGCTGGCGTTCCCCGTCGAGCAGGCCCGGCAGGGCCGCGAGCGCAAAGACCAGGAGCACGATGAACAGCAGCGAGAGCTTCAGGCGGACGGCCTCGGCCAGCACATTGCGGGCGATGGCGAAGACCGGGCCGGGGCCGCTGAAGGCCAGACGCAGAAACTGCATCAACGCCGTAAACGACGCTGAGAGCGCGAGCACACCCGCCCCGATCAGCGCGAAGCTGCGCGTGGACTCAAAGAGCCAGAGCGGAACGACGACCACCCCCGCGACCAGGGCGATGCCGAGGTAGGTCAGCGCCAGCCCGAGCCAGACGATCACCAGGGCGACGAAGCCGCCGGCGCCGATCGCAAAGGCCCTGCCGGTGGGGTTGTCCTGCTGCTCGGCGATGCGCTGGACGGCCGCCAGCGCCGAGGCGTCGTCGCCCGCGCGGGCGAGCGACTCTCGCCCGTCGGCCTGTTCCTCCTGGGTGGCTTCGACGGCGGCGAGGCGTTCCTCGACCGCTTCGCGGCTGCCGATCGCGTCGAGCGCCACGGCGCCGAGGCCGAAGAGCATGAGGCCGACGACAACGGCTGACGCGGCGATCTTGAACCCCAGCGAATGCTGGAGCCTGTCGAGCCTTCTCAGCGTTTCGCCGAGTCTCACTGCTTGCGCTCCCGGCCGCCCTGGCCGTCGCCGTCGTTTCTATCGCGGTCGCCCGAATCCAGCAGCGAGCCGATCACATCCATGTCGACGCGGTCGTCGGCCGGGCGTTCCTTGCGGTCGGCTTCCTTGTCCGGGCCCGGGGCAGGTCGCTGCGCCGGCTCGGCGTCGGCCTGCTTGAGCAGGTCGCCGATGACCGAGGCGTCGGGGCCGTCGGGGCCCTTTCTCTTTTCGACAGCCTCTTCGACTTCCGGGGGGGGCGGCGCGTCGTCGACGGCGGAGACGAGCTCCTCGATGAGCCGCTCGCCGGTCGCGGTGCCGCGGAGGAAGGCGGCGACCTCGCCCCCGTGGGTGGCGCCGGAGGTTTCGAGCTTCTCGGCGCGGGCGCGCTCGACGATCTCGAGGAACTTCTCTTCCAGCTTCTGGCGGGGGTGGGAGACGGTGAGGATGGACTTCTCGCCGCCGGTCCGCTCGCGGATGATGCGGTCGATCTCGGCGATGGTCGCGTCGTCGAGCAGCTCGGACTCGATGGTGGTGCGCGAGTTTCGGACGAGCAGGTCGTCGCGCATGCCCTCGTCGCGCTTCTTGCCGCCGTAGAGGATGACCATCCGGTCGACGCAGTCCTCGACATCGGCGAGGAGGTGGCTGGAGAGGAGGATGGTCTTGCCCCGCCTGCCGAGCTCGATGATGAGGTCCTTGACCTGTCGCGTGCCCAGAGGGTCGAGGCCGGTGGTCGGCTCGTCGAGGATGAGGAACTCGGGGTCGTTGATGAGCGCCTGGGCGAGGCCGATGCGGCGCTGCATGCCCTTGGAGTACTCGCGGACGGGGCGGAACTGGGCCTGGGTCAGGCCGACCATGTCCAGCAGCTCTTCGATGCGCTTCTGGCGGTCGCGGTGGGTGAGGCCGAAGAGCTTGCCGTAGTAGTCCAGCGTCTCGCGGGCGTTGAGGAACCCGTAGAGGTACGACTCCTCGGGGAGGAAGCCGATGCGCTTCTTGGTGGAGACATCGGTGGGGAGCTTGCCGAAGACGGCCAGGCGCCCGGAGGTCGGCCTGAGGAGGCCGAGGATCATTTTGATGGTGGTGCTCTTGCCCGAGCCGTTGGGCCCGAGGAGCCCGAAGATCTCGCGCCGGTTGATCTCGAAAGTCAGGTTGTCGACGGCGCGGGCGCGGTCCCTGAGCCAGAAGTCCTTGAAGACTTTGGTCAGGCGATCGGCCGCGACGACCGGTTTGTCTGGAGAAGCGGCGGACTGGGTCATGCGGTCTCCGTCGGCGCGTCAGCCGGCGTCCATCTCGACGCGGGTGGTGTCGACCTCGAACTCGCGACGCTCGAGCTCACGCTGGCGCTGACGCTCGATCTCTTCGGCCCGGCGCTGCTTCTGCACGCGCTCGAGGGTGCGCATGATCTCCGGGTCGCGGCCGAATCGCATCTCCGTCCCCCTCACGCCCTTGGGCTGGAAGAAGAGCTCGACCGCGTCGCGGTTCATGAACGCCAGCCACGCGTCGGACCAGTCGCGGTGGATGGTGACGCTGGGGTTCTCGCGGAACTGGGCCAGACGGGCCTGGTAGGTGGCGAAGTCTGTGCGGCGACGGGCCGACTCGGTGAGCTGGTAGGTCCTCGCGTCGCTGACGAGGCTGTTCACCTGCCCGCTGGTCTCGGGGTCCTCCATCAGCGTGTGGATCTCGGCGAGCCAGCGGTCGCGGTCGGCGATCGCGAGTTGGACGGCCTCGGCGTCGTTGTCGTCGCGGGCCGCACGCTCGCGGTCGGTCGCCAGCTCGTACTCGCCGATGAGCTCGACGAGACGCTCGGCGGCGGGGATGGACCCCGCGGCCCCGAGCAGTGCGCCGCGGGCGTGCGCACGCGCGTTCTCGACCTCGCGCTGCGCCTCGGACTGCGCCGAAGAGACCTGGTTGAACGCGCTGCGGGCCGCCAGGGGCGGGACCTTGCTGATGAGTTCCATCGACTCGACGCGGATGCCCGAGCCGATGTCTTCCAGGAGATCGCGGGCGGTCGAGCGGACGGCGATCGAGAGCGAGCCCTCGCCGCTGCCGCCCTCGCGGAGCACGCCGTCGATCGACTGCTCGGCGACATGGCGGACGACGGCGCGCTTGGTGACGGCGCGGATGATCCGTTCCTCGTGCTCGGGGTGGATATTGCGGATGTAGGAGGCGGGCTCGCGCCGCTGGTAAGTGACACGCCACTGGGCGTGCACGAGGTTCTGGTCGCGGGTGATGAGCGAGCCGTCGTTGGCCGGATCGAGGCTGGGGCGACCGCCGAGTTCGTCGATCGAGCGTCGGCGCTCGGTCTCGGTGAGGAAGGGCCAGAACTCACGAGCGCCGTCCAACGCGATCCGCTCGGTGCCGGTGCCGACCCGTATCAGATCGCCGATGGGGAAAGGCCACGAGAGCTGGAAGCCGGGCGTGAGGTTGTCGTCGGCGACGCGCCCGAAAACCAGGCGCACGCCCCGCTCGCCCTCGTTGATCTGGCGGGCGCCGCTGAGGAAGAACAGCAGCACCAGCGCGATCATCGCGAACTGCACGACGCGCATCGTGATCCGCAGCGCGTCGGCAAGCGACTCGTGCGCCGGATCCATCAGGGAGCCGGATTCACGCTGCGTGCGCTGCTGCAGCGTGACCGAGGCCTCACGCTGCGAGGCGGGAGTGTCACCGCCCAAGATCGGGTCCTGACCCTGGTTGCTGTTGCCTTCAGTCACCTTGTCCCTCCCGGCGGGAAACGGGGGTCTGCGCGGGCTCCTCGAAGACGCCCAGGTAGGGCAGCCCGTCGGGCCCGATGTTTTCGATCGACTCTGGGCTCAGCAGACGCAGGCCCGGCAGGTCGGTCGAGAGCAGGAGCGTCGTGCGGTTGGCGAGCGAGTCGCGGAGCATGTCCAGGTTCTTCAGGAAGATCGCCAGACGGGGCTCCTCGGTCATGCCGGCGAGGTACTCGGCCGCCTCGCGGTCGCCCAGCGCCCGGATCTCCGCGGCGCGGGCCCTGGCGAAGGCGAGGATGCGCTGGCGGTCGGCCTCGGCGTCGGAGCGGATGCGGGCGGCGACCTGCTGGCCCTGGCTGCGCAGGGTCTCGGTCTCGCGGTTGCGGGCCGCCTGCATGCGCTCGATCACCGCCTGGGTGACCTCCTGCGGCAGTCGGACGCGGCTGATCCCGATCTGCACGACCTCGATCCCGCTGTCGGCGAGGCTCCGCTCGCCGACACCGGCGCCCTCGGCACGCATCTCTTCGAGCATCCGCTGCTCGAGCTCGGGGATCCTTCCCCCGCGCCCCGAAGGCGGGAAGAGGTCCGTCAGCGCGTAGCGCCCGATCAGCGACTGGCCGGCACGCAGACGCCCGCGGACGACCTCGTCGGCGGCGTTGAAGTGACGCTCGGCGCTGTCGCCGGCGCCGCTGTACTCGCGGAAGAACGCCATCGGATCGCTGACCCGCCAGATCGCGTAGGCCTCGACGATGAGCGGCCGATCGTCGGCGGTCTGCTGCGTCTCGGCGGTGGTCTCGATGATCCGCAGACGGGTGTCGTACTTGGTGACGATCTGGAAGGGGAACGGCCAGCGGAAGTAGATGCCGGCGCCCTTTGGTTCGGCGTCGGCGGGGGCCCGGCCGAAGGTCGTCACGACCGCCGTCTCGGTGTACCGCACCGTGTAGGTGAACATGAACGACGCCAGCGCGATGCCGAAGACGGCCACGAGACCCCAGATGACAACTGCCTTGATGCGCACTCTTTGGCTCCTAATACGCGGTCACGCGCGTCACTGATCGGTGTCATCCTGAATGAAGATGTCCGCCGCCGAGGTCCGCTCCTGGAGCATGTAGACCGAATCGACAAGGTCCGGTCTGTCGGTGACGTACACCCTCGTGCTGTTCATGATGTCTGCGAGGGTGTCGAACCAGCGGATCGCCATGAACAGGCCCGGGTTGGCCCGGAAGCCGGCGAGCTCGCCCTCGTACTGATCCCGCAGCGCTCTGTCTGACATGTGCCTCGTCCAGCGTTCGGCCCTGGCCCTCGCCAGGAGGCGCGAAGCCTCGCCGCCACGCGCCAGCGCCTGCTCGATCTCGATAGTCACATCGAGAATCTCCTGGTCCGAAGCTCTCTCTTCGCGGAGACGCTCGAGCCGGTCGAGCAGCTCGATCGCCCGCTCGGCGTCGCGTTCTGAGCCCGCGGCCTCGGTCAGCTCGCGGATCGCCCGGCCCCGCGAGCGGCTGTACAGGGCCTCGTTCTTGGCTTCCTGCACGATCACATTCTCGAAGGCGGTCGCGGCCCGGCGGGGCGGGTGGACGCCCTGGTACCCGACGAACGCGACGCGGACGCCCGCGTTCTGGCCGCTGGTGCCGACGGCGTCGAGCGAGCCCGAGAGCCTCGACGCGAGCTCCTTGCGGATGTCCGATCGCACCTCGCCCAGCGCTTCGTCGAGCGTGATGGTCGAGAGGTAGAGCATGACCTCGCGCCGGCCGATCGCCTTGATGATCTCCTCGCGGTGCTCGGGGGTGGCGAGCCGCTCGAAGGAGAGCACATCGTCGATCACATAGTGCAGGGGGACTTCAGCCGCGATGAGGCCGAAGTCGGCCAGCTCGTCCTCGCCGCCCGTGCCCTCGTCGGCCCGGACGATGGTGAAGACCTCTTCGGCCGCGTGCTCGTTGGTCCAGAGGATCGGCTGGTGGGGCGAGGTGACCGGGGGTGTTGAGAGCTGGACGGTGCGGATGCCCGTCGCGGTGCGGATGCGGGCGACGATGTTGCCCCGCTCATCACGGTTGATGAACTCGGGGACGACGACGCGATCCATCGGCCAGGGCAGCTTGAATCGCAGGCCCGGCTCGACGATCGCCGCCTGACGACCGAACCGCTCCAGCACGCCCACCTGGTGGGGCTGCACCACAGCGACGGAGGTCAGCAGCCAGCCGACGAGGAGCCCGAAGAGCACGAGCGTGCCGGCCCAGCGGCTGAACAGCTTGTAGAACCAACTTCCGGTGATGTCGGTGCCGAACTGGTAGTTGATCGCGTCGCCGATCGACTGGGCCACCCTGTCGGGGGCGGCGATCAGGCCGAGCATGCGCGAGTCGAACGCCGGACGGGGGTGCTCGTCGATCTTCCGGGGGCGGTAGATCTCAAGCAGCAGGTTCAACAGCGTCTCGACGCCCAGCAGGATCATCACCAGCGGGAGGACGACCGTCAGATACCGGAGCAGCGTGTCCGGCCCGGCGATCTTGAAGAAGTGCCCCACCGCGATCAGGGCCCCGAAGACCGCGACGCCCACGGCGGCCGACGCGCCGGCGTTCAGGTTCACCCAGACCTTCTGCTTGCCCATCCCCGAGCAGAAGCGGGCGAAGATGAACCCGATCACGGTCGCCGCGAGCGAGACGAAGAGCGCGAAGAAAGTGTCGGCGGCGAATTCTCTGTCCAGGTCGCCGATCAGCTCCCGACCCGCGTTGAAGCGGACGACGCCGACGGTCACCATCCCCCCGCCGACGATCAGCCCCATCACGGGCAGGAAGAAGCGGTACAGCGCCCTCAGGCGCCTCGCGGCCACGCGGAGCTCGTCGCCCGACTGCTCGAAGACGCTGGAGGCCGACGCCCCCGACGATTCCATCGCCTCGGCCTCGAAGGCCTCGACCCGCTCGCGCCGGTGCTGGTCGAAAAGGATGATGAGCGTCAGCCACGAGACCAGGCCGATGGCGGCGTAGATCGAAGCGGTGATCGCCGCGTGGTCGTTGGCGAAGGTGCCGTAGAACACCAAGAGCACCGCCATCACAAGCTGGATGGCGATGCCGATGATGCTGATGTTCAGCGCCCGACGGTAACTGGAGAAGTCTGGTTTCATGCCGCGACGGCTCCCGGAGAGACCCCGAACCGCTGTTCCTGCTTCCAACCCATTCCCCGCGTGCGGAGTGAAACACACCGCGGGGCGCCGAGACCCGACGCCCGCCGCCGAGGGGCGGGATTGTCTCGGGTGGCGGGCCACTTGTCCACCCGGCGAAGCGGAAGGAACGCCCCGAAACCCGAAGATCCCCAGAACAGGGCTCGCCGGCGCGGGCCCGTCAGTCGACGGCCCGCAGCGGAAAACACCTCCCCTGCGGAGATCCACCGAGATACGCTTGGCGCGAACACGGGTTCATTGGCGGCGTAAAATTCCCGCCACCACCCCCGGCCGATCGGCCCAAGGGACATGTCAAAGATCGCGAAGCCCCCAACCGGAAGCCTTCCCTGATGCCATTCGCTCAGGTCATCGCCATCGCCAGAACGACCTTCGTCGAGGCGATCCGACAGCCGATCTACTTTTTTCTGATCGCGCTCTGCGGCGTGATCCAGATCTTCAACACCTGGGGCACCAACTTCAGCATGGCCTACAGCACCTCCGCGGAGGTCTCCGCCGACGACCAGCTCCTGCTGGACATCGGGATGGGGACGATCTTCGGGTGCGGCGTCCTGCTGGCGGCCTTCATCGCCACCGCGACCATCAGCCGCGAGATCGAGAACAAGACCGCCCTGACCGTCATCAGCAAGCCCGTTGGGCGGGCGACCGTCGTGATCGGCAAGTACATCGGCGTGACTGTCGCGATCATGATGGCGACCGCCGTCATGCTCCTGTTCCTGCTCCTGAGCCTCCGCCACGGGGTGCTCACCACCGCCGCGGACGACCCGGATCAGCCGGTGATCCTCTTCTCGTTCGTCGCGGCGCTGCTGACATTGGGGCTGGCGGCGTGGTGCAACTACTTCTACGGGTGGTCGTTCACGCAGGTCGCCTCGACCCTGGTCCTCCCCACCTTCCTCCTGGCCTACCTCGGGGTGCTCCTCTTCAGCAAGGAGTGGCGCCCACAGCCCTTGGGCACTGACTTCATGCCCGCTGTCACACTCGCTTGCGGGGTGCTGGCGATGGCGATCCTGGTGCTGACCGCCGTCGCGGTGGCGGTCTCGACCCGGCTGGGGCAGGTGATGACGATCGTCGTCTGCGCCGGCCTCTTCCTCTTCGGGCTCCTGGCCAACCACCTGGTCGGTCGCGGCGCGATGGACAACAAGGTCATCGCCTACATCCAGTCGGTCGAGTCGGTCGACCTGGCCGACCAGTCCTTCTCGAGGCCGGGGCAGCGGTACACCGTCGTGCTCGACGGGCCGCCCAACGAGGACATCCTGCCCGGCGGCTCGTTCTACTACGGCGAGAATCCGAACGGCTTCCGGCTGGCCGTCCCCCCCTTCGCCCCGTTCGAGGGCGACCCCGAGGGCGATGTCCTGGGGCGGGATGTCGAGCCAGCGGTCATCGTCACGGGGGTGGACGGGCTGACGGTCCACATCCGCCACATCGGCGGTCGACCGCTCAATATCCGCAGGCCCCCGATGGTCAACGACGCGGTCTTCCTCCGACCGACGGAGTACAACCCGGTGCTGCTGACGGCCTGGGTGCTGACCCCGAACATGCAGTTTTTCTGGCTGATGGACGCGATCGCGCAGAACCGTGCGATCCCCGCCGGCCATGTCGCCATGGTGATGCTCTACGCCGTTCTGCTGATCATCGCCTTCCTGGCTCTGGGCGTGGCGTTCTTCCAGCGGCGCGATGTCGGGTGACCCTTCCCCGCGTCCGGAAACTTTCCGGGGGCGGATCCGGGAATGACGAACACCTCCCGGCGTGTTAGCATAGAAACAAGAGCGGCCGATCCGGCGTTCGTCGGAGCCGCTCGGGCAGTTCAGGCCGGGCCCTACGGGGGTTCGGGGGTTTCAAAGCAGAATGCGGGCCGTGTCCGCGACAGCTAATCGGAGATATCGACATGGCTTCCAAGAACGACAAGATCAAGATCGGTTTCGCCATCGCGGCCCTCGTGGTCGCCGGCGTCGTGCTCGCGATGTACTTCGGCGTCATCGGCGGCGATTCCACTCCGCCTCCGTCGACTGAGTATCAGCAGCTGATGGAAGAAGCTGACGCGTTCGAGCAGACCGAGGAGTTCCAGCGCCAGCAGCGCCAGCAGCAGCAGGACATCGAGGCCGGTCGCATCATCGAGGCGGGCGCCTGAATCTCTGTAATGTCCGGGCCGCTCGCGGCCAGCGCACAAACAATCAACGCGGGGCCGCGCTCACCGGAGCGCGGCCCCGTTGTGTTTTCAGTCTGTTTTCAGTCTGGGTGATCCGTCACGCTCGCGCGGCGATCAGACGCTGGAGATCGCCCGCTCGTACACCCTTGCGACCTTCTCGGCCGAGCGGTCCCAGGTCAGGCTCTTCAGCTCGAAGACGCCGTGCTGACGCAGCGTCTTGCTGAGCGGCGGGTACTTCAGCACCGCGACGATCTTGTTGGCCATCTCGTCGGTGTCCCAGAAGTCGACCTTCAGGGCGTGCTGGAGCACCTCGGCGACGCCCGACTGCTTGGAGATGATCACCGGCGTGTCGTGGCTCATCGCCTCCAGGGGCGCGATGCCGAAGGGCTCTGAAACACTGGGCATCACATAGCAGTCGGCCATGCGGAAGACGCGCGCGACATCCCGCCCGCGCAGGAAGCCCGTAAAGAGCACCTTCGAGCCGATGCCCAGGCCGGCGGCCTGCTCGATCATCCGCATCGCCATGTCGCCCGAGCCGGCGACGACGAACTTGACATTCTCGACCTTCTCCAGCACGCGCTTGGCGGCGCGGATGAAGTACTCAGGCCCCTTCTGCATCGTGATCCGCCCGAGGAAGAGCACGATCTTGTCGTCCGAGCCGATCTGTGCGCCCGGCTCGGGCTGGTTGTGCTCCTGCTCGACGCCGTTGTACACGACATCGATCTTCGATTCCGGCACGCCGTAACGACGCATGCAGATCGATCGCGTGAGCATCGAAACGGCGATGAGTCGGTCGCAGGCGTGCATGCCCATGCGCTCGATGTCGTAGACGGGCTGGTTGACATTGTCGCCCGAGCGGTCGAACTCGGTCGCGTGGATGTGGCAGACCAGGGGCTTGCCCGTCAGACGCCGGATCGCCACCCCCGCGGGGTAGGTCAGCCAGTCGTGGGCGTGGACGACATCGAACTCGATGCCCGAGGCGATCGCCGCGGCGATCCTCGCGTAGCGGTGCGCGTCGGCGAAAAGGTCACGCCCGTAGTCCCCGAACCCCTCGCCGAGCTGGTCGACCTCGTCAGACAGCGAGCCCGAGGGGGCGATGCCCAGCTCCTTGAGCGCCTGGATCGCGCCGGGGTCGTTCTTCTGCGCCCGGGCCATCAGGCCGGCGACGGTCTCGTAGGTGACGCCCTCGGGCAGGTTCAGCCCGCCGTCGGGGTATGGGCTGGAGAAGTTCGCGGGCACCTCGAAGAACTCGGTCTTCTGCAGGTCGCTGCGGTTGCTCTCCTCGGCGATGGCCTTGGACGCCGCCGCCGACCCGGCCTGAGCAGATCGCTCGAGGCCGAGCGGGTCAGGGACGCCCTTCCGCTTGAGCAGGGAGGGGCTCAGCAGCGTGACATGGGTGGTCTCGGGGGCCTCGACCGGCTTGGGCAGCAGGAAGTAGACCTTGTGGCCCTGGCGATCCAGAGCGCGCGTAAGGCCGTGGCACGCCGTGCCAAGCCCGCCCGAGATGAACGGCGGGAACTCCCAGCCGAGCATCAGAATCCGCATAGCACCTGCCTCTTCCGACGCCGGGCTGACCCGGCGATCACTCTGCAGCCTCACCGTACTCCGCGGGGCCGAGGGGCCGGCCCCGCGTGGGCCAACGATAGAACTGTTTCCGGACCCTTGCACGCCGGACGCCCGCTCGGCCGGGCGGTTCGACTTCTCGGCTCCGCCCGTTACAATCTCCACCCCCAAGCCCAGAGCGGGCGAGGCGGTCCATGCCCAGGTGGCGGAATTGGCAGACGCGCTACCTTGAGGTGGTAGTCCGGGCAACCGGGTGGAGGTTCGAGTCCTCTCCTGGGCATTTAGCGGCCGAGAGGCCCTCGTCGCAACGCCCCTTCTGGGGCGTTGCCGGTTTTTGGGACAAGCCCGAAAAATCCCGGACGCAACGCTGAGGCCCGGACCCGTTAGATTCCTGACAGTGCTTCTGAACGCTCGCACAATCAGGAGGGCCCTCGCGCCGATCCTCGCCGCCGGCGTGCTGGCGACCGCCGCCGCGGCAACCGCCCCGCCCCCCGAGCGGGAGCTGATCCCCCGCAAAGTCTTTTTCGGAAACCCCGACCGCGCCGCCGTCCGCCTCAGCCCCGACGGCCAGTGGATCAGCTTCCACGCCCCCTGGGAGGGTGTGCTGAATGTCTGGATCGCCCCGGCCGACAAGCCCCACGAGGCCCGCCCGCTCACGACCGAGCGGCGAGACCCGATCACCCGATCGTCGTGGTCGTACTGCTCGCGTCGGGTGCTCTACCTGCGCGACAACAGGGGCGACGAGAACTGGCGCCTGTACGCCGCGGACATCGAGAACGGACGCCAGCTCGCCCTGACCCCCGGCGCGAATGTGCAGGCCCAACTGCTGCACCAGAGCCCCTCGACGCCGACGAGCGTGATCGTTGGTCTGAACGATCGCGACGCGCGCCTGCACGATCTCTACCGCGTCGATGTCGAAACGGGCGAGCTCGATCTCGTGCTCCTCTGCCCGCCCGGGGTGATCGGCTGGGTCTTCGACGAGGGCGGCACGCCACGACTGGCCCGCAGGATGGGCGACGACGGCTCGGTCGAGCTGCTCCGACTCAACGAGGCCGGGCGTCTGCGCCGGTTTCTGACGGTGCCCCCCGACGATGTGCTGACGACCGGACCGTTGGCGCTCGTCGGCGATCGGCGGCTGATCATGCGCGACAGCCGCGGGCGCGACACCTCGGCGCTCGTCGCGATCGATCTGCGCCAGCGCGGGGCCGAGCCGGAGGTGCTCGCGCACGACCCCGACGCAGACGCCTCGGAGGTGCTGCTGCATCCGCAAACGCGCGAGCCACAGGCGGCGAGCTTCGAACACCTCCGGACACGCTGGCAGAGCGTCGACCCATCGATCGACGCGGATCTCCGCGCGATCCGCACGCTCTCGGGCGGGGAGCCGACGGTGACCGGTCGCTCGCTCGACGACGCGCGCTGGCTGGTCGCGTTCAGGCACGCCGACGCCCCGACTCGCTACTACCTGATGCAGCGTGACGAGGCTGGCCGGCGCTCCGCCCGCTACCTCTTCGCCCACCGCGACGACCTCGACGGGCTCGCCCTGGCGCCGATGCATCCGGTGGTGATCCCCTCGCGCGACGGGCTGACGCTCCCCTCGTACCTGACGCTCCCACCCCACCACGACCACGCCTCGGGCCCGCCCCCGATGGTGCTGATGGTGCACGGCGGCCCATGGTCGCGCGACCGCTGGGGCTTCAACCCCCTGCACCAGCTCCTGGCCGACCGGGGGTACGCCGTGCTGAGCGTGAACTTCCGGGGCTCGACCGGCTTCGGCAAGGCGTTCGTGAACGCGGGCAACCGCCAGTGGGGCGCCGCGATGCAGGACGACCTGCTCGACGCCGTCGCGTGGGCCGTCGAGCAAGGGCACGCCGACGCCGACCGCGTCGCGATCATGGGGGCGAGCTACGGCGGGTACGCGGCGCTCAGCGGGCTTGCCTTCACGCCCGACGCCTTCGCCTGCGGGATCTCGCTGGTCGGCCCGAGCAACCTGGTGACCCTGCTGGAGTCGATCCCTCCCTATTGGCAGCCCCTGCGGGCGCTCTGGCGCGAGCGAGTGGGCGATGTCGAGAGCGAGCAGGGGCGCAAGCGTCTGCTGGAGCGTTCGCCGATCAGCCGCGTCGACGACATCTCGCGCCCGCTCCTGCTCGTGCACGGGGCGAACGACCCGCGCGTGAACCGGTCCGAGAGCGACCGGATCGCCGAAGCGCTCGCGCAGCGCGAGGTCGAGGTGACCTACCTGCTCTTCCCCAACGAGGGGCACGGGCTGCGCAAACCAGAGAACATGCTCGCCTTCATCGCCTGCGCCGAGGCCTTTCTCGCCCGCCACTTGGGGGGAAGGGCGGAGCCGATCAGGGGGGCGGTCCGAGAGGCCTCCGTCGAGGTGCTCCGCGGCGCCTGCTGCCCGGACTGAAACGAGATACGCCTCCGCTCATGCCTCCCGGGAGAACCACCGGGAATCGGGCCCGGCGCGTGCCGCCCCTTTCGCCCGCGTTAAGAGTCGTCTCTTGATCGCCGATCCTCCCAGCGATCCGCCCGCCGTTTTTCGGACCGGGCGTGCAGCTTCCTTTTGTCCGGGGGGAATCGAGCCGGCGTGCGTGTGCTCATCGTCGACAGCTCGGCGTTCGTCAGACAGGCCGTCGCCCGCATGCTCTCTGAGCCCGGGAAGGTGACCGTCTGCGGGTACGCCTCCGACCCGGCCACGGCCTTGGGCCTGACGCCGACGCTCCGCCCCGATGCGATCGTGACCCTCGGCGCGCCCCCGGATCTCTCGCAGCTCGACGCGATGACCGCCACCGGCCCCGAGCGCACCCGCCCCCCGGTCTGCGTGTTTGTCTGGACTGGTGACCGGCCACACCGAGACGCGCTCTTTCAGATGCGCCGGTGCAAGGCGGGCTGGCTGCAGGCGGAGCCCGAAAAGCTCCGGGCCGCGGACCCCGAGACCGGCGCCAAGCTGCTCGGCGAGATCTCGCGTCTGTTGCCGCCCAATGTCGCGCACGGCAGCGGCTTCCGCCTGGACCACCCGAACCGCATCCGCCTGGTGCTTGTCGGTTCGTCGACGGGCGGTCCGGTGGCGCTTGAAGAGTTTCTGAGCGTCATGCCCAGCGACCTCGGCGTGCCGATCGTCATCGCCCAGCACATGCCCCCCCTGTTCACCAAGGGGCTCGGCGAGCGCCTGGGCGCACACTGCCCGCTCGATGTCGAGCATGTGACGCGCAGCGCCGTGCTCAACCCGCGGACCGTCTACATCATCCAGGGGGGCAAGCACGGACGCATCGGCTCGGGGCAGCGCGGCATGGTGCTCACCATCAGCGAGGATCCCCCCGAGGCGCCCTACAAGCCCAGCGTCGACATCCTCTTCTCCACCGCCGCAAAGACCGTCGGACGCGCCTGCCTCGGCGTCGTCCTCACCGGCATGGGCGAGGACGGCGCCAAGGGCGCAAAGGACCTCACCGACCTGGGCGCACAGATCATCGTGCAGCACGAGAAGGGGTGCGCCGTCTACGGCATGCCCCGCGCTGTCGCCTCGCGCGGGATGGCCGCCTTTGAGGGTTCACCCCGAGAACTGGGGCAGGTCGTCGCGTCGGTCAGACCCGGCGCGAGTGCGTTGCGGACGGCTTCCTGACCCGGGCGTTCAAAGATCGCCTGCGGTGGCGTCAAGGCGGATGCTCGCGGGGTCGATAGCCAGCAGTCGACGGGGCCGCGCCGGCCGTCCGTACGGAGAACCGAGCCATGAACGAGAACCTTTCGATCACCGACAAGAGCGGGCCCCAGGGCGAGCACGGGGGCGACGACCAGCTGCAGCTGGTGACCTTCGAGGTCGCCGGCGAGGAGTTCGCCGTCGACATCCTGGCTGTCCAGGAGATCAACCGGATGATGGCGCTGACGCGGGTGCCCCAGTCGCCCCCGGAGGTCGAGGGCGTGATCAACCTCCGCGGGAAGATCATCCCGGTGCTGGACCTGCGCAAGCGCTTCGGGCTCGACGCCAGCGAGCGCACCGAGCACAACCGGATCGTTGTTGTCGAGGTGCACGGGCGGGTGATCGGCTTCATCGTCGACCGCGTGCACGAGGTGCTCCGCATCCCTTCGAGCATCGTCGAGCCGGCGCCGCAGATGGTCTGCTCGATCAACTCCGAGTTTATCGCGGGCGTCGGCAAGCTCGAAGACCGGCTGCTGATCCTGCTTGATCTTTCGCGTCTGTTCGACGCCCGGATGGTCGACGAGACCCAGACCTCCAGCGTCGCCGCCTGATCGCCTGATCTTCAAGCAAAGAAACGGGAACACCCGCGATGAGCACAACCACGCGCCCTTCGATGACCGAGTCCGAGTTCAAGAGGCTCGCGGACATCATCTACCAACGCTCCGGCATCCACTTCCCGGAGAACAAGAGGTACGTGCTCGAATCGCGCCTCGGCCACAGGCTGGCCGAGCTGGAGATCGACAACTACACGCAGTACATCGCCTTCCTGACGATGGGCCCCTACCAGACAGACGAGTTCCAGGAGATGTTCAACCGCATCACCATCAACGAGACCTCGTTCTTCAGGAACGAACCCCAGCTCGAGGTCTTCGAGAAGCAGGTCCTCCCGGTGCTGCTCGACGCCAGGGCACGCACCAAGAGGCTCCGCATCTGGTCGGCGGCCTGTTCCTCGGGCGAGGAGCCCTACACGCTGGCGATCATGCTCGAGCGCACGCTCGGCGTCCGACTGGGCGACTGGCGCATCGAGATCCTCGCCACCGACATCAGCGCCAAGGTCCTCAAGGCCGCCCAGGAGGGCGTGTACACCAACTACGCCCTCCGCTCGACCAGCCCGCTCATCCTGCAGCGGTACTTCCAGCCCATGCCCGCGGGCGCCTACCGCATCAGGCCCGACATCGCCCAGATGGTCCGCTTCGAGCAGCACAACCTCAAGGACCGCCTCGCGGCCCGGCGCCACGGCACCTTCGATGTCATCTTCTGCCGCAATGTCATGATCTACTTCGACGACGGCATGAAGAAGCAGGTCGCCCAGATGTTCAGCGAGACCCTCGCCGACGACGGGTACCTCTTCATCGGGCACTCCGAGAGCCTCAGGGGTCTCAACGACACGCTCGAACCGACCCCCATCCCACGCGCGTTCTGCTACCGCAAGCGCGGCGCAGAGCTCAAGAAGGCCGCCTGACACAATCGCCGGAAAGGAATCGAATATGAGCGCGGGGGGCTTTGATCCTCAGATCATCCAGGACTTTCTGACCGAGTGCGGCGAGCTGCTCGAAGGTCTGGAAGGCGACCTGGTCTCGCTGGAGAGCAGCCCGACCGACCCGGACCTGCTCAACCAGATCTTCCGCGCGCTGCACACCGTCAAGGGCAGCGCTTCTTTCCTCGCGCTGACCAACCTCGTCGCGATCGCCCACGCCGCGGAGACCGCGCTCAACGCGGCGCGCACCGGACGGGCCGTCGTCGACCGCCCGTGCATGAACATGCTGCTGCAGACGGTCGACCTGCTCGCCCGCCAGTTCCAGCAGCTCTCCGCCGGCGAAGACCTCGAAGCCCCCGACCCCGCGCTCGTCGAGGGGCTCACCGCCTTCGGCGAGGGACGAGAGGCCGGCGCCGCCGACACCCAGACACCGGCGCAAGCAGCGGCCGGGACCGCCCCCGACGGCCCCCTCGGCGCACGCACAACTCCGATCGACCTGCCCGCCGACAAGATGGCGCTCGTCGAGTTTCTCGCGCCCGACATCCGCCAGACACTCGACACGATCAACGACAGCCTCGTGGCGCTGGCGAACCCCGATTCGCGCCGTGAGGCGGGCGAGGCGCTCGCGGCCGCATCCGACGACCTTGTCCGCTCGGTCGACTTCTTCGAGTTCGAGCCGGTGACGCGCCTCTCGACCTCGCTGCGCGACGCGGCCTCAAACATCGAAGACGCCGACGAGGACGCGATCGCGCAGATCCGCCCCCGCCTGACAGCCCTCTCGCTCTTGCTCACGCTCCAGGCCGACGGGATCGAGCAGGCGACGCTCTACGACTGGCCGACCGACGCGCTCATCGAGCGCCTGGCACTGGTCTGCGCCGGAAAGCCGCTCGACGAAGCGCACTCGCTTCCGGCCGATACCGACGCCGAAGGCGCTCTCGCCTTCGACGGCGTGCTCTCTGGCCGGCCGGAGCTGGCCGACTCGCCCGAGCTCAAGCTCGCCGACGACGCCAGCGCCGAAGCGGCGCAGGGCGAGGACCGGGGCGCCAAGCGACCGGGCGCCAAGCAGGTCATCGAGCAGACCATCCGCGTCGAGGTCGGTCGCTTGGAATCGCTGATGAACCTCGTCGGCGAGCTGGTGCTGCAGAAGAACCGCGTCGCCGCCCTGGCCCGGCGTGTCGGCGCAGCCCAGAAAGGCGACAACGATCTCTGCGAGCAGATCAACGCCTCGGCCGAGGACCTCGACCGCGTCACGGGCGACCTGCAGCTCGCGGTGATGCGCACGCGCATGCAGCCCTTGGACAAGATCTTCGGGCGCTACCCCCGCCTCATCCGCGACCTGGCCGACAAGACCGGCAAAAAGATCAACCTCAAGATCGTCGGGGGTGACACCGAGGTCGACAAGTCCGTCATCGAGGCCCTGGGCGACCCGCTCGTCCACCTCATGCGCAACAGCGCCGACCACGGGCTGGAGACGCCCGAGCAACGCGGCGCCGCCGCCAAAAGCCCCGAAGGCACCATCGTGCTGGAGGCCAGCAACCAGGGCAGCCATGTGCGGATCCTCGTCAGAGACGACGGACGCGGGCTGGACCGCGCCCGCATCGCCTCAAAGGCCGTCGAACGCGGCCTGGCGACTCGCGAAGAGGTCGACGCCCTGCCCGACCGCGATGTCTTCCGCTTCATCTTCGAGGCCGGGTTCTCGACGGTCGAACAGGTCTCGGACCTCTCGGGGCGAGGCGTCGGCATGGATGTCGTCCGCACGAACATCGGCAAGCTCAACGGGTCCATCGATGTGAGCTCGACGCCCGGCCAGGGCACGACCTTCACGATCTCGATCCCGCTGACCGTCGCGATCATGCAGGCGATGATGGTCCGCGTCGCCGACGAGATCTACGCGATCCCGCTGGACAATGTCGTCGAGATCCTCAGGCCGTCCGACGAGATGATCTACTCGATCGGCGACAGCCCGGTGCTCAAGACGCGGGGCTCGGTGCTCCCCCTGATCTCGGCGTTCGACGCCTTCGAGTACCCGCCCGAGCGCCGGACCGAGACGCCGTTTGTCGTGATCCTCTCGGTCAACGAACGCCAGATCGGGCTGCGCGTCTCCGAGCTTATCGGGCAGCAGGAGATCGTCATCAAGCCGCTGGAGGCCGTGGGACGCGCCGGGCCGCTCAGCGGGGCCACGGTCCGAGACGACGGCGGCGTGAGCCTCATCATCGATGCCTCCGGCCTGATCCGCGCCGCCGAAGGTAGGAAGACACCCGAGCTTCAGCGGGCGGCCTGAACGGACGAAAAAAGAAACACCCCCGATTGCGCCCCACCCCAGGAAGGGACCAGACATGGAAGCCAGGTTCATCACCCCGTTCATCCAAAGCGTCCAGAATGTCTTCTCGACCATGCTGCAGCTGCCGATGCAGATCGGCGAGCCGCGCGTCAAGGCGGGCAAGAACACCGGTTACGATGTCTCGGGCATTATCGGGATGTCGGGCGATGTGGTCGGGTCGGTCGTGCTGTCGTTCCCCGACGACGCGGCCAGGCGCGTCGTCGCCCTCTTCGCGGGCGAGGAGCTGAGCACCGATTCGCCCGACTTCGCCGACGCCATCGGCGAGCTGGTGAACATGGTCGCCGGCGGCGCCAAGGCCAACTTCGAGGGCGCCAAGGTCTCGATCTCGTGCCCCTCGGTCGTTGTCGGCTCGAGCCACCTGATCGCCAACACCTCTGATGTCCCCGTCATCGAGATCCCCTGCATGACCGACTGCGGGGAGGTCGCCATCCAGATCGCCATCAAGACAAACGCAAACGCCCCGACACAGGCGGCGTCCGCCAGCGCGTGAGCGCAGCACACAGGGAGGTTCAGCCATGCGCATCATGCTCGTCGACGACTCCAAGACCATGCGGAACATCCAGAAGTCCGTCCTCTCCCAGCTCGGCTACACCGAGCTCGAAGAGGCCTGCGACGGGCAGGACGCCCTTTCCAAGGTCGGCGCCTTCAAGCCCGACCTCCTCCTCGTCGACTGGAACATGCCCAACATGGACGGGCTCTCGTTCGTCAAGGCCTACAGGGCCCAGGACAAGACCACGCCCATCATCATGGTCACAACCGAGGCCGAGAAGTCACGCGTGATCGAGGCCATCAAGGCCGGCGTCAACAACTATGTCGTCAAGCCCTTCACGCCCGATCTCCTCTCCCAGCGGATCTCAGAAACTCTCTCAAAGGCCGGCATCGCGGCCTGACCGCGACGCCTGAGCGGGCATGCCCGAACAGGATGCCTCCAACAAGATCAGGGTCTTGCAGGCGGGAGACCGCCTGACAGCGTCGGTGCGCATCGCCGCCGGCGCAGACCTCGACTCACTCGATCGCGCAGGCGTGCTCGCCGCGCTCGTCGAGGCCGGCGTCTGCCCGCAGGCCATCGACAACGCCGCGATCGACGCCCTCCTCCTCGGCGCTCGCCAGGCGCCCGACAAGGACCACGAGAGCGTCGTCGCCAAGGGCAAGCCCGTCGAGCACGGCTCCGACGCCAGAGTCGTCATCGACCCCGAGATCCAGGAGAAGCTCGACGAGGCGAAGCGAAAGCAGGAAGCGCCGCCCGAGCCGCCCTCGGGCGCCGACGACGGAAACGCCGACCACTACAACCGCTCCGCATTCGTCGTCGTCCTCGCCGCCCAGCGCATCGGCAGGCTCATGCCCAAGACCGACGGGACCGACGGCGTCGATGTCACAGGACGCGTCATCGCCGCCAAGGAAGGCAAGAAGGCCCGCGTCAAGCTCGACCGCTCCGTCCGCATCAACGAGCAGGGCGTCATCTCCGCGTCCCACAGCGGGCACCTCGTCGCCGGCCCCGTCGAGATCCGCGTCGAGCGCGAGCTGAACATCTCCGGGGGCGTCGACTTCTCCACGGGCAACATCGACTTCCCGGGCAATGTCAGCGTCTCCAAGGGCGTCAAGGACCGCTTCTCCGTCCGATGCAAGGGCTCGCTGACCGTCGGCGAACTCGTCGAGGCCGCGACCCTCGACGCCCGCTTCGACATCACGCTCGCAAGGGGCATGGCCGGACGGGAGAAGGGCGTCATCCGCACGGGCAGAGACCTCCACGCGAAGTACATCGACGCCGCACTCGTCTTCGTCGGCCGGAACTTCACCGCCGAGAGAGAGATCAACGACGCGACGGTGCGTGTGGGCGGCAAGCTGACAGCCCCCGGCGCCGTCATCATCGGGGGCGAGGTCGGCCTCGGCGGATCGGGCGAGTGCGCCCAGATCGGCGCCGAGTCGGAGATCACCACCACCGTCCGCCTCGGCGTGCTCGAAGAACTCGAACGCCTCGCCGGCGCCGGGCTGGACAGATACCAGGCGCTCGTCGAAAAGCGAGACGCCTCCAAGACACGCTTTGAGACCCTCAAGAAGGCGGGCGGCGCCAAGCCCAGCGGCTCGCTCGCCGAAGAACTCACCGAACTCCAGTTCGCCGTTCAGACCTGCGACCAGGCCATCTCCCGGCTCATGCAGGGACTGGGAGAGACCGCCGACACGATGGAGCGGTTCATCGAGCCCTCGATCACCGTCCACAGGATCATCCACCGGGGCACGGTCATCCTCGTCGGCCCCTACCGCTGCCTCTTCAAGAGCGCCGTCAAGGGCCCCGTGACCGTCCGCACCGACGACAAGGGCGTCCCCGTCCTGGAGGACCTGACCTCCGGGTCGGCAACCCCCCTGGACAAGATCGCCTCAGTCACAAAAGAGGACGACCGCTGGGTCCTCCACCGGATCCGCACGATCATCCCGTCCAAGGCGGCCTGACCCCCACTGGCGATTCCCGCTCGGCGTGCGCACAATGCACGCATGAGCAACCCCCGCAAACCCCGCCGATCCCTCCGGACGGCACGCAGCGTCCTCTGCGTGCTGGCCGCCTCGGCGGGCGCCGTTCTCGTGGGGGCCGCCGTCCTCCAGAATCTCGCCCCGATGAGCGGGCAAGACCGCTGGCTCACCCCTGTCGCTTTCGATCCCCAGCGAGAAGACCCCGGCGACGAGGAACGACGCGAGTGCATCGTCACCTTCCGCGACGGGACGACCGTCCGGGGCGAGCTCGTCCGGCGTGACAGCGCCGAGGTCGTCCTCCGCATCCGCGGGGTGACCACCACCTACCCGGCGATCCGGGTCCGCTCGATCCAGTTCCTCGATCCGATCATGGAGCGGTATCGCGAGATGCGGGCCGCCATCGACGACTACGAGGCGGACCAGCTGGTCGTCCTGATCGATTGGCTGACCGCCAACGGGGCCCACACCACCGCCCTTGAGGAGGCCGAGGCCCTCCTCAGACGCGTCCCGGGCCAGCCCGAGATCATCCGACGCCTCCCCCTGCTGCGGGCTCAGGCCAGGCTCTCTGAGAACCGGCGCGAGCAGCGACTCCGCGAGCGGGACGAGAACGACCGCCCCTCCAACCGGCGCGAGCGCGAAGGCTTCCCACTCCTCTCTTCCGAGCAGATCAACCTCCTGAAGGTCTACGAGATCGACCTCGCCGACCCCCCCCGCATCCGCATCAGGCGGGAGACCGTCCAGCGCCTCATCGAGAACCACTCCGGCGCCCGGGGCATGCCCACCACCCCCGAAGCCCTCCAGGCCCTGTACCGAACCAGGCCGGAACGCGTCCTCGAACTCATGTTCCGCGTCCAGGCCCGCGAGCTGTACGCCGAGGTCGAGGTCGTCGGCGACCCCGAGGCCTTCCAACGCTTCAGGCGCGATGTCCACGCAGCATGGCTCTTCAGGGGCTGCGCCACCAACGACTGCCACGGCGGTCAGGAGGCCGGACGCTTGATGCTCCGGGGCCAGCACCCAAACCGCGACGAGACCGTCTACACCAACTTCTTCATCATCGAAAGCTTCCGATTCGAGGACGGCGAGCCCCTGATCGACTACGAACAGCCCGAGCAGTCCCGCCTGCTGCAGCTCGCCCTGCCGCGCGAGACCTCCAAGTTCCCCCACCCGCGGATCATCGAGCTCGATCGCGAGCGTCCCTGGCGCCCGCTGCTCCGTTCGCCCGAGGACCCCCGCTTTCGCGACAGCGTGCGCTGGATCAACAGCATGTACCGGCCCCGCCCGGACTACCCGATCACCTACGAACCGCCCCAGCCCAAGCACGACCTCTACACGCCCCCGGACGATCCGCCCGGCCCGCGCTGAAATCGGGCCGCCCGATCCTCCAAACAGCCGGGCGACCCCCCCGCGATCCCGGAGGATTACAGATGACCGACACACGCCCAGCAAGCCGACGCCGCCTCGCCGCGGCGTTCGGCGCCGCTGCTTTGCTCCTCACCCATGGCCCGGCCCTGAGCCAGTCGCCCGAAGAAGCCGCAACCGAAAAGGCCGAGCCACGCGCTGTTGAACTCACATTCACCGGGGCCGGGGGGATCGAGCTCCCCGGCACGCTCGTGCTTCCCGCCAGTGAGGGGGGGCCGTTCCCAGGCGTGCTGCTCCTGCCCGGCTCGGGGCCGACCGACCGCGACGGCAACCAGCCCCCGATGCTCAAGACCGACCTGCTCCGCCAGATCGCCGACGATCTGGCCTCGCGGGGGGTCGCCTCGTTCCGGTTCGACAAGCGGGCCGCCCACGCCAACGCGGGGCTCTGGCCCCGCACGCCCGACGAGGTCGGCGCGTTCTTCGCCTGGGACCACTTCGTGCAGGACGCCGAGGCCGCCCTCAAAGCCCTCGGTGCCCGGGACGGGATCGACGCCTCCCGCGTCGCGGTCCTCGGGCACAGCGAGGGGGGCCTGATCGCCCTGGCCCTTGCCGATCGGATGGGCGAGCACGCTCCGTCGGCACTCGTGCTCGCGGGGACCACGGGCCGACGCCTGGACCATGTGATCCGGGACCAGGTCGACCGCGTGCTGCCTCTGCAGGTCCCCGACGCGGCGCTGCGAGAGACCATCCGCAAGGACCTCGACCGGGCGATCGACTCGATCCGGGCCGACCGGACCATCCCGGCAGACCTGCACCCGGCCCTCGCCTCACTGTTCAATCCGTCGAGCCTCGATGTGCTTTACGCCTACTTCACGGTCGAGCCGGCCGAGCTCGCCTCGAACTACAAGGGCCCGGTTCTGGTGGTGCAGGGCGAGCACGACGCCCAGGTCACCGTCGACGACGATCTGCCCCCGCTGAAGGCCGCGCTGATCGCACGGCCGGGCGTGCCGACCCGGATCCAGCTGATCGAGGGCGCGAGCCACAATCTCAAGAAGGTCAGCTCGCCGAACGAGCCGGGCTTTGACGGCCCGGTCGCCCCCGAGGCGCTCGGGGCGATCGGGGACTGGCTTTCGAAGACCTTGTTGAGTTCGCCCGCCAAGACCGACAGCGACTGACCCAACACCCTTTCACAAACCGATCAAATCTCCTTCTGCGTCCCTGCTGCAACCGTTCTCGGGGCCGCTGCGGATCGTGTCGCGTCCGGCGCATCGGGCGAGCGGCGGCCTTGGTGCCGCGCCCGGCGATTTGTGCTACAGTCGCGATTCCGGCGCCCGGACCGCGCCGCCAAAGCTGCAATGTGCCCGCACGCGGAGACCCCGACGATGGCCAACCATCCGCCCCGACGCGCCGCCCGGCGCCGGATCCAGATCCTGCTCGCCGCGGCTGTCGCCCTCCCGATGGCCGCCTGCGACCGGCAGACCCCCGGCGACAGCGTCCGCGACGCATCGATGAAGATGCTCGCGACGCGCGGCGGACACGCCGAGTCGGCGCCCGACGAGACCCGACGCCTCCTCCAGCAGGACATCCGCGCCCCCGCCCAGGTCGGCTCGGGCAGCATGCTCGAAGGTGAGAAGGCCGCCGCGGCCCTGCTCATCGCCGAGACCTTCCTCGGCGAGGCGATCATCGACGCCCGTCGCCTCCTGGGTTACGAGCAGCTCGCCCAGACCGGCGCAGACCACGCCGACCAGCTCGTCCGTGCCTCCCAGCGGGCGGGCGCGCAGGCCCAGCGGACCGCCTTCGCCAACGACCAACTGCTGCAGGACCTCCGCCGCCAGTCCACCGGGCGTGAGCAGACGCTCAACCAGCGTCGCGCCGAGCTCGCCGAGCTGACGGCGCAGCGCGACCAGTTGAACACGCGGCTGCGCGAGAAGGTCACCCTGGAAGGGACCGAGCGGGGCCGCCAGGCCGAGCTCGACGCACGCGCTTCCAATGCTTCGGGCGAAGAGCGCGAGCGTCTGGCCCACGAGACCCAGCGTGTCCGGCGCGTCGCCGACAGGCACGCCTACGACGCCGAGCTCATCCAGCTCGATATCGATCAGATTGAGCGTCAGATCAAGCTCGCGACGGCGCGTGTCGACGCGGCCCGCAGCGAGGTCGCCGCCACCACCACCGCCATCGAGCACCTCGAACAGGTCCGCCAGCAGGCCAACCAGGCGGCCGACGAGGCCCGACGGCTCGCCGAGCGGGCGCAGGCGGAGCTCGCCCAGGCCCTCTTCGGCGGCGCTTCGGGGCACGCCGGCGACCTCGGCCGCGCCCTCCGCGAGGCCCTCTCGCAGCGGGACGAGACGGAGATGCCAGCACGCCTGGACATGCTCGTCAAGGCCGCAGAGGCGGGCCTCGTCTCGTTCGTTCACGAAACGATCAGCGCCGAGCGCGAGAAGGCGCTCAGCGCCGCAGAGCAGGCGGCATCGAGGGCGACCGCCGCCGCGAGAACGCTGCGGTCCTCCTCGGCGCTCGCGGCGACCCAGGCGAACGAGATCGCCGGGGCGATCCACATGCGTCACGCCCTGCTGAACGGGCGGGTGGCGCAGGTGCTCGAGTCCGCGTCGGCGCTGCCGATGTTCCAGAGTGGCGAGGCGCAGAGCAATGTCAGCCAGGCGCTGGAGCGGACACGCACCGCCCGGACCGAGGCGCTGCAGGCCGCCCGCGAGTCGTTCGCCGAAGCCGCGGGCAGGCTCGAAGGCGTCCGCGCCGAAGACGACCGGGGCAACGCGCTGCTCGAGCTTGCGGCCAAGCGTCTGAACGACCTTGCCGCCTACGCCGAAGCGGTCGAGGCCGGCCGGGCCGACCAGATCGATCTGGAAACCCAGCTCCGCGACGCACGCCGATTGCTGACGCAGATCCTGACGCGCGACGAGGTGCCGCAGGTCGGCGCTCGCGAGCCGCGCGCAGGCGGCCAGGCGCAGGCCGGCGGAGCCGCCTCCCCCGAGCGTGAGGTCCTCGCTCTGGTCGAACGCGCTCTGAACATGATGCAGCAGGACCGCTTCGGTGATCTCCCGAGCCTGTACCGGATCGAGGGCTCGAACGAGCGCCGATTGTTCGACGCGATGGTCTCGGTCGCCCAGAACGCCACACGCCTCGAAAACGCCCTCCAGAGCCGCTTCGGACAAGGCCTTGAAGACACCGCGTTCTTTGCCCAGGCCGCCGCGATGGACTTCGAGATCCCCGACTTTCGCACCACCACCGCTTCGGACTTTTCGGTGTCGCTCATGGGCGACGCCGAGGCGATGATCACCGGCCCGGCGGTTCTCCCCGGCATGATGACCGATGCGCTGATGGCCCGACGAGCCGACGGCCAGTGGAGACTCGTCTTCCCTCCCATGGAAGGCCCGGAGCTCTCCATGGTCGTCAACATGCAGCAGGCCCTCGGACGCGTGATGGGCCAGCTCGCTCAGCGTGTCGAACGCGGCGAGATCGATAGCTTCCAGCGGTTCGACCAGGCCTTCGCCACCGCGATGCAGCAAGCCATGATGGGCGCGATGGGCGGGGGCTGATCACTCCCGAACATCTTCTCGCCCCCGGCGTACGAACACTCCGTCGATGACTCCCACAAAGACCACAGCGATCCCCGGAGAGCCCAAGCTCCCGGAGGTCCGCCTCAACACCGTCAAGCCGAACGACCCCGTCGAAGGGGTCGTTGTCTCCAACGAACGCTGCACCGAACGCAAAAGCGCGGGGTTCGTCCGCCACATCGAGATCGATGTCTCGGGCACCCCCCTCGCCGGCGGCTTCCGCGCCGGGCAGTCCTTCGGTGTCTTCCCGCCCGGCCACGACGAGAAGGGCAAGCCCCACAAGCTCCGCCTCTACTCCCTCGCCTGCCCCTCCGCTGGCGAGGACGGCCAAGGCTCGGTCGTCTCCACCACCGTCAAACGCACCATCGACGAAGACTGGGAGACGGGCAAGCTCTTCCTCGGCGTCGCCTCGAACTACCTCGCCGACCTGCAGGTGGGCGAGAAAATCCGCCTCTCCGGGCCCAGCGGCAAGCGGTTCGTCCTCCCCGAAGACCCCGCCGCACACGACTACCTCTTCTTCGCGACCGGCACCGGCATCGCGCCGTTCAGGGGGATGCTCGGCGACCTCGACGCGCTGGGCATGCCCTCCGAGACCGTGCTGGTGATGGGCTCGCCCTACCGCTCGGACCTGCTCTACCACGGCCGGTTCACGGATCTTGACGCCCGCTCGGAGAAGTTCACCTACCTCACCGCCATCAGCCGCGAAAACCAGCCCGACGGGCACGACCCGATGTATGTCCAGGACCGCCTGCAGACCGAACGCGACAGGCTCGAAGCCCTGCTGCGTCATGAGCGGACGCTGATCTACATCTGCGGCGTCGCGGGCATGGAGATCGGGATCTTCCAGAAGCTCGCCCAGATCCTGCCCGACCACGCGCTTGAGCAGTACCTGGAGGTGGACGCGGAGGCGATGTCCGATATCCGCTCGTGGGACCGACGGATGCTCCACAAGAAGATCCGGCCGACCAAGCGGGTCTTCACGGAGGTGTATTGATGGGCCGCAGACGGGCCGGCAGATCCGAGGCGGGGTCCGGAGCGGACCTCGCCGGGTTGACCGGCCCCCCGGCCGCTGGTAGGTTTCGTCGCGTCCCCGACGGGCGCGCCGAGCGTTCGGGCCGGGCCCCGCACGGCGATGTTTCTTTCGGAAGGAATCAACAGGTGCATGACGCGAGCGTGACTGCACGCCCCGCGCGGGTCCGCGGCTTCCGCGGGCTGAGCGTGATCCTCGCCCTCGGCGTGGTCTGTCTCTCGGCCCTCCCCGCGATGGCCCAGGCCGGACGCGCGTCGATCCCCGAGGGGCTGATCTCCAAGCCCTCGGAGCTCACCCCGGACGAGGTGCGCCAGGTGCGGACCTATGTCAGCGAGCATCTGCCGAGGCTGACGGCCGAGAACATCGACCATCGCCGGGCCGCGCGGCGCGAGCTCCGCAGGCCGCTGACCGCCCGCGGGGTGACCGTGAGCTTCCGCCTGGCCTACAGCGCCCAGCTCGTGCCCGAGCTCCGGCGTCTGGCCGACAACCAGGATCGTGGCGTGGCGACCGTCGCCCTCCTGCTCGCGGGCGAGCTGGCGACAAGCCCCGCCAGCCAGCTGGCGATCGAACGCCTCGCCTCAGAGGACGAGGTGGTCCGTTACGCCGCGGCTTCGTCTTTGGGCGAGACGCTTCGCGTCGCGGCCGATGGCGCGCCGGCGATGAACGAGCAGCAGCTGACAAACCTCGTCAACCGCCTCGGCGAGCGCCTCGCGAGCGAAGAAAACCCGCTGGTGCTCGACCGCGTCATCCGCTCGATCGGCGCCGGCGCGACCAACCAGCGCCGCGAGTTCGCCAACCTCCGCAACGCCGCGACACGCGTCCTCGGCGATCGCCTCGCCGAGCGTGTGCAGAACGCCGAGGCCGCGCGCCCCAACGCCGAGATGGAGCTCTCGATGCTCCGCGGGGCCGAGACGGTCTTCGCCAGCGTCAACCGCGGCACGCTCTCGCCCGAGGCGCTGCGTGCCTCCGGCCTGCTCAGCGGGCAACTGATCGCCTACGCCGAGCGTCGCCTGAACGCCGGTGGCCTGAGCTCCGAAGAGGTGCAGCGACTGCAGCAGATCGTGGGCGCCTCGGAGAATGTGGTTGTCTTCTCGTGGAGCCTGCTGGACCCCAGGGCCCAGCGCCGCCAGTTCGGCCTGCGAGACGCGATGGGCGCTGATGGGCGTCGCGACAGGTTCCGCACCGCCGCGGACCAGGTGATCGGCGCTCAGGGCGTGCTCGTGCGTCCGCCGTTCGAGTTCAGCACGGGCCAGTTCCCCCGCTAAGAGCGCCCACAGCCCCCGCCCCGGCGGTTACCCTACGGGCGATGACACGCCTCCTGGTTCCGTTGTTTGCGCTCGTGCTGCTGCTCGGGGTGGTGATCGGGCTCGACCGCTCGCCCCCCAGGGCGGACTTTGTCTTCATCAACGCCAGCGATGTCAACACACTGGACCCCCAGCGGATGAGCTGGATGCAGGACCTGCGCGCCACGCGCATCCTCTTCGAGGGCCTCGTCCAGACCGACATCTTCTCGTGGGGCTTCGATGTCCAGCCGGCCGTCGCCGAACGCTGGGAGATCCGGCGCGTCGAGGAACCCCTCGTCAACGCGATGGGCGGCCCCGTGCTCAACGAGCGGGGCCAGCAGCGCACCGCGACGCGCGAGGTCTACACCTTTTACCTGCGCGACAACGCCAAGTGGTCCAACGGCAGCCCGGTGACCGCCGGCGACTTCGTCTACGCCTGGCGGCGCGGCATGCTCCCCGACACCGCCTCGCCCTACATGAAGTTTTTCGAGCTCGTCCGTGGCGCGGCCCAGTTTCACCAACTCCGACAGGCGATGCTCACCGAGTACCAGGCCCGCCCCGCGGCCGAGCGCAACAGAGCCGCGGCCGAAGCCCTCTTCGCCGAAACGATCGACGCCTTCGAGCACGGGCTCTCGGGCGAGGCGGCCCGCGCACGCATTGCCGACCCTGTCCGGCGCGAGCGCCTCGGCCTGGACGACGAGAACTCGCCCTGGCTGCTCGACAACGGCGTGGGCATGCGCGCGATCGACGACCGCACGCTCGAAATCACCGTCTACCGCCCGACGCCTTACTTCCTCGATATCTGCGCCTTCGGCACGATGTACCCGGTCTACGAGCCGGTCGTCAGCCGCTTCGAAGAGCCGAACCCCGAGACCGGCACGCTCGTGATCCTCGGCGCCTGGACCAAGCCCGAGCACATCGTCTCCAACGGGCCGTTCGAACTGAAGCTTTGGCGGTTCCGGCGCGACATGCGCTTCGAGCAGAACCCCCACTACTGGAACCGCGAGGCGCTGAAGATCCAGAGCATCGAGACCCCGTCGATCGAGGACAGCAACGCGCAGGTCCTCGCCTTCCAGACCGGACGCATCGACTGGATGAGCAATGTCGAGGTCGCCTACCGCGGCGCCATGTGGGAGGCCAAGAAGGCCTACTACGAGGAGCACAGGGACCTCGTCGAGGAGCTGCGGGCCAAGGGGTACGACCAGTTCGAGATCGACCGCCACCTCCCGCCCGACCCGCGCCTGCACATCCATGTGATCCCCGCGTTCGGCAGCTATTTCTACAACTTCAACTGCAACGACAAGCTCAACGACGGACGCGACAACCCCTTCCGCGACGCACGCGTCCGGCGCGCTTTTTCTATGGCGATCGACAGAAAAGCGATCGTGCGGGATGTGCGCCGGATCGACGAGCGCAAGGCGTACTCGCTGACGCCGCCCGGCTCGGTCGCGGGGTACGAGCCGCCTCGGGGCCTGCGTTCTATCTGCGACGCGGCGACCCCCGAAGAGCGCCGCGAGATCGCCGACGAGGCCCGCTCGCTTCTGATCGAGGCGATGCGCGACATGGGCATGGGCTCTGACCCCTCGCGCTTCCCCACCGTCGAGCTGCTGTTCAACCAGGAGGGCGGGCACGACCTGATCGCCCAGGTCGTCGCCTCGAGCTGGGAGACCAACCTCGGCGTCTCGACACGCCTGGTCGCCAAGGACCTGCAGGTCTTCCGCGACGACCTGAAGAACCAGAACTTCATGACCGCCCGCGCCGGCTGGTACGGCGACTACGGCGACCCCTCCACCTTCCTCGGCATCAACCGCACCGGCGACGGCAACAACGACCGCAACTACTCCAACCCCGAGTACGACGCCCTGCTCGACAAGGCCGCGATCGAGGCCGACCCCGTCCGGCGGATGGAGCTGCTGCATGAGGCCGAACGGATCATCATGGAGGACGATCTGCCGATGGCGCCGGTCTTCCACTACTCCAATGTCTACATGTTCGACCCGCACCGCCTCTCGGGCATCACCAGCCACCCGCGATCGGTGCAGAACCCGTTCCTCGCACAGGTGTTCGACGAGCCGATCGGTCCCGGCGTCGCAAGAGCCTTGCCGCCGAGAGCACCGACACCGCAGAACGACAACGGCGAAGATCCCGATAGCACCGCCGCACCGGCGAAGGCCGGCAAGGACAGCCCAGCCGCACCGGCGCAGGCCGGCACAGACAGCAGGAACCCTTCACGATGATGAGCACCATCCTGCGCCGTCTGGCGCAGCTCCCCTTCATCCTGCTGGTGATCTACACCCTCACGCTGACCCTCGCCTGGGCCGTGCCCGGCGATCCTCTGGAAAACCCCGAGGGCCGCCAGCCCCCCGCCGAGGTGCAGGAGGCGATGCGCGCCCAGTACAACCTCGACAGTTTTTGGTCGTTCTACTTCTCGTACCTCAAAAGCGCCACCGGCGTGCAGTACCTTTCCGATCTGGCGAGCGGCGAGATCCGGCGCGAGGCCGAATCGGCGCGCGAAGTCGGCGTCGCCCCGCGCGAGCGTTACATCTTCGACCTCGGCCCGAGCCTGCAGTACCGCGACTGGCGCGTGAACGAGATGATCGGCTCCTCGCTGCCGGTCTCGGCGACGCTGGGGATCGCCGCGATCATCCTTGCGCTGTTCATCGGGATCGGCGCGGGCGTGATCGGCGCCGTCAAACCAAACTCGTTCCTGGACATCTCCACGCTCGTGATCGCGCTGATCGGCATCAGCCTGCCCAGCTTCGTGATCGGGACGGTTTTGCTTCTGCTCTTCGGCGTGCTCATCCCGATTTTCCCCACCGGGGGCTGGGGCTCGCCCTCGCAGATGATCCTGCCGACGGTCGCGCTGAGCTTCCCCTTCGCGGCGTACATCGCCCGCCTGACCCGCATGGGCATGATCGACGCCCTGGGCGCAGACTACATCCGCACCGCCAGGGCCAAGGGCCTGAGCGAGAACAAGGTCCTCTTCAAGCACGCCCTCAAAAACGCCTTCCTCCCCGTGCTCAGCTTCCTCGGCCCGGCGACGGCTCTTGCGATGACCGGCTCGTTCGTGGTCGAACGCGTCTTCTTCGTGCCGGGCATCGGCCAGCACTTCGTCAACGCCGTGCGCAACAAGGACCTGTTCATGATCATGGGCGTCGTGCTGGTCTTCTCGACGCTGCTGATCCTGCTGAACCTGCTGGTGGACATCCTCTACGCCTTCGTGGACCCGAGGATCCAGTAGTCGATCCGCATGGCATCCAGAGGGGTTCGCCTGCCGAAACCCCCACGCCATGACCACCATCGCAACCACACCGCAACCAAGCGAAGTATCCACAGAATCCGTCGTCCGTGATCCGGACCTGCCCGGGGTCGGTGTCTTCAAGGGTCGTGCCGTGCGGCTGGAGTTCGAGACCGTCATCGACCGACCCCGCGAAGAGATCTTCCCCTTCTTCGCCGACGCCCACAACCTCGAACGCATCACGCCCCCGCTCCTCCGCTTCAGCGTCACCACGCCCGCCCCGATCGACATGCGCAAGGACGCGTTGATCGAGTACCGCCTCCGTCTCCGCGGCTTGCCCATGAAGTGGCGCACACGCATCGCGGTGTGGGAGCCCCCCGTCCGCTTCGTCGACACCCAGCTCAAGGGCCCCTACCGGCTCTGGCACCACGAGCACACCTTCGAGCCGATCGGCGAGGGGCGGACGCGCTGCCGCGACATCGTCCACTACGCCCACCTCGGCGGCCCGCTGATCGACGCGCTGCTGGTGAGGCGGGATGTCAAGAAGATCTTCGCGTTCAGGCAGCAGGCGTTGGCGGAGATCTTTGCATAGCCCCTTCCGCGGTCCCCTGACGCCGATCTCTGAGCGAAGCGAAGAGTCGGGTTCGAGCTAACAAGGGTGTGCTATTCGGGGCGAAAAGCGAATATCTTTTGTGTTGACAGATTCTTTTCGTCTCTGTACGCTGCACCGATGCAGGACGAGCAGGGACTCCGACGATTCGCAACCGCTTGCCTCCTCGCCATCGCTTTGCTTGGGCTCGCGTCCCACGCCATCGCGGCGCCGCCGGGGCCATCGTTGCACGGCATTCCTCGCGGGGAGGACTTCCGTGTCCTTTGGATGCACGAGCTATCGGACGAGCCCAGATCGCTGACCTTCAGGGAACAATTGGAGGTCGAACGCCACCGGCGTTGGCGAGAAGAGGTCTCGTTCGTCAGCCCGTCCGACGGCGAAGCCGTCTTCACGGAGAAGGTGCTCGACAAGATCAACGATCCGCGCGGCGTGTTGAATGACGAACTGAAGGGCAAGCTCCGCGAGGCCATCGCACGCCACTATGTTGTCCGCAGCCTGCCCACGCCCGACGCATACCTCGATGAGATCGGTCGCAATCCCTACTTTCAGCCGCATCCAGAGCCGCATCACGACCCCCAGACACGGACATTTTACCGTCTTTACGAAGACTGGCCGGCAGCGCCCGAACTGCCGTGGCCCGATTTTGTCGAGGATGTCTGGCGGGCAAAGACCAAATGGCGGCTGATCCCCGACGGCTTCGGGACCGGCGACGCCGGCTCACTGGTCGTCGTGCGGCGCATCAGGGACCGGCAAGAGTTCGATGGACACAGAGCGCTCAGAGATCCTTCGGTCAGAGATCGCGATTGGTGGAATGTCAGCGCTGCGCGAGGCCCGATGCAACTCGTCAAACCGACATCCGGCATCGAAGCCGTGCTCGAACGAGACGGCGAAGCGCTCGTCGCCGAGTGCCACCTAATCGTCCGGTACCCCGAAGAGCTCGTCGGCAACTGGGTCACGAGGTGGTACTACGACCCCGAGACCGAAACATGGTCGGTCTACATCACTACGGTCTTTTCCTTGCGATCGGTCTATGTCATCCGGTGATCTCACCGACCCGACTCTTCGCGTTGCTCAGAGATCGGCGTCCTTCTACGCGTGATCGGGCTCTTCCCCCGCGCCCTGCGCCCGGCCCCTCCATATCCTCGTCCATGCGCTCTCTCGCCCTCCTGCTCCTGCTGGCGTGCTGCCTCTCCGGCTGCGGCCGCTCCGACTCGCTCACCCCCGAGCGTGTCTCGCGCGTCCAGACCGGCATGACCCTCGCCCAGGCCGAGGCCATCCTCGGACCGGCCCACGAGCGCCCCGAGCCCCCGCCCGGCTTCGGCGAGCACGCCCTCCCGGGCCACGCCGAACTCGTCGAGGATTCCCGCACCTTCATCTGGAACGACGGCCCCCGACGCGTCGTGCTCACCGTGATTGACGGCGAGGTTGTCGCCATCGGCCTCGTCGGCTTCGAAGACCCGCACTGACGGGCCGAGCCGTGTCCGGGCTTTTGCTGGAACAGCCTCGGGCGCGAGAGAAAAACCCCAGCGGCCTTACACAGGACCGCCGGGGCTGGGGGGGGACTTGGGGCCGCTCAGCAAGGCTCACGCCTCGCCGAACGGATGATCCTGATCAGGTCGAACAGGTTCGCATGGAACTCTTCGTCCGACCCGACACTTCGGATCACATGAGAGAACAATTGCGGGGCCGGGGCTATTTCGACGGCGGGCACAAATACGGGCAAGCCCCCATCTTCACCCGCCGCTCTGCGGACACGTCCGCATCACCAGACGCGACGCATCGCCCGCGGGAGCATCCATCGTCCGATCACGACCGCGAGCGCTGTCTTTGCCGCGTCCCAGGGCAAAAAGGCGACCATTCCGTAAAGAATTGCGTTCCGCCAAGTGATCGGGTCCAGGCCGGGGTCCATGTTCCGCAGGAAGTAGAGCCACGGCACGCCCAGGGCGTAGATCAGCCCGTGGGCCGCGACCCCCGCCAAGACCAGCGCCAGCCACCCGCGCACCGACCCGTCCCGCCGGCGCACGATCTTCGCGACCAGGGGCTGACAGAGCAAAAACCCCAGCAGGTACCCCGCGGTCTGGCCGAACAGCACCGCGACCCCCGCCTCGCCCTCGGCGAACACCCCCGCCCCCAGCGCCCCCACGCCGAGGTAGATCACCAGGCTGAGCGACCCGAGCTTCGGGCCCAGGCCGATCGCGATCAGCAGGACCGCCAGTGTCTGGAGCGACTGGGGCAGGCCGTAGGGCCAGAGGGGGATCGCGACCTGGGCCGCAAACCCGAGCATCATCGCCCCGAACACGCTCAGCGCCAGGCGCGAGAGCAGCGAGAGACGCCCGGCGTCGTCGCCCGCCCGCTCGCGACGGGCGGATCCGCTTCCGGCGATGGCTTCGGCTCGCGACACCGGTCACTCCGGGGACAGAACACCGACGCCGCGGCACGCCGCCGGGGCAGTCGGACCGGAATATACGCGTGAGCGCGGCGAGCGTCAGACCTTCGGGCGTCCGGCGGTGACGAGCTTCTCGGCGAGATCGACCGTGTCGACCGGATGACGCTCGGAGCCGTCGGCGCCGAGATCCTTCCAGATGTCCGGGTCGAGCATGAACGCCTTGCCGCCGACGATCACGGGGATGTCGGCCGTTCTCGGTTCGGCGCGGACGGCGTTGATCGTGTCGCCGACGACATCGAGGTGGACCGTCAGCATCGCAGAGAGGCAGACCACATCGACCTCGAAGTCGATCATCGTCTGCACGAGGTCATCGGCGGGGATGCTCGTGCCGAGGTAGATCGACCGCCAGCCCGCCAGCTCGAAGAAGTCCGAGACCATGCGGATGCCGATCTCGTGGGCGTTGCCCTCGACCGAGGCGGCCAGCACCGTCCGCCCGTCGCGCTTGGGCGCCGCGGCGATGACGGGGTAGAGCTGGCTCATCACATGCATCGTCGAGGCGGTGCAGTAGTGCTCCTCGCCGACATGCACCTCGCCAGCCAGCCAGAGCCGCCCGAGCTCGTCCTGCACCGGGCCGAGCACCTGCAGGTAGATGCGGTCCACCGGAACGCCCGAGGCGACGGCGTCGAGGATCAGGCCGCTGGCGACCTCGCGCTTGCCCTCCAGCAGCCGCGTGAGGTACCGCACGGCCAGATCGGTGTGCTCCCCGCAGCGGTCCAGCGGGCTCGGCTCGTCTTCCAGCGGCGTGCCGAAGTGGGCCAGAGCGCCCTTGAAGTACGGGCGGAGGGCGTCGGCCGCGGGGGCGGGCAGCTCCTCCTCCAGCACCTCCCCCAGGCACATCAGCCCGAGGGCGAGGTCTTTCTCCTCGACATTCCGGGCGGCGTACGCACGCCGGGCCCAGTCGGTGTTGGCGACAAAGACCGCCGGGCGGTGCAGTCGGGCGGCGGAGATCAGCTGATCGACCCGGGCGTGCAGCTCCGAGACCCACTTCTGGAAGGCCCCGGAGCCCCAGCGGACCGGCAGCGACGGGTCTTTGGCGAACATCCGCTCGACCGACGCGGAGACCAGAGCCCGGGCGCTCCCGTGGATGATCTCGGCGGCGAACTCTGAGGGTTGCTTTCGTTGCACGGTATCCATCGTAAGCGGGTTCGCGGGGACGGTCAGGGCGGATGAGCCCGCGGGGCATGGGGAGGGGGACGGCGGGACAAACGAAGCCCCCGATCCTTGGCAGCAGACCCGGTCATCTCCAATACCCGAGGATGCTGTATGCTCTCGCGGCGGCCGGGCCCGGCCGCCGATGGAGACCCTCAATATGGCCACCGACCTGCTCGCGCTCTGGCTGCCGATCGTCGTCTCGGGCGTCGTGCTGTTCTTCTTGAGCTTTGTCTGCTGGATGCTCGCCCCGCACCACAAGAAGGACATCGCCTGCCTGCCCCAGCAGGATGAAGTGCTCGACGCGCTGCGCAAGCTCGACATCCCGCAGGGGAGCTACATGTTCCCCAACTGCGAGGACCCCAAGGAGTACAAGACCGAGCGGTTCCAGGCCCTGTACGACATCGGCCCGTGGGGCACGCTGAACCTGTTCCCCGCCAAGCCCAGCATGGGCCGGAACATGGGCCTGACCTTCCTCTACTTCCTCGTGGTCTCGGTCGTCATCGCGTACATCGCCGGCGCGTCGCGGGCGCCCGGCGCCGAGTTCGGCGCTGTCTTCCAGCTCGTCGCGACCGGCGGCGTGCTGGTGTATGTGCTCGGCGGGATGATGAACGGCCTCTGGTTCGGCAAACGCCTGCGCTTCTTCGTGACCGACGCGATCGACGGCCTGGTGTACGCCCTCGCGACGGGCCTGATCTTCGCCCTGCTCTGGCCGGGGGCGTGAGGGCGCGGGCATGACCGACGGAAAGGCTGATAAGAGAACACACCACGATCGCGTGCGTCCAACTGAAGCCGACGCAGCCCTTGAACGGATGCTGCTCGATGGCCTGCGCAGCGGCACACCGATCGAGGTCGATGATCGGTACTGGGATCGCCTGCGAGAACGGATCGCTGCACGAAATCTGCGCCGGCCCTCGCGAGGTTGAGCCTCCGATCCGGTCTCGAAACAAACAGCCCCGCGGGATCCCGCGGGGCTGCTCTTCATTCCGACTTGATCACACCGGCCATCACCCCACGCTGGCCCCCTGCTTCGCCTCGTTGAGCTTCTTGCGGATGACCGTGTGCAGGATGCCGCCGTTCGTGTAGTAGTCGACCTCGATCGCGGTGTCGATGCGGCACTTGCAGGCGAACTCGACGGTCTTGCCGTCCGCCTTGGTCGCGACGACCTTCACATCCCCGCCCGGCTCGATCGGGTCGCTCAGGTGGATGTCGAAGCTCTCGGTCCCGTCGAGGCCGAGGCTCTGGGCGCTCTGGCCTTCCTTGAAGACCAGGGGCAGCACGCCCATGAAGACCAGGTTGCTGCGGTGGATGCGCTCGAAGCTCTCGGCGATCACCGCTCTGACGCCGAGCAGGGCGGCGCCCTTGGCGGCCCAGTCGCGGCTGGAGCCCATGCCGTAGTCTTTGCCCGCCAGCACCACCAGGGGCGTGCCGGCCTTCTTGTAGTTCAGGCTGGCGTCGTAGATGTAGCGGACGGGGGCGTCCCAACCCTTGCCCTGGGTGAAGTCGCGCGTCCACCCGCCCTCGGGGATGCGCCCGTCTTCGCCCTTGGCGAGGTTGTTGCGGACGCGGACATTGGCGAAGGTGCCTCGGGTCATGACGCGGTCGTTGCCTCTGCGGCTGCCGTAGCTGTTGAAGTCGCGCTTCGAGACGCCCTTGGACTTGAGGTACTGCCCGGCGGGGGTCTCTTCGGCGATGGCGCCGGCCGGTGAGATGTGGTCGGTGGTGACGCTGTCGCCGAGGTAGCACAGGACGCGCGCCCCGCGGATCGGCTGGGCGCCGGGGGGCGTCTGGCTCATGCCCTCAAAGAACGGCGGGTTCTGGATGTAGGTCGAGTCGTCGTCCCACGGGTAGAGCTCGCTGGTGCTGACGGGGACCTCGTTCCAGGTCTCATTGCCCGTGAAGACATTGGCGTACTTGCTCTTGAACTGCTCGGGGCTGACGCACTCGGCGACGAGGTCGCGGATCTCCTTCTGCGTCGGCCAGATGTCCTTGAGGAAGACCTCGTTGCCGTTCTTGTCGACGCCCAGCGGCTCATGGTTCATGTCGATGTCGACGGTGCCGGCGATGGCGTACGCGACCACGAGCGGCGGGCTTGCGAGGTAGTTCGCCCGCACCGCCGGGTGCACGCGCCCCTCGAAGTTGCGGTTGCCGCTGAGGACCGAGGCGACGGCCAGGTCGCCCCGCTTGACGCCCTCCTCGATCTCGGTCGGCAGGGGCCCGGAGTTGCCGATGCAGGTGGTGCACCCGTAGCCGACGGTGTGGAAGCCGAGGGCTTCGAGGTCGTCGGTGAGGTTCGCCTTGTCGAAGTAGTCGGTGACGACCTTCGAGCCCGGGGCGAGGCTGGTTTTGACCCAAGGCTTGCGCTGCAGGCCCAGGGCGCGGGCCTTGCGGGCGACGAGGCCGGCCGCGACCATCACATCGGGGTTGCTCGTGTTGGTGCAGCTTGTGATCGCGGCGATGACGACCGACCCGTGGCGGAGGGTGATCTCCTGGCCCGGGGTTTCGGGGTGGCTCTCCTCGCCGAGCTTGACGCGGACGGCGCCGGCGTCCTTGTCTGTCATCGGATCGGGGTTGGACTGCGACCGCTCGGTGTCGCCGCCCTCGTCGGCCCATGTGCTGAGGTCGACCGCTTCGCCGGGGATCCGCTTCTTGAATGTGTCGACGAGGTCCTTGCGCCACTGCACCTTCATCTGGTCGAGCAGCACGCGGTCCTGCGGGCGACGCGGGCCCGCCAGCGAGGGCCGGACCTCCGCCAGGTCCAGCTCCAGCACAGCGGTGAACTTCGGCTCGGGCGAATCGGAAGTCCAGAAGAGCTCGTTGGCCTTGCAGTACTTCTCGACCCGCTCGACATCCTTGTCACTCCGCCCGGTGAAGCGGAGGTAGTCGAGCGTTTTGGCGTCGATCGGGAAGAACCCGCAGGTGGCGCCGTACTCGGGGGCCATGTTCGCGATGGTCGCGCGGTCGGGGATGCTCAGCTCGGGCAGGCCGGGGCCGAAGAACTCGACGAACTTCTCGACAACGCCGTAGGAACGCAGCATCTGTGTGACCGTCAGCACGAGGTCTGTGGCGGTGGCGCCCTCGGGCAGGCGGCCCTTGAGCTTGAAGCCGATGACCTCGGGCGTGAGCATGTAGACCGGCTGGCCGAGCATGACCGCCTCGGCCTCGATCCCGCCGACGCCCCAGCCGAGCACGCCCAGCGCGTTGATCATCGTCGTGTGGCTGTCGGTGCCGACGAGCGAGTCTGGGAAGAGCTCGGTCTCGCCCCCGACCTCGCGCGTCCAGACGCCCTTTGCGAGGTACTCGAGGTTGACCTGGTGGACGATGCCCGTCGCGGGCGGGACGACGCTGAAGTTGCTCAGGCTCTCCTGCCCCCACTTGAGGAAGCGGTAGCGCTCGTTGTTGCGCTCGAACTCGCGCTGGGCGTTGATTGTCAGGGCGACGCGCGTCGCAAAGTCGTCCACCTGCACCGAGTGGTCGATCACCAGGTCGCAGGCGACCGCCGGGTTGACGACCGAGGGGTCGCCCCCGAGCGCCTTCATCGCGTCGCGCATCGCGGCGAGGTCGACCACGCAGGGCACGCCCGTGAAGTCCTGCAGCACGACGCGACCGGGCATGAAGGGCATCTCGACCTTGTTCACATCCTCTGCGTTCCACGAGGCCAGGCCCGCGACATCGTCGGCGGTCACCGTGAACCCGTCGAGGTTGCGAAGCATCGACTCCAGCAGCACCCGGATCGAGTAGGGCAGGCGCGAGACATCGCCGACCTTCTGCTCCGAGAGCGCCGCGAGCCGGGCGTAGCTGAACGACTCGCCTCCGATTTCGATCGTCGAGCGTGCGTTGAACGGGTCGGGTCGTTTGGTCGCCATGGCAGTCTCCTTCAGGGCGCCGGTCGGCGCGGCTGCTTCGGCATAAGTATCGTACCGCCGGAGTGATATATCGAATCAATGCATATACTTAGTTCGATTGCTTTTGTTTATGTCTGGGTCAAGCGCCCTCCGCCCCGCCCCCGCCGATGTCCGGGCCGACCTCGATGATCCTCCCCTCCGGCCCGGCGTTGTAGACCCTTGTCGAACCCTCGGTCGCCTCGGCGCCCCACGACTGGTGGATGTGCCCGCAGACCACCACATCGGGCTTGGCCTTGCGCACCGCCTCCAGGATCGCCTCGCTCCCGTGGTGCTCGCCGGTGACCTCGTCGCACAAGCCCTTGGGCGGCGAATGGGTGACCAGCAGCCCGCCGGTCAGCTCGTTGTCGTGCAGGGCGCCGAGCTTTGCTCTCGCCTCGTCCTCGGTCATGTCGAAGCTCCAGTCGCGGTTGAGCGGCGGGATGCCGCAGCCGATCCCGTAGACCGGAAAGCCCGCGACATTGGTGCGCTCGGTGTGCAGGACGGTCGCGCCGAGCCAGCCCTCGCACGCCTCGCGGAGTGCATCCTCGCGCTCGTTGTTGCCCGGGACGAGCACGGTCGGGCAGCGGATGTCGCGGATCGCGCCGATCAGTTCCTTCAGGCCCTCGTGCTGATTGGCGAAGTCGCCCGCGATGATGACCATCTCAGCCTCGGCGGACTTGTCGACCAGTCGTCGGGCCGCCGCGATGTCGCAGTGCAGGTCGCTTGCGATCAGGATTCTCATCTTGCCGTCCTCCTCTTGTGAATGTTGGGGAGGCTAGCGCCCCAGGCTCTTGAGCAGTTCCGTCTCGAACGCGGACGCCGCCGGGCTCGGCACACGCCCCTGGCGACGCACGATCGAGAGCTCTCTCGCCAGGCGTTCGTCGCGGCAACGCAGCCCGACACCCTCTCCGAGCGCAAAGCGGCTCACAAACGCCACGCCGATCCCGGCCCCCACCATCTGCTTGATCGACTCGATCGAACGAAGCTCCATCACGACATCGAGCGCGACGCCCCGGTCCCGTGCGGCTTTGTCGATCAACTCCCGCACCGCCGAACCCGCCTCGAATCCGATCACATGCTCGCCCTGCAGATCCGACCAGCGGAACGATTTCTTGCCCGTCAGCGCGTGCCCTTTCGGAACGATCAGCCGCAGCTCGTCGGCGACCGATCGCACCCGGAAGAGGTCGTCGCGCTGGGGGTGGCGCACGCCCTCGGTGACGATGCCCAGGTCCAGCTCGCCCGACAGGACGCTGGAGGCGACCGCCTCCGACCCCGCCTCGCGCACCAGGAAGCGGAGGCCCGGGTGCGAGTGCCGGACCGCCGAGATCACGCTCGGGAGCAGGTAGCCCGTCGCCGTCGCCCCGCCCCCCACGCGGATCGAGCCCCGTTCGAGGCCCGCCAGCGATCGCACCGCGGCGACGCCCGCGTCGGCCCGGCGCACCGCGTCGCGCGCGTGCTCGAGGAACACCAGCCCCGCCTCGGTCGGCTCAACACCCCGCCCGGTGCGGTGGAGCAGCTCGACGCCGACCTCCGCCTCGAGCTTGCGGAGCATCGCCGAGAGCGCCGGCTGCGTCACACCCATCGCACTCGCCGCCCGGGTCATGTGCCCGTGTTCGGCGATCGCGATCAGGTACCGCAGCGGCGTCAGCTCCATCGCCGGGCCTCCTCGCTCGATCCTATCGTCGCCCGATGCCCGAGCCCGTGCCCGACCCCCTCGAACGCCTCCGCGAGTTCCTCGCCGGTCGCGATGTCTACTGCCCCGCCTGCTCGACAAACCTCCGCGACCACACCACCGACCGCTGCCCCAAATGCGACGCCAAGCTCGATGTCTGGAACCTCCGCCGCAGGGGGTTGCAGGACCTCACGACCACGAGGACGATCCTGCTCATCGCGGCGGTGCTCGTTGTCGCGTTTGTGGTGCTCGTGCTCGTCTTTTTCCGCGGCGCGATCTGAAACCGACGCCCTACGCGCACCCCTCGACCACCAACGCGCTGTTCTTGGCGCCGAAGGCCAGGCAGTTCACCAGCGCCACACGCCCCGGCGCCGGCCTCGCCTCCAGGGGCGTGTAGTCGAGGTCGCAACCCTCGCCCGGCTCGTGCAGGTTGATCGTCGGAGGAACGAACGGGTCGTCGCCCGAGAGCGCCGCGACCGTCGCCACCAGCGCCGCCATCCCGCTCGCGCCCTGCGGGTGCCCGATCATGCTCTTGCAGCTCGAACCCGTCAGGCGATCGGCGTGATCGCCGAACGCGAGCCGCACCGCCATCGTCTCCAGCCGGTCGTTGAGCGGCGTGCCCGTCCCGTGGTAGTGCACCACGCCGATGCCTTCGGGCTCGACACGCGCGTCCCGCATCGCCAGCGTCATCGCGCGGGCGGACTCGGCCATGTCTTCGGCGGGGCGCACGCGATGGTGGGCGTCGCAGGTGCACCCATAGCCCAGCACACGCCCGACCGGCCTCGCCCCCCGATCGGCCGCGACATCCGGCCGCTCCAAGACCGCCGCCCACGCCCCTTCGCCGAGCACGAAGCCGCTGCGGCTCTTGTCGAACGGGCGGCAGGCGGTCGGCGCTTCTTCGTCGCTCCATTCCTTTGTTGAGACGACGCCGAGCAGTTCCATCGCCGCGAGGGTCTCCCAGCGGATGTGCGCATCGGCCCCGACGACCACCACCGCCTCGGGCGTCCCGGGCCGGTCCGAGCGGAGCAGATCCATCGCCAGGCCGACCGCGTCGGACGAGCTGGCGCACCCGGTCGAGACGCAGAGGCTCGGGCCCCGGAGCCCGAGGCGGATGGAGAGCTCGCCCGCGAGATTGCCGTGGGTCGCGTTGGTGATCGTCCAGAGGCTCGCCTTGCCCCCTGCGTAGATGGATCTGGCCTGGTCGAGGGTGAAGTCGATCCCGCCACCCCCGGTCCCGAGCACCAGCCCGACCGATCGCCCGCCCTGGACATCCAGCTCCGGGCCGAATGGGCGACGGGCCTGGGTCAGCGCCTCGGTCGCCGCGGCCAGCGCCATCGGGGCGAGTCTCGGAAGCCGCCTGAGATCCGCGGAGGAAACGATATCGGACGGTTCGAAGTCGCTGCACGGGGCGGCGACGCCGGAGCGGATGCGGTCGTCGGGCTCGATCGGCCGCACGCCGGAGACGCCGGCCTGCAACGAGTTCCGATAACTATCGACTCCGATTCCGATCGGCGAGACGGCCCCGAGCCCGGTGATCACCGCCGAACGAGACGAAGAATCGGTGGTTTTCATGGGCGTGAGTGTACCTGCGCCCCTTCCATACCTCACGATAATCAAACATATCCGCGCCCGCTGGGGCGCTGGAGGGCCCGGTGCGTCTGCGCGTTCTGTAGGTTTTCTTCCTGATTTGCTGGTCCCGGCCCCGATCTGGTGTACATAAATAGATGGACGACGCTTCGCGACGACTTTGTTGCGTTGCGCACGAGAGAGATCCCCCGGCCCGGTCCGGGGGGCCAAGCCCCGCTGGAAGCGGGGAGGGATGTTGAGATGAAGATGCGTGTTTCAACCAGCACCCTCGCGGCCGCCGGCCTTGCCGGGCTCGCGACCGCGGCGTACGCCCAACCCTCCGTGGCCCCCGGCGCCACCGCCTCGCTCTCGCTCCAGGCCTGGTCGCCCTCGGCTTCCCAGCCCGTCGCGTACTTCAACAGCGGCGGCGATGTCGAGGTCGAGGTCAACGCGGGCCCGCAGTCCATCGGCACCTCCCCCTCCGGGCAGGAGATCTACGCCGAGTGGCGCGATGTGCCCAGCGGCAACGGCAACGGCAACCCGGACATCGTCAGACGCCGGTACGAGGTGATCTTCACCACCCGCAACCCCTCCACCCCGAACAACCAGGCCCATCAGGCGCCCTCCCTGCTCCAGCCGGGCACGGAGATCAACGGCACCCAGATCTCGTTCCTCTCGTGGAACTTCGGCATGACCAAGTCGCCCGAGTTCGGCGAGTGGGTCGTCGACGCCGAGCTCCGCGGGTCCACGGCGGTCACCTTCCTCGGCTACTTCGACGGACGGGGCCAGACCCCCAGCACCGTCCGCAACCACACCCCCTTCTTCACCTTCGGCATGGCCGAGTTCGGGATGGACGGCGTCTCCGACCCCGGCGACATCGTGATCGACACCTTCAACAATTCCTTCAACTACATCAAGATCGCCTACGAGTTCCAGTACGAGGTCGTGCCCGCCCCGGCGAGCCTGCTCGCTCTGGCCGGCCTGCCCCTGCTGACCGGCCGCCGCCGGCGCTGATCGCTCTCCCTGATTGCTCCCTCCAGCGACGCCCCTTCACCGGGGCGTCGCTTCTTTTTTGCCAGCCCCCCTCCGCGAACCGACAGGCGCAGTTCGCCCCGCCCGAGGATCCGCGGCCGGCCGCGACGCGGGGGCTCCAGACCAATACACTCCGCCCATGGTCGTTGCGAAGACTCTGCCCGTTTGGATGGCGGCTCTGGCGGTCTGCCTGTGGACCGGCCTCGCCCACGCGCAAGCGACCACCTTCACCCTCGACGAAGAGACGGGCTGGATCGCCGGCGAGCCGCCCGAGCCGGGCACCGACGCGGCCCTGATGGCCGACTCCCGACGCTTCATCGCCGAGGGCCGGCCCTCGCTCGCCCGCTCTCGCCTGCGGCGCTGGATCCGCGAGCACCGAAACACCGACAACCCGTACCTGCCCACCGCCTACCTGCTCCTTGGCGACGCGGATTCTGCGATGGGCAACGAGTACCGGGCGCTCTTCTCGTATGAGGCCCTGATCGGCAAGTTCCCCGAGTCGCCCGAGTATGTGATCGCCATCCAGCGCGAGCTGGAGATCGCGACTCGCTACGCCCGGGGCATGCGTCGCAAGGGCTTCATCCCGCTGCGCATCTTCGACTCGGGCCCCACCGCCCAAGAGCTGCTGGTGCTCGTGCAGCAGCGCCTGCCGGGCAGCGAGGCCGCCGAACGCGCCGCCATCGAGCTCGCCGATTTCTACTACCGCACCCGCCAGATGAAGCTCGCGGCGGAGATGTACGAGATCCTCCGCATCAACTTCCCAGACAGCCGCTTTCGCAAACGCGCCCTGCAGCGCCAGGTCTTGGCGAACCTGACGCAGTTCAAGGGCCCCAAGTACGACGCGACCCCGCTCAAGGAGGCGGCGCTGCTGATCGAAGAGTTCCGCGACCGGTACCCGATCGAGGCCGACGAGGTCGGCCTCAACGAGTCGCTGCTCGCCCGGATCGACGAGTCCGCCGCGGCACAGATGCTCGACACCGCACGCTACTACCTCCGCACGGGCGACCCGATCAGCGCCCGGTTCACGCTCCGGCGGCTGGTGCGCAACCACCCGAGGTCCGGCGCCGCGACGCGGGCCCGCGAGATCCTGACCGAGCAGGGATGGTCGACGCGTCCGGCGCAGGGCGGGGAGGGCGCCGATTGAAGCACGCCGCCTGCACGCTCTTGGCCTGCTGCCTCGCG
>REET01000002.1 GCA_007694925.1 Phycisphaerales bacterium | reverse complement strand
GATCTAAAAGCCCCGACGGGGCGCAAGGTTGTAGCCACGGGTGGAGGCGTGCAACGCACGCCGGAACCCGTGGAAAGCGTTTATAAGACCGAGCCGCTCCGAAGGAGCGGAGGAATCGTCTGATCTATATTGCGCATCGAAGATCGAAGAGTTCCTTCGCCCCTTCAGGGCGAACTTATGCTTTGTTCGACTTCCCACGGGTTGCGCTTGCCCGACGCTGCGCGTCGGCCCGCGCTCCACCCGTGGCTACAACCCACCGTCCCTCCGGGACGAAGACATCGGCAGCGCCTGCCCCGAACGGGTCGAACGGCGTCATGGTCAGGGGTTCGTCGTGCATCGCGTCCCTCGCGGTCTCTGTGCCGCGGGCATGGTAACGGCTGGCGCACGAAAAAACCGGCCGGGAAGCCCCGGCCGGTTCTGGATGCTGCGGGCGTGTCCGCCGCTTACTCGAAGCGGGGGCGGAACTCTTCTTCTTCGCGCTGGCGCGGGGCGGCGGGGGGCGCAAACTGCTGCGACAGGTCGCCGAAGATCTTCATCACATCGCTCGGCAGGTACAGGCGGCCGTGCATCCCGTTGTCGCCCATGCTCGCGGCCATTGAGATCGGGGCGAGGTCGGCGGGGACATTGATCTGCGGCGCCCCGGCGCCGGCCATCGCCATCAGGCCGCCGACCTGCTGCAAGACCGGGCCGAGCCCCAGGTGGACGACGAAGTCGGGGTTGGCGGGCAGGCGTTCGTGGGCGGCGCGGATCTGCGCGTTGCGGTGCAGGCCGATCTCGGCGTTCCGCTCGGCCTCGATCACCTGGCGGACCAGTGACGTGTTGCGGCTGAAGGTCGTGATGACGCCCTTGTCGGTCGCGGCGTAGTACCCGCTGGGGCCGCCCGCGGCGCCGAAGACCATCATCATCGCCATGCCCGCCTGCTGCGCGCCCGGCTCGGCCGGGTCGAACTGCATCTGCATGCCCCACTCGTCGAGGCGGACGCCCTCGATCTCCGCGGCCCCCTCGCGGAACTGCGTGCGGTAGGTGATGCCCTCGGCCTCCATCCCGTCCATCTCGAGGGTGTACCGCTTGCCGGCCTCCAGCAGCTTGGCCGGGTTGGCCGAGCGCTGGTACTGCACCATGTTGGTGAACATCCCGCCCATGAGCAGCGAGGGCGTGTTGCCCATCACAAAGGCGAACCCGTCGCTGTGCTCCATCATGTCGCCCATGCTCGGGCCGAGGCCCTGGCCGGGGTTCATCGCAGAGGCGAGCTCGGTCATCTTGCCGAAGATCTCCTTGATCCTCGGCGAGGAGGTGTCCATCGCCATCGCGAGGATGATCTGCGTGTCAGGCAGCGAGCCGAACAGGTCGACCGCCCCGCCCGAGCCGACCATGTACGAGGCGGTGGGGCTCCCCTCCTCGAAGTCGGCGGCGAAGTCCATGCTGATCCCCTGCCCGCCGATCGTCATCCCGTAGGCCGCCGTCCGCCCGTCGCGGATCAACGCCGTGGAGACGGTCTCGACGAAGCCGAGCACCTCGCGCATCGCCGGCTGCTCTTCGCCGAACATCGCGGCCATGTCGTCCAGCCCGGTGCGGAACTCGTTGAGCCCCTCCTCGATCGCCGGGCCGACCCGCTCGATCGAGACCGAGAAGAAGACATCGGAGCTCTCGGCCAGACGGATCGTGTTGGCGCCCATCGAGTTGCGGTGCGACCGGAGCTGGCCCTCGGACGCGCGCTCAACGATCCACGCCTCCGGGCCCATCGCGGCAAAGCCGCCGCCCAGATCCCGCGTGTAGACGATCTCGCCCATGATGCGGACCATGGTCGGTCCGTCGGCGGCCGCGTCGGCCCCGAACGAGCCGACGAACGCGCCGAAGTCGGTGACCGGCACGATCAGCAGGGTGGCGGCGTCGTCGTCGGTCCAGTTGATCTCGCCGTCCTCGCCCGGGAGGATGCCGACCGCCGCCGAGCCGTTGCGGTTCATGCCCGGCGCGTCGATGAAGCCTGCGACCTGGCGGAGGGGCCCGTCGGCCGCCTCACCCGCGCCGACGGCGTCCATCATCGAACGGGCCCGGTCAAAGAAGCCCCCGATGTCCGAAGAGCCTCCGACCATGATCGCGTCGGCGGGGATCCGGTCGATCGCCGAGGGGAGCGAGGCGAGCGCCCCGGCCGAACCGTGGATCGCAAGGGCGATAAGCCCGGTGGTGAACGACGCTCTTGTCAATGTCCGCATGGCTGGAACCCTCTGCTGATCGGGTGGTTTTCGGGTGAGATTCTCTCTTTGCGGCCCGGGATTGTCCCCCGGAGCGCGGGTCTTCAGACCTGTCGATTCGGAACCGCCCGCGTGGGATTTCACCGACCCGCCGCCCGAAGTCCGGTTCGCAGGGCGATGTTTGGGGGCGGGGCCCGGACAGACGCCCGGAATCAGCCCTTCGCCGAGACCTTGCCCGGGCGGCCCCGGTCGTCTTCATCTTCGTCTGGCTCTTCCTCGGCGTCTTCGTCTTCTTCCCACTCCTCATCGTCCTCGTCTTCCTCCCACTCTTCGTCTTCGCCTTCTTCGTCTTCGCCCTCTTCGCCTTC
>REET01000035.1 GCA_007694925.1 Phycisphaerales bacterium | reverse complement strand
CCCACACCCTACACCCCACGCCCCAGCGCCCCTCCTACGCAATACTGTCGCAGTAGCTCGCCAGCGCGAAGTCCTTCTCGGTGATCCCCCCCGCGTCGTGGGTCGACAGCGTCAGCGTGACCTTGTTGTAGCGGATGAGGATGTCGGGGTGGTGTTGGTCGCGCTCGGCCGCGTCGGCCACCTTGTTCACGAACGCCATCGAACTGACGAAGTCGTCGAAGTGGTAGGTCCGCTGGATCTCTTCGTTGACTTTCGTCCACTCCGGGAGTTCGCCCAGACGCTGGTCGATGTCGGATTCGGTGAGCTTCTGGGTCACGCCTGACCTCCTGCGCCGTTTCGGCGGCGAACGGATCTTGGCCGCGGAACCGGTCGGGCGTGCTCCACGCCGCCGGGCCGCCGCCGTTTCGGGTCCGAGAGTGTATCGTCGCTGCGCGTGACGCGATCAAGCGAGCCATTTCCCGCCGATTCCCGCCCCCGGCGCACCCGCCTGGCCCCCTCCCCCACCGGCGCCCTGCACCTGGGCAACGCCCTGACCTTCCTGCTCAACTGGGCCGCGGCACGCGCCGGGGGCTGGACGATCCTCCTCCGCATCGAGGACCTCGACACCCCCCGCGTCAAGCCCGGCGCGATCGACGAGACCATCAACATCCTCCGCTGGCTCGGCCTGGACTTCGACGACGGGCCGATCGTCCAGTCAGATGATCTGCAGCCGTACCGCCAGGCGATGCGCACGCTCGCAGGCCGCGGGCTGGTCTACCCCTGCGAGCTTTCTCGGGGCGAGATCGAAGCCGCGGCGTCGGCCCCGCAGGAAGGCGTGCACGAGATTCGCTACCCCGCCTCGCTCCGCCCCGCCGATCGGCCGGGCGCGTTCGAGCGCGAAGATGTCAACTGGCGCCTCGCGGTCCCCGAGGGCGCTGTCGCCTTCACCGACCTCGCGCAGGGCGCGCAGTCGATCGACCCCTCGCAGAGCGTCGGCGACTTCGTCGTCTGGACCAAACGCGCCCAGCCGAGCTACCAGCTCGCCGTCGTGGTCGACGACGCTCGCCACGGCGTCACGGAAGTGATGCGGGGGAGCGACCTGCTCGACTCGGCCGCACGACAGATCCTGCTCTACCGGGCCCTGCGCCTGGAAGCATCGATCCCCCGCTACACCCACACCGCCCTCGTCCGCGGGCCCGACGGCAAACGCCTGGCCAAGCGCCACGGCGACACCCGCCTCGCCGAATACCGCAGGCGGGGCGTGCCCCCCCATCGCCTCATCGGCCTCTTCGCCTCCTGGGCCGACCCCGAGCGGTTCGGGCGTCGCGAAGCGATCACCGCCGCCGAATTCCTCGATCTCTGGAGCCGGGACGGGCGGTGTAAACTCCCTATCGCCGATATCACCTTCACGCCGGAGGATGAACGATGGCTGCTGGACGCCTGAACAACAAGACACCCTGGACGATCACCGGGGTCCTGCTCTGCGCCCTCCTGGCGACCTCGCAGGCGACCCTCGTCTCCTGCGGCAACAGCAACGCCTCGCCAACCCAATCCGGCGAGACCAGGGCCGACGAGGACGACGGCGTACGCCGAGAAACCGTCGAGATCCGCGGACGCCGCTTCCGCCTGGAAATCGCTGACGACGACGAGAAGCGGATCAAGGGCCTGAGCGGACGCGCCGAGATCGCCGAGAACGGCGGCATGCTCTTCGTCTTCCCGCGTCCCCAGCAGGCCGCGTTTGTCATGCGCGACTGCCTCGTCGACATCGACATCATCTTCCTCGACACCTTCGGCCAGGTGCTTTCGACCTACGAGATGGAGGTCGAGGACCCTCGCCGCCCGGACGAATCGGAAGCGGAGTATGAGGAACGGCTGAAGAAGTACCACAGCCGCGGCCCGGCCCAGTTCGTCATCGAGCTGCGCGGCGGCACCCTGAAAACCTTCGAGCCCGAGCTCCGACGCATGCGCGATGTCATCAAGCTCGACCGCCAACGCCTCATCCGCGACGCGAGCTGAGCCGACGGCAAGCCTCAGGCTTATCGGCCCGCGGCCCCGCTCCCCCCTCCGCCAACCCGACGACCCCGCGGGACCGGCACACCTTCACCGGCATGCCGGACCCGCAAGCCCTGTCCGCACAAAGCCCCACGCCCCTGCGGCCGATCTTGGCCCAAAGCCGCCCGCCGCCCGGGCTGCACGGGGCTCAGCAAGATGCAGCGATTGCTCTACGCCGCGACCGACAGCGCCGGCCTGAACGAGGCCGGGCTTCATGCGCGATGGATCGGCCCCCTGCTCGACGCGTGGCCCGCAAAGGAAGCGCCCACCCCCACCGCCGTCGACCTTGACGACTTGCTCTTCCCCCCAGACGACGAGCCGATCGCCTGCGGCGACCCGACGCTCATCGTGCTCGATGCCGGCGTGCCCCTTGAGCGGGCGACCCGCATCGCCGACCGCCTCTGTGAGCGACTCATCCCCGCGATCGTGCTGACCCCACAGCCGGGCGAGATCGACCGCGTCTTTGAGTCGCGGGGCTTGCCCGTAGAAAGCTGGGACGCGGGGGCGGCAAAGCTCCTCTCGCTGCTGCACGCGCTGGTCCGG
>REET01000021.1 GCA_007694925.1 Phycisphaerales bacterium | reverse complement strand
GAAGATCCTGGAGACCTACGAGACCTCGGCCGCACGCCGGGCGGCTCTCGACGCCTTCGGGAAGCAGGGCGAGGCGATCGAGCCGCCCAAGGAACTTCAGAGCGAGTTCCGCCAAGCCCTCTCCAGCGGCGTGATCCGCCACCTGACCGCCCTGTGGTACATGGCCGAGCGGGCGTACCCCAAGTTCGCCTCGCAACTGCTGCGCCTGCGCGAGACGCTCGGCGAGCGGTACGAGGTCGAGCAGCTCGCGGCCAACTACGACTTCACCGGGCGCGAGGAGATGACTGTCGAGAAGGCGCTGCAGGTCAAGGAAGAGCTCGAAGAGATCGACCGCCTGCTCGAACAGCTCCGAGAGGCTCGCAAGAACGCGAAGGTCGGGCTGGTGGACATGGAGGCGCTGCGCCGCTTCGCCGACGAGGCGAGCGTGGGCGAGCTGGAGGGCATGCGTCGGCGCATCGAGGAGTACCTGCGTCAGCAGGCGGAGCTGCAGGGCGTCGAGCAGGCGGCCGAGGGTTTTCGGCTTGCGCCCCGCGCCTACGCGCTGTTTCAGGGTCGGATCCTGGAGGAGATTTTCGGGGACATGCAGGCCGCGCGGTCCGGGCGGCACACCGGACCGATCGAGGGGGAGGGCGCCGTCGAACTGCCCTCGACGCGGGGCTACGAGTTCGGCGACTCGGTGACGCACATGGACGCGCCGCAGTCGTTCATTAACGCACTGCTGCGCGAGGCGGGCGAGCGCGAGCGGACGGGGGAAGCCGGGGCGGACGCAGAAGGACCGGCCGGACGTGTCAACCTCCGCCCCGAAGACATCGAGATCCACCGCACGCGCAACAACCCCAAGTGCGCCACCTGCGTGCTGATGGACATGTCCGGCTCGATGCGTTACGGCGGCCTGTATGTCCAGGCCAAGAAGATGGCCCTCGCCCTCGACGGGCTGATCAAGAGCGAGTACCCCGGCGACTTCCTCCGCTTCATCGAGGTGTACTCGATCGCGAAGGTGCGGTCTGCGGGCGAGGTGGCGACGCTGCTGCCCAAACCGGTGACGATCCACGATCCGGTCGTGCGGTTGCGGGCGGACCTGTCGGACCCGACGATCACCGAGGCGATGCTGCCCCCCCACTTCACCAACATCCAGCACGGGATGCAGCTCGCTCGCCAGCTCCTTGCCGCCCAGGACACGCCGAACCGGCAGATCGTGCTCATCACCGACGGGCTGCCGACGGCGCACTTCGAGGCCGAGCAGCTCTTCCTGCTCTACCCGCCCGACCCGCGGACGGAAGAGGCGACGATGCGCGAGGCGTTCGCGTGCGTGCGCGAGAACATCACGATCAACATCTTCCTGCTGCCGAGCTGGTCGCAGAGCGAGGACGACATCCAGTTCGCCCACCGTCTGGCCGAGCCGACCAAGGGGCGCGTCTTCTTCACCGCCGGGGGCGACCTGGACCGCTATGTGCTCTGGGACTATGTGAACCAGCGGAAAACGATCATCGGCTGACCCGCCTTCAGCGCATCCGGCGCAGCGAGGCGCTCTGGCGGATGTTCACCCGCTGCTCGCCCGGGTCTTCCAAGGCGCGGGAAGGGTCGAGCAGGACGCCGTCGACCGTGAACGACCAGTCGATGGTCGACTTCTGCTCGACGATCTGGCCCGCTTCGAGGTCGAAGACCGTTTCGCCCGAGTGCGTGGCGTCGTTGATGCGGATGCCCATCGCGCCGTCCAGTCCGCCCGCCAGCCGGATGGACATCCTGCCTTCGGAGTTGATGCGTGCTCGCCCGCCGGCAGGGCGTCCTCGGAGCGTGTGGCGCGTCTCCTCAACGATTCTGCCGATGGGGCCGATCGAGTGCTCGACCCGTGCGTCCCACGACGAGCCGGGCGTGACGGACTGCCTTGGGATCACGCGGAAGGACTGCTCGATCTGGGAGCGGTAGTCCCCGCCGCCTGCGCCGGCGGAGAGGCCGGGCATGCCCGAGATGTCGAGTTCTGCGAACATCGCGTTGAAGAGGTCGTCGCCGCCCCGGGCGTCGGTGACGGTCCCGTCGTGCGTGATCGCGAAGGAGACCTTCTGGCCGACCATGCGAGCGAAGGGGCGGACGAGCCTGTGCGACTCGGCCTCGCGGTGCGGGCTGCGGGTTCGCTGGTCGGAGTCGTACTGGACGCGTCCCTCTTCGGGGTCGTCCGCGTCGATGACCACGCGGGTGATCGTGCGCTCGACGAACGATTCTTCCTCGTCTGAGCGGACGACCCTCTCGGTGAACTCGATGCGTCGGTTCCACCTGCGGGTCTTGGCGTCGCGTGTGCCGACGCCCATCTCCTGGGTCATCTCCTCGACCATCTCGAAGCGGGTCTCGCGCCCTTCGGGCCATCGCCAGCGCATGTCGACGCCGCCGCGCTGGGCGAGGGCGTCGCCGGCGAGCAACGAGGTCAAAAAGATCGAGAGGACAAGAAACACTGCAGTCGGTGGGACGGTCCGCATCGAGGCCTCCTTGAGCGGGGGTTGAAGGTTTGGACGCCTCCGCCCCCAGCGGGGTTCCCGAAAATATCGGATGTTTGCCCGGATCTGATGCCGAATAGCCGGGGATGCGCGTAGGGCCCCGGCCCC
>REET01000310.1 GCA_007694925.1 Phycisphaerales bacterium | reverse complement strand
CAGGCCTCGCATATCGGTATGCTTCAGCTGCGGAACCCGCCGCTTCCTGCGCCGCTTGGCCACCTCTTCACCGCCTCTCCGCCCCACCGCTCCGGACCCTCCGGAGCGGGCTCGGCGACACAAATGTAGTGCAAGATTCTCGGAAATGTAGTGCAAATCGGCTCTGGGAGCTCAGGAAGCCGGTTTTCTGACTCCCTTCCAAGCTGAATGTTGCCGGTTCGAGTCCGGTCGCCCGCTTTGACACGAGTCGCGCACTCGCAACGACTTCCACGGTTGCCGTCTCAGCGGAGTCCGCCGTGTGAGATAATCAGCTCTGGCGATTCTTCGCCGCCCTCTCGCACGGGCCATACAACGCGCACGCAAAGTGGCTTGCCCCGGTCCGCACGCGCCAGTTCGAACCAGTGGCGCGCACCTCAAGGCAAGCACTCATGGTCCCTCCCATTGAATGTGAGTTGGAACGACGGAGCGGACACTCCGATGGTCCCATGGAACAGCGGGCGGGCTCTGTACGGAGAGAACCCGCCCGCCGTCCGTGAGAGGAGAGCATTCCGGGCCGCGACTTGCAACGACGATCGCGGCGGTCTGCGCTGGTGGGTGGTCAGCGACGGATCGATCTTCTCATCTTGGAGGTGATCGCTTCTGTGTCGTGCTCGCGCGTGATGGTGTCGACGACACGCTTGGACTCGGCGTCGACGAGCAGCACATAGCCGGTCTTGCCCGCGTGCTCTTTCCAGAGCTCGCCCAAACCCAGCGCGGCGAGCATGTACTCGGCCTGCTTGGAGTCGCGGTCGGTCTTGTCCAGCTTGACGGTCAGCAGCGGCTGGTCGGAGAAGTTTTCGAGCGACTCCTTGAGCCTGGGCTCGACCACCTTGCAGGCGGCGCACCAATCGGCGTAGAAGGTCAGGGCGATCACCCGGGGCGAGCGGGCGGCTTCAGCGCGTGCGCCGCTCGGACGGGCTTCGGAGCCGGGCTGGGCGGCCGCACTTTCAGAGCCGGCAAGCGAGGCCCCGGTGAACGCAATGCCGGCGATCGCGATGGCGGGTGCGAGCGTGAATGCTGCAAATCTGCGGCGGTTCATGAATCTATCTCCTTTGTCCGTGTTGTTGCGTGGGTTCTGGGGATCTGCATCGAGGCCCACGAACACGCCCTTCGGCTTTTAGCGTCGGATTGATCGGACGGCGTTGATCACCTCGTCGGGGTCGGCGCGTTTGCGGTAGTCCCAGTCGGCGAAGACCCAGCGGACGACGCCGTTGCGATCGATGACGAAGGCTGCGGGGGCCGGGAGTTCCCATGTCCCGCTCACATTGGAGTCGGTGACTTTCAGGCCGAACTGCTCGTACTTGCGGCGTGTCTCGTCGTCGACTTTGAAGTGGACTCTGAAGGCCTTGGCGGCGGCGTGGTCCTGGTCGCTGAAGACTCTGTAGCCTGCGCCGGTCTCGGTGCGTGTCTTGGCTGCCAGATCGGGCCTTTCCGGTGTCAGCGCAACGAGCGTCGCTCCCGCGTCTTTGAGTTCCTGGATCCGTCCGGCCCAGGCGGAGAGATCGCGGGTGCAGATCGGGCACCAGCCGCCGCGGTAGAACATGAGGACGATGGGCCCGTCGCGGTAGAGATCGGCGAGACTGACTTCCGATCCATCGATGGCGGTGACGCGGACATCGGGGGCGCGCTGGCCGGGGCGGAGACCGGGTTTGTCCTGCGGCTCTGCGGCTTGCCCCTTGCCATCGCCGATGATCTGCGAATCGGGAAAGAACGCGGACCAAGCGTAGTAGAAGGTCTGGGAAGTGCTGACCGAGTCGGGCGCTTCCTGAACGACGATGCCCGCGTCGGTGGTGGTCAGGACGACGGGGCCGGATTCGGTCGCGACCTCGAGACGTTCACCGATGCGATCGGCCGTGACGAAGATCGCCTGTCGATCTCCGTCGCTTCCGGCGAGGATGCCCACGCCGAGTGTCTTGGCGGGCATGGCGTCGCCGACCCCGGCGACCGGGACGAGCAAGGAGTCGTCGGCGAAGTAGCGTTCGTACGGCGATCGTGAGTAGTCTCGGGTGTGGCCGGTCTCGCGGCTGACGATCTCTGCACCGAGGTAGCGGCGTTTGAACTCGCCGAAGGGGATCAGCTCGATCGGCAGGACATCGAGCGGGGTGCCTGCCATCGGCCCGCTAACGGCGCCCATGGCGAGCTGGCTCCACAGCCCGCGGTCTTTCGTGTCGTACATCAGGACATTGGAGTTGTACAGAGCCCCCGATACGCCGAACTCAAGGACGACGGGCGAGGGCGCCGGGCCGCTGCCCTCCGCGTCGCGTTTGGTCTTGACTTCTCGTGAGAAGACCGTCGCCGAATCACAGAGCGGGCAGTATGTTGCGGAGATCGGCTTGCCGCCGACGGTGGTGTTGACGATCTCGTGCCAGTTGAGAATCCGCAGCGGCACGCCGAGCACCTCGCGTCCGACGCGGACGACGATGATCCGCGCGTCGTCGGGGAGCCAATCGGCCCGGTCGGCCGCTTCGCGGGGCGGATCGGTCAGGGCGGGGATGGCGTCGCGCGGCAGGAGGGTGTGGATCTCCTCCTTGGGGATGGTCAGTCCTGCGAGGTCGTACTCCCGCTC
>REET01000070.1 GCA_007694925.1 Phycisphaerales bacterium | reverse complement strand
CTTTGAGGCGGTCGAGCTCGGTGAGGCGTGGCTCGTGTTCTTTGAAGAGTTGTTTGGTGAGGAGGACGAGGCCGTCGGGGTTGGTGTCGAGCCAGGCGGGGAGTGCCTGTTCGGAGAGGCGTTCGAGGCGGCCTTGGGTGTTGAAGACGAGGCTGTCTTCGCGGAAGCCTGCCGCGGCGAGGGGGCGGTCTCGGCCGGCGTCGATTTCGAGCATGGCGGAGGCGGCGCGGTCGCTGATCCAGACCAATGACGAGCCGGGGATGACCACGCCGGCGAGGGCGATCATCGCGAGAGCGCCCGCGGCGATCGAGCGGCGCTGGGCGCGCATGAAGCGGTCGTTGGCGAGGGCCTTGGCGGTCAGGAGGAGCGCGGCGGCGCAGAGCGCGACGAGGGTGATCCCCGCGATGGCGGTCGCGGGGTCGGTGATGCCTCCGGCGATGATGAGCAGGATGAGCGGGGCGAAGACGCCGATCACGGCGCCGATCACCAGCCACGCGTTGAGCCCGAAGCGGACTGTTCCCTTGCGGAGGTCGCCCATCGCGCCCGATGCCGCGGCGAAGACGGCGCGCGACGAGATCAACGCCAGCGCGGGGTAGAGCGGCATGGTGTAGTGCGGGAGCTTGGTCGCGACGAGTTCGAAGACGATCCAGGCGGGGAGCGTCCAGGCGATGAGGAAGAGCTCGGCTTCACGCCCGGACCACGGGCCGATGATGTGCCTGAAGAAGCGGCGGAGGCGCCCGGGGGTCGAGAGGTCGGGGTCGAGCTCGGGGCGGCGGTCGATGAAGGCGCGGCGCCATGCGCGCACGAACGCGAGGCCGGTGAGCATCGAGCCGGGCCAGAAGAGGACGGGCATGAGGATGAGGTGGTAGCCGGGCGGGCCCCAATGGCCTTCCTTGGGTGCGCCCGATCGTCCGAGTACTTCGTCGTAGACGATCGAGGCGTAGTTTGACGCCCCCACTTCGCGCATCACGAGGAGCACCCAGGGCAGGACCATGAGGGCGACGATCGCGACGCCGATGAGGGGGCTTGTGGCGCCGATCCAGCGCCATCTGCCGCGGACGATGCAGAGCATCAGCGCGCACAGGACGACGAGCATCGGGGTGATCGGGCCCTTGGTCAGGACGCCTGCGCCGATGGCCAGCCAGAGGGCGATGCTGAGTTGGAGCGGGACTTTGCGTCCGCTTGCGACGCGCATCCAGATCGCCGCCAGCGCCCACATGGCGCCGAGCGTGCAGGTGAGCAGGAGTTGGTCGGACCGCCCCTGCCTCGCCTCCCACGCGATGACGGGGGCGATAGCCAGCATCGTTGCGGCGAGCGCTCCGATGCCGTTGGCGTGTCTGCCCGGGAAGAGCAGCACGCCGATCCGCCAGACCATCAGCACCGAGAGCGTCGCGAAGAGGGCCGAGGGGAGACGGTACATCCACGCGGCGTCGCGCTCGGTGTCTGCGCCGGTGAAGATCGCGGCGCTGGCAGCCTGAGCCCAGTAGATCGCGGGAGGTTTGTTCAGCCTCGGGTCGTCCTGCACGCGCGGGATCACCCAGCCTTCGACCGTGCCGGACTCAAGCATCTGGCGGCTGGCCTGGATGAACCGGGCCTCGTCGCGGTCGACCACCGGCATCACGAACAGGCCGGGCAGGTACACTGCCACGCACAGCAGCACCAGCGCCGGGCCGACCAGGGCCGGGCTGAGCACGGTGCGGCGGCGGCCTGAGCCGCGCTCGCCCTGATTTTGCCGACCGAACGCAGGAAGACGCATGGACGCCGACTATACCCCGGAGGAGACCGACCACCCCGACCCCGCCCCGGAGGGCTCGCCCCCCCGGATCGGCTGGAAGGGGATGCTGGTGGTGCTCGGCGTCGCGGGTCTGCTGATCCCGATGGACGCGATGATCGCCCACGGCGCCCGCTGGGCTCGCAGCGGCCTCGGCGGCGACATCCGGCGTGAGCTCGAAATGCTCCAGCAGTACGGGGCGATCGGTTCGCTGGTGATCATCGCGGCGGTCGTGTGGCTGGCGGACCCGAAGCGGCGTGCGAGGCTGGCGGACCTTGCCGCGGTCGCCGCGATCAACGGGCTGACGCTGCTCTTCCTGAAGATGGCGATCGGGCGGCCTCGCCCGAGGTTTCTGCCCGACGACCCGGGGGCCGCGACGACCTTTCTGACCCCGTTTGGGACATACCCGCTGGGCGACCCGCCGGTCGAGCGGCACGCGTGGGAGGTTTGGGGCGGGATCAGCAGCCACTTGTGGTCGATGCCTTCGAACCACACGGCCGCGGCCGCGGCCCTGAGCGTCTGGCTGATGACGGTCTACCCGAGGCTGCGTCCGCTGGCGTGGACGATGGTCGGTGTGGTGGCGTTCTGCCGCGTGATTCTGGGGGCGCACTACGCGAGCGATGTGGTGGTCGGGGCGGGGATCGGGGTGCTTGTGGCCTCGTGGGTGATGCGCCGGGGGATCGGGGCGGGTGTGCTGGAGCGGTTCAGCAAGGGCTGATGGCCCCGCTGGGCTCTATTGGGCCCCATCGAGCCGAGGGGCGAACCCCCGCGACGCCTCCGCGGAGGCGGCCTAAAGTCGGCCGACAGATCCGGGAGACGTGGCCGAGCGGTTTAAGG
>REET01000003.1 GCA_007694925.1 Phycisphaerales bacterium | reverse complement strand
GGAGACCCCCGGGCCGACATGAACAACGACGGCGTCATCGACGCCGACGACTTCTTCCTCTTCCTGAACCTGTTCGCCCAGGGCTGCTGAACGCCCGACCGCTCACAACCAAGACCGCCCCGGCTATCCGGGGCGGTTTTTTTCATCCTCGCCCAGAAACCCGCTCCGCATGAACGCCCGCGCGGCGTCCGGGTCGCGAAGCTTCACAGACGGCGCCGTGTCGGGCATGCCGATCAATGTCCCGGTGTCTCTGCGAAACCGGATCGACCCGGTCAGCCGGAAACGCTTGCGGATCCGGGCCTTGCGGATTGAGGCCTCGCCGTAGGAACGGACCACTTCACTCGAAGCGCCGATGCAGCGACGGTCCGTCACGGCCGAGAACTGAACGCCGCCCATCCGGCCGCTCAGGCCGAGGGCCCCGAACAGCATCGGCGGCGACATCCAGATCAGCGCCGCCCAATCCCCCATCGCCAGCAGCCACGACGCGCTGGGGGTCGCGGGGGCGACGACACCGATGAAGTTCAACCAGCCGAGGTGTGCCGCAGATTCGATCGTCGCAACAACCGCGACCACGGCCGACACCGCCAGCAATGCGAAGAACGCCGCGAAACTCAGAACGCCAAACGCCCGCTCGGCGGCCTGCGGAATCAGTCTGCGGGGCGACCAAGCCATCAGCAACCGTTCGCCCTCGACCAGTTCGTCCATGATCGGTTCGAGCCTGCGCTCGCTCAGCCGGGCGGGATCGTTCCAGAACGACTCGGGGGCCTGCGCCTCGTCGCGACGCGTCTCGTGCAGCTCGCCATTCTCGCCGACTCGCGGCAGGCCCCACGCCACGATCAACGCCCGCTCCAATTCGCGGTCGAGCCCGGTCGGCGCGATCGTTTCGAGTTCGATCATCGCCCGGTCCGGCCCGGTATCGCGCCCGTAGAGCGAGACGCTCCACGCGAAGCCGCAGACACGACTCCGTGCGATTTCAAGAACATCACCCCGCTCGATCTGGCGCGTGCGTCGGCCCTTGGCGATGAGGAGCCGCCGGTCGGTCAATGCGTAGCGGCGGCCCCAGCCACCGCACGCCTGCGTCCAGGCGAGGAGGGATCGTCCGGCGAAGAACAGCACGAACACGATGGCAAGTGAGATCACCGGCTGGGCGTAGGTCGGCCCGAGCCCCCAAGTGTTGGCGAACCTCGCGTGCGCCTGGTGCGAGAGCCAGAGCCCAAAGAGCGAGAACGCGCCGGCCAGCACCAACCCCGCCATCACCGACGCCGAGAGCAGGAGCACAGCGTTATCCGCCCTCGCGGCCCAGATCGCCCGCTCGCCGGGCAGCAACTCGGCCTCGACCCATCGCTCAAGATCCGGATCGACCGTCGCCCGATCGGGACGGCCGAGGAGCGCTGGGCCGAGCGCCCCCGCGTCCCTTAACCCTGCCGCAGCCGTCCCGTTCGCCATCGGATCTCCCTTGACGGCCCCAGTTTAACACGGGAGCGGCCTGGCTGAGGCTGTGGCGTCGCCGCCGCTCGGCTACCCTTCATCCCCCGTTTCTCGGCAGACGCCTTCGGAGATTTCGCGATGCGAGCGATCGTCACAGGCCAGGTCGGCATGGACAAGAAGCCCTACCTCAACGCCGTGCGCGACTTCGCCGGCGACCAGGGCGAGGAGATCAAGCTCTTCCATGTCGGCGACATGATGTACCGCGAGGCGCCCGACATCCGCCCGGGCAAGATCCTCGACCTGCCGCTGAGCCGCCTGAACAACCTGCGCCGAGCCGCCTTCAAGGACATCATCTCCGAGGCGCGCGACCACCAGAACCTCATCGTCAACACGCACGCGACCTTCCGCTGGCGCCACGGGCTCTTCGCGGCGTTCGACTTCGACCAGCTCACCAAGCTCGCGCCGGACCTGTTCATCTGCCTGGTCGACAACATCGAGGTCGTCCACGCCCGCCTGCACCACGAGCACGAGATCGACGCGACCCTCAAGGACTGCATGGTCTGGCGTGAGGAAGAGATCCTCGCGACCGAGCTGATGGCCAAGGCGGTGCCGGGCAGCAGGTTCTACATCATGAGCCGCGGACGCCACGAGGAAACGACCAAGACGCTCTTCCGCCTGATGTGCCGCCCGGACATGAAGACGGTCTACCCCAGCTTCCCGATGAGCCATGTGGTCGACATGCCCGATGTGCTCGCCGAGATCGACGACTTCCGCGCACGCCTGGCCGAGCACTTCATCACCTTCGACCCCGGCGATGTCGACGAGAAGCTGCTGCTCGAGCGTGCGATCGCCGCGGCACGCGAGGGCGAGGAATTCTTCGAGCACCTGCCCCACAGCTTCGGCGGGGGCAAGGCCGCAAGGCCCATCAGGGCACGCACGCGCGAGGTGCTCGACATCGCCGGCGACATCGACGGCCAGATCTACATGCGCGACTTCAAGCTCATCGACCAGTCCGACATGATCGTCAGCTACATCCCCGAACTCATGGGCATGGACGGGAAGGAAATCCCCGGCCTCTCCAGCGGCGTCGAACGCGAACTCCAGCACGCCTTCGAGCACACCAAGGATGTCTTCGTCGTCTGGAAGCCCAAGAAAACCCCCAGCCCATTCATCACCGAGACC
>REET01000278.1 GCA_007694925.1 Phycisphaerales bacterium | reverse complement strand
AGGAAGTACAGAGCGCCGTCGTCGCCGATCAGCGCGGTGCCCGTGCCGATCTCGCGGACGAAGGAAGTGATGAAGGCGTTATCGTCGGGCTGGCCATTACCCGAGAGATCCACCGGGTCGTCGCTTCGGAGGATGATCTCCTCGCCGTTCTTCACGACGACTTCGATGCGCTCCTGCGTGATCTGATTGAGGGCCCAGCCGCCGATGAAGTAGTCCTGCCCGTCGGGCGAGCCGATCTGGAAGTTCACACCGGCGATGGTGGTGGTCGGGTTCTGGCGGTCCCAAACCCAGTCCGAGCCCGGGACGATGGGCGTGCCCCGGAGCATGGCGACATCGCCGTTGCGGACGACAAAGTCGAGCCCGGCCTCGCCGCCGCCGATGACGCCCCGGACGAACCAGTTGCCCGCGGGGTCGGCCCATGTGCCGGTGATGCTCGTCACATCGCCCAGCCCTGTCTGGCCGGGGATGGGCCTGCGCGACTCGACCACGGCGACATTGTTCACCGCGACGATGTCGATCCGGTCGCCGATCACCGACGCGTTGTCACGCCCGAGCCACACGAAGCTGTCGCCCGTCTGCGAGAGCGGACGCATGCGGTCCTGGGTGAAGTCGCCCCAGTCGGTGAGGCCGGGGTTGCCGTCGGGCAGGCGCCCGGGCGTGAAGCTGCTGTCGTTGGCGCGGACGATCAGCTCATCGGCGAGCCACTTCGATTGGTCGTTCTGCGGCACGCCCGGCTCGTTGATGCTGAACGAGTACAGCACCCGCCCGTCGTTCAAGATCGCCTCGGTCCTGTTGGCGCCCGCGAAGGAAGCGCCCGGGATGCCGGGCACAACCTCTGAGTTGCTGGCGATCAGGTCGCGCTGGCCCGCGGTGTCGCGCATGATGAAGAGCGTCGGCGAGCCCGAGCCCGTCGAGTTGCACGCGAACGAGATCTGCCCCGAGTCGTTGACCTGGGCCGCCCCGTTGAACAGGTTGATCGCGCGGCTGGACCCCGGGTCGGCCGGCAACGCCTCGCCCCGCTGCACGCGGAGGGTGATGTCGGTGCTGCCGGTGGTCATCTCGAAGACGCCTCGGTTGGTCGAGGTGTCGCCGGTGAGTGTGGCGATGAAGACGAACCGGTTGCCGCCGGGCGAAGAGCGCAGGTCGACGAAGGTCGTGCCCAGCTCTCGCCCCGAAACATTGCTCACCTCGTTAAAGGGCGCAAACGAGCCGGCCAACGGCGTGGCGATCGGCGCCGCCCCCGCCCCGACCATCGGCCCCGCCAGCCCCGCAACCAACACCAACCCGAACGCGCTGCGACGAATCACCATGACAGATCTCCTTCTCCTCGAAAGCCGCTCCGCCCCATCGAACACGCAAGGGGGAAGCAAGGGGGTTCATCCCGCCCCGCTCGGCACATCGAAGCGGGGCGCGGCCGCCCGGTCACCCGATCAAGGGGTGGGGGCCTGGTGAAGCATACCGCGATCCGCCCGATCCCGAACACCAAATCCCTCGCCCGTCCGCCCCGAGCAGGATCCCGTTCGGTACACTGGGGCCGGGACGCACAGGACGAGTCCCGGGAAAGACCCACCCGCGTCGCTCCTATTGCTCTGGCTGCCGGGACCTCGGCGGTGGCGCTGCATGGACGACACGCAACCACGGCCCGCACACGCCTTGCGCACAAGGCGCAATGCAATGCAAGACCGCCGGTTTCCTCGCCTGATTCGCGTCCGGACCCGAACCCGAGGCGAGATTCCCGCGAACCGGCATCCTCAAACAGCTTCTGTCATTGCCGGAATTGGCAAGGCCGAGAAAGAGGAGACATGAACATGCACAATTCTGTAGCAATCGCCGCCGTCGCCTTTGCAGGCTTCGCCGCGGCCGCAAACGCCCAGTTTATCACCGGCATCACCAAGCCCGTCTTCAGCGTCAACCAGCCCGAGGCCTTCTTCACCGACCTCGACGCGCTGACCAACACCTTCCTCTTCGACATCCAGAACGACACGGGCATCCCCGCCACGGCGCCCGGCTTCACCGGCCTCGCCGGCGACGACGCCAACAGGCGCTTCTTCGCCACCGTCCGCAACGGGCCGCAGGACGACATCTGGGAGTTCGACTACGACGACCTGCTCAACCCCACGCTCCTCTTCACCGCACGCCACCCCGACGGCAGCGGACAAGCCATCAACGGCCTCGCCTACGACACCACGCGCAACAAGCTCTACGGCTCCGGCCGACTCGCCAACCAGCTCTTCGAGATCGACATCAACACCGGCACCGTCACCAGCGTGCTCGATTACTCGACGCTCATCGGCGGCGCCAACAACTGGACCGTCACCTCCGTCGAGTACTACGCCGGCACCGACCTGCTCTACATCGTCAACCGTGACCCGGGCGCGCAGCCCGGCCGCGCCATCTGGTCGCTCGATCCGGAAAACCTCGGCGCCGGCCCCACGCTCGTCGCCCAACTCCCCCCGGACATCACCAACCCCGACGGCCTCGGCGCCGGCGACGGCAAGCTCTTCCTCGTCACCGGCCACAACACCATCAACAACGGGCGGCACATCGTCTACGACCTGGCCACCGGCGAATTCTCACAACCCATCGAGACGCCCTACCCCGCCCCCGCCGGCTCGCCCCTG
>REET01000004.1 GCA_007694925.1 Phycisphaerales bacterium | reverse complement strand
AGGGTGTGCAAGCTGCCGGGCGCTGCTGTCGTGAGTTCTTTGATCTGCTCGGCGAGAGCGCCGAACGCTTCTTCCGCGCGCATCTGGCGCGCGACGGCGAAGTAGTCGCTCTGCGGCCCGACGCCGAGTTCGGCGATAAGCTCTCGCCAGGGAGCGTTCGCAGCGATGATTACACCCCGCAAGTCGACGACCACCGTCGGATCGGCGCAGAGGGTGACAGCCGAGTGCGCCATGGCCCTGACCGCGGCCGAGCTTGCGGTCGTCGCGTCGAGGTCGGTCAGCGTCCCCAGGTAATCGCCGCAGATCACCGGTTTGGCGCAGCACGGCCAGGCGCTGAGTGTCAGCCTCTGGTCGTCGAGGCCGGGGCGGCCGGGGGCGAACTCGAGTGCGAGCGGCTGGCCCGACCGCATTCGCTCTCGAACATGCTCAGCGATGTCGGCGCCCTGATCCGCGACCGCCAACTGAAGCAGGCTCGCCTCGCTCAGCGTGCCCACGCCCGGGGGCAGACCGAGCATCGCCGCAGCCGTCGTTGAGAGCTCGATCTGCCCGCTGGAGCGCTTCCACCTGAAGACCCCGTGGCCGGGCGTGCGCTCGTGGAGTTCCAGCATCCGATTGAGACAGACATTTTCATCGGACTGGATCTGGTACGCCAGTTCCGCGGACGCCCTGGCGGCGCACGCGCGGAAGAGGGCTTCGGCCATCGCCGTCCGATCGAGCGGATGGTCGCGGACAATTGCCAGTGTTCCTATGGGGTTTTCTTTTTGATACAGGGGTGTCGCTATTAAATATGGATCTTCCGGAGCGATTTTAGAAAGCCCGGCGCGAACAGTGTCGTGAAGGGAATCGATCTCGAACTGGCCGACCTCGCCGGGTGCGAGCCCGGTGGCGGGACAGCGCTCCGACGGCCACGAAGTCTCCCTGGCCAGCCCGAGCGACGAAGACATTATATAAGTCGTAATCGTCGCTCGATCTCGAGGCCGGCACACAAAGGCCGCCCGGGCGTCGAACGCGAGCACCATCTGAGACAGCAGCGACGAGAGCGACGCCCTCCCAGAACCCGCATGAAAACCGGTGTCGAGCACCGTGAGAGCGCCGATCACCCGGTCCGGCGCGAGCGAGGGCCTGCCCGAAGAAACAGATCTGCCTATCGATTTTGGAAGCGAGTCCGGGCGTTCTATAAGACCGAGTTCGTGCGCCCTCAGCACCAGTTCGACCTGCGTTCGCGCCCCGAGCTTTTTCCCGAGGTGGTAGCGGTGCGTCTCGACGGTTCGTACCGATCGGTGCAGCGTGGCGGCGATCTCCGAGGTCGTCCTTCCTTCCGCGATCAGTGCGAGCACGCGGAGCTGCGAAGGGGTCAGCCTGACGGCGCCTCTCCCCGATGTCCCCGGTCGATCACTACTCGACATAGACAGGATCCCTTGTTCGTCTCTCCACCCTCGTGCCATTGCCTATCGGTGTTTATACGCGCGGAGCGGCAGCGATCATACCGAGACAATCAAAATCAAGTATTCCTCAGTGTTTGCACTCGCATTCTGAGCGACCGGCCCGCTTCAGGATGTCTGAGAGGCATCGGCGGTCCGCTGGGTCGCGCGACCGGCCGCCACGCGCAGCGAGCGCCCGAAACCCAGAGCACAAAGTCCAATGCTTGGGCGGCCGACAAACGGGTCCATGACTCACGAACCACACGCCTGTTCGCCTTTCGATGTGCATGCGGCGTCGCGCTCAAACCCGCTCCTGGATGACGACATCGCCGCCCTGTACGCAGCGCTCGACAAGACCGCGATCGTCGCGGCTACCGATGCCCGCGGAAACATCGTCCACGTTAACAGCGAGTTTGTTCGCATATCCGGATACTCAAGGGAAGAACTGATCGGGCAGAACCACCGCTTGCTCAATTCCGGCCGGCATGGAAAGGACTTCTGGAGAGAGATGTACCGAACGGTTGTCCGTGGAGAGGTCTGGCGGGGCCAGGTCTGCAACCGGGCCAAGGACGGCCATGAGTACTGGGTCGACACCGCCGTCTGCTGCACTTTCGATCAGGACGGGAAGGTGCACCGCTTCGTCGCCGTCCGCTTCGACATCAGCAAGGAGAAGGCGCACGAGGCCAACCTGCTCCAGCACAGCGAGGAGCTGGAGTGGGCCGCCGAGGAGCAATCGAAGCTGGTCGAGGCGCTCGAAACCTCCAAGGCGGAACTGGAACAGAAGAACGCCCAGCTCGAGAGGGCGGTCGCGGCCGCGAAGACCGCCACGAGAACCAAGAACGAGTTCCTCGCCAACATGAGCCACGAGATCAGGACGCCGATGACGGCGATCCTGGGCTACGCGGACCTCCTCGCCGAAGAGAGCGCCGCGATGAGCGAGACGAACCGGGAGTACCTCGGCCTGATCCGACGCCAGGGGCGCCACCTGCTCCATCTGCTCAACGACATCCTCGACCTCGCCAAGTTCGAGGCCGGCCGGATGACTCTCGAACAGATCCCGGTGGACATCCGCGCCGTCGTGGAGGATGTCGCGTCCCTCTACGCCGAGAAGGCGAGGGCGAAGGGCGTGCTGATCGGCTGCCGGGTCGAGCCCGATGTCCCGCAGCTCGTCACCGGCGATCCCACCCGGCTGCGTCAGATC
>REET01000164.1 GCA_007694925.1 Phycisphaerales bacterium | reverse complement strand
GGCCTTCTTTTTGATCTAACTCCACCCGATCTTTCTGGCTGTTGCGAGGACAGACTCGCTGACGGGGTTCGATCGCTACCTGTGGTTTTCTGAAGACTGGGCCCGCAACACCGGCATTTTGGCGCTCGCGGCCTTTGCGGTGCTCGTGGTGCTGTCGATCTACTGGAAGATCCCGTACCAGAAATGGAAGCGCACGCACGATCTGTTCGGGCTCGTGCTCGTCCTGGTGGCGGTTCACGCGGTGCTGGGGCGCGGGGAGATGATGAAGTATCCGGTGCTGACCGTCTGGTACGCGTCTTGGACCGCGGTCGGACTGACGGCGTACATCTATATCCGGGTGCTGTATCGCTTCGTCGGGCCGCAGTACGATTTCGTGACCACGGAGGTCCAGAAGCGGAAGGCAGATGTCACCGAGGTGTATCTGGAGCCCGTGGGAAGACCGATGCACTTTGCAGCAGGACAGTTTTTGTATGTGTCCTTCGACTCCGATGCGGTCACGCGCGAGCCGCACCCGTTCAGCATTTCAAGCCCGCCCGAGGAGCCGACACTTCGGCTGTCGATCAAGAGGCTGGGCGACTGGACCAGCGATGTCCACCGCATCCGTCCCGGCGAACGCGCTCGCGTGTGGGGACCCTACGGGCACTTCGGCAGGGTGCTGCAGGAACAGCCGGACCTTCCGGCGGTCATGATCGGCGGCGGGATCGGCATCACGCCGATGCTGAGCATCATCCGCTCGGAGCCGTTTGCTCAACGAAAGGAAATGAGTGTGGTGATCTACTCGGTGCCGCGCAAGGAGAAACAGGTCTACGCGGACGAGATCACGACGCGGGCTGAGCAACTGCCCAACCTCCGGGGGGTGATGCACCTGTCAGATGAGACCGGCTACATCGACCTCGACTATCTGCGCGAGACGCTCGATCGCCCCCTGCCGGACTTTGTCTGGATGCTCTGCGGCCCGGTCCCGATGACGGATTCGATCGAAGCGCAACTGAAAGCCTCAGGCGTGCGACCGAAGCAGATCCTGATCGAGGCGTTCGACATCCGCTGAGCGTCGCCCGGAGCGCGACCCCGGACTCTTTGGCCGCCCTGAATCCAGATGCCCTTCGGTTGTCGAGCCGACGCTTGCCGGTGACACCCGGTATCGAAGCCGGTGCGCTACCCTGACGCATACCGCGAGTTTGCCATGTCCCGATCCAACGCATCCCGCTCGCAAGACCGGACCGAACCGGGCCTCTGGGGCGCCTTCAAGCAGACGACCAGGGAGTTCAGGGAGGACGATGTTCTGACGCTCTCGGGCGCACTGGCCTTCTACGCCGCTCTCTCCTTCGCCCCGCTGGTCATCCTGCTCATGTGGGCGTCCAGCTACTTCGGCAAAGATGTGCAGGAACAGATCATCACCGAGATGTCCGAGATCGTCGGCGCAACGAGCGGCGCCGCCATCGAGATGGTCATCCAGAGCAGCGGAGCCAACCCCAGGGCGGGCACCGTGGCGGGGCTGATCTCGCTGGGTGTGCTGCTGTTCTCCGCGACGACCGTCTTCGCTCAGCTCCAGAAGTCGCTCAACCGAATCTGGGGTGTCAGTGTCGGCGCCACCGCCGGCTTGTGGAACTGGCTGCGAAAGCGCGTTCTGTCCCTGGGCCTGATCATCGTCATCGCCTTTCTGCTCATCATCTCGATGGTGGCGGACATGATCGTGGCCATGATCGTGGGCCCGATCATCGACCATGGCTGGGTGTGGAAGATCCTCAGCCTCGCTGTTTCGCTGGGCATTTTCACCCTGCTCTTCGCGGTGATGTTCAAGCTCCTGCCGGATGTCGAGGTCGCCTGGCAGGTCGTCTGGGTCGGAGCGGTCACCACCGCGATGCTGTTTACCGCCGGCAAGTTCCTGATCGGGCTGTACCTGGGCCAGGGCGGCGTGGGCTCTGCCTACGGGGCGGCGGGGTCCCTGATCGCGCTACTCGTCTGGGTGTACTACACCTCGCTGGTGGTGCTCTACGGGGCGGAGGTGACCCATGTCTACGCCCTGCGCGCCGGCAAGCGGCTCATCCCCAAAGCGGAAGCGCAGTAGAGATGTCGGCGTGAGAGCGCGTGTGGCGGCCTCGACTGGTAGCATGGCCCCATGGCCGCCCACCCCTTTGCCGACACCCTCGCGCAGATCCGGGCCTGCGTTGATGAGCCGTGGGAATCGGTCGCGATGACCCTCACTGGGCATCCACCCGAGAGCTTGGGCGATCCCGCCGAGCCCGGCACGGCCGCCTGGCACATGCACCACACAGCCGAGATCTTCCGGCTGCACGCCCGCCACCTCATCGGGCCCGAGACCGACGAGTGGCCGCCGATCCCGCCGGATCCGACCGGCGCCATCGACACGCTCCGGGCTGACATGGATCGCCTGGAGACATGGGCCGCGACCCACCTTCGAACGGACACAGTGATCGACTACGGCGGGCCCCGGTCCGCGTCGGAGATGCTCGGCACCATGCTCCCGCCCACCTTACCAGACAACGACGGCTTGATATCTCTCCGGTTGCAGATTTCCGACACTAGATTACATCGATCAGACCCGTCATCTTCGCCGAGATTCTGGCGGACCTCCACCGCCAACGCCCAAGTTCGTGCAATCCCCCATCCCGGATCCCG
>REET01000115.1 GCA_007694925.1 Phycisphaerales bacterium | reverse complement strand
CGTCATCACCAGCCAGACCGGCCAGACAAAGCGCAGCGAGGGGTTGGGCACCAGCATGTGCCCCGCGTAGATCAGCCCTAGGAGCACGAGCCCGACCGCCGGGATGAACTTGCCCGCGGCGTTGAAGACCAGAATCGCCGCCGCCAGCGCGAGCGTCAGCACCGTCGCGGTCGTGCCGAAAACCGTCGCCCCGAGCACCGCGACCATGAGCGTTCCCGCGACCACGCTGAGCGCCGCCTCCAGCGGGAGCTGGCCCGAGGCGATCGGCCGCTCCGGTCGCAGGGCCCGGTCGCGCTTTGTGTCCAAGAGGTCGTTGAGGGCCGCCCCGAAGGCGTAGAGGCCCGTGGCGCTGGCGGCCCCCCCGATCAGCAGCAGCCAGAGCGGGCGGAGGGTCAGCGCCGCCGTCCCGGGCTCTTCCTCGGTCGCCCGGGTCCACAGGATCACAAACCAGACATTGCCGACCGCCGCAAACGCGGTCGAGACCCGTGTCAGGTGCAGCACGGGGGCGAATCTGGCCAGAACGCGTCGCATCGGGGGCGATCCTATGGGTGCGGCTTCACCAAACGCGCCCGCCGGCGGCGTACCATCGCTCCCCGATGTCTCCGAACCAATCCCCAGCCCAACCGACAGGCCAGCCCCCCGTCGCGATCGTCGTCAGCCGCTACCACGGCGCGATCACCAACGCCCTCCTCGACGGCGCCCGACGCCTCTACCTCGACGAGGGCGGGCGTGAGGAGGACCTGGGCGTCATCGACGCCCCCGGCTCTTACGAGCTGACCGCCATCGCCCTCGCTGCGGCCCAGAGCGGGATGTTCAGGGGCGTCGTCGCGATCGGGTGCGTCGTCAAGGGCGAGACCGACCACGACCGCTACATCAACGAGGCGGTCGCCCACGGGCTGACGGCCGTCACCCTGGGCACGGGCGTCCCCTGCGCCTTCGGCCTTCTGACCGTCGATCGCCCCGAGCAGGCCGAGGCCCGCGCCGGGGGCGAGCACGGCAACAAAGGCACAGAAGCGATGGGCGCGCTGCTGGACACCCTCCGCTCGATCGACGCGATCGGCAAGGCCGTCGAGAGCGGCAAGGGCCCCTCGGCCCTGCCCCGCACCATCGGGCGGATCATCGCCAAGCCCGGCACGATCGGCGGGGCCGGATCGGAGCTCGCCTGATGGCGGTCGCCGGCAGCGTCAGAGAGCTCGGGTGCGATGTGCTCTGCCCGCTCGATGCGCGCGCAGACCGACCGACGACCATCGCCGACGCGGTGCTCCTCGTCGCGGCCTTCCCGCCCGACGACCGGCTGCGCGCGCTCGCGATCGCCACAAGGCGCCTCGCTCTGCAGCTCCTGTTCGAGATCGACTCTTCCGGGGGCGATCGCGCGATCGACGATGTGCTCTCGCGCCTCGACGAGGTCGAAGACCTGGGGCCGATCCATCGCGAGCGGGTCGAGATGCTCGTGCGGGGCTCGTGGGCCGGTCGGTCGCAGGCGGACCGGCTGTTCGCCTCGCTGGCGCCGACCTGGCCGGCCAGCCGCCAGCCCGGGGTCGACCGCGCGCTGCTCCGCCTATCGCACTTTGAGATCACCTCCGGGCTGACCCCCGCGAAGATCGCCGTCAACGAGGCGGTCGAACTCGCCAAACGCTTCAGCACCGAGCGGAGCCCCTCGTTCATCAACGGCCTGCTCGGCAAGCTGGTGCGCTCGATGCAGGACGAGGCCTCGGCGGCGCAGCAGTAACCGACGGAGCAGCGATGGGACTCTTCAAAGCCGCACTATCAAAGGTCAAAAAAGGGCTGGACCGCACGCGCGAGACGTTCGTCGGCGGGCTGCGCACCATGCTCATGGGGCGCAAGCTCGACGAGCAGCTCATCAAGGAGCTCGAAGCCAGGCTCATCCAGTCCGATGTCGGCGTCCGCGCCACGCGCCGCCTCATCGAGGGCGTCCGCGAGGACTACAGGGACGGCAAACTGACCAAGGGCGAGGACGTCCTGGACTACCTCAAGCGCGAGCTCAAGGCGATGTGGCCCGAGGAAGACCGGCGGCTGAAAGAAGCCCCCGGCGGCGCCAAGCCGACCGTCATCCTCGTCACCGGCGTCAACGGCGCCGGCAAGACCACCAGCATCGCCAAGCTCTGCATGGCCCTTCGCGAGCAGGACAAAACGGTGCTCCTGGGCGCGTGCGACACCTTCAGGGCCGGCGCCGTCCGCCAGCTGGAGATCTGGGCCGAACGCCTCGGCGTCGAGGTCGTCAAGGGGCAGCAGGGGGGCGACCCCGCTGCGGTCGCCTTCGACGCCGCCTCCGCCGCCCGAGCACGCGGCGTCGATGTGCTCATCATCGACACCGCCGGACGCCTGCACACCCAAGACCCCCTGATGCGCCAGCTCGAAAAGATCCGCAAAGTGATCGACAAGCAGATCGAGGGCGCGCCCCACGAGGTGCTGCTCGTCCTCGACGCGACCAGCGGGCAGAACGCGATGCGTCAGGCCGAGGAGTTCTCAAAGGCCGCGGGCGTCACGGGCATCTTCCTCTCCAAGCTCGACGGCACCGCCAAGGGCGGCATCGTCATCGCGATCAAGGACGCGACGGACATCCCCGTGAAGTTCATCGGCGTCGGCGAGACCCCCGAAGACATCGAGCCCTTCGACCCCGAGAC
>REET01000005.1 GCA_007694925.1 Phycisphaerales bacterium | reverse complement strand
CGCAGCAGCTCGCGCATGCGTTCCTGCTTCTGGTAGTCCAGCTCGTCGCGGACGCCGTGGGCCCGCGCCGCCTGCATCGAGCCGGAGACCTCGACGGTCGAGGCGAAGATCTGCGTGAAGTTGCTGCGTCGGACGCGGTCGGTGAATCTCGCCGCCTCGGCCTCGGCGCCTTCGAGCTTGGCGTTGGCGAGGATGGTCAGGCCGAAGCCGGTCTCGAGCGAGGCTGGCGTTGTGCCGCCGTAGGCTCGGACGACGGTGACGCTCGACGCGCCGACCTGCGTGACGAGCAGGACCTCGGTCGTCCCGTCGACGCGGACGATGTCGCCCGTTCTGAACGACGATGCGTTCAGCACGGGGATCACCGTGTCGGAGAACGGGTCGGAGAAGTCCGCGTCGTCGATCGCGTCGGTGTTGGGCAGCAGCGCGTCCTCGATCCACTCGTGGCGCGTGCTCTGGGCGGCGCGGGCGGCGTCGCCGAGGTGATCGAGCAGCGGCGTCTCGTGCGGGCTGACGATGCCGATGATGTCCGAAACATCCTCGACGAGCTCGGGCAGGTCCGCGCCCGCCCCGTATGTGGTCTTGCCTGTGAATGTCATGGTCTTCCCCCTCTATGGAGTGGTTTTGGTGGTTCTTTGGTGGTTCTGGGTGGCACGGCTCTCCGACCTGTGCCGTTCGTCTTTGTTCAATCTTCAATCCAACGGCACAGGTCGGAGACCTGTGCCACCTTGGATCACTCGCCCCTTCTGGCTCTGAGGTAACGGAGCACGGCCCTTCGGTCGCCGGTGCGCATCGCCTCTTCGGCCGCATCCCGGATCGACCCGCCCGCCGGCCGCGCGTCCAGCTCGGGCGCCATCACACCCGAGGGCTCGCGGCTTGCAAACAGGAACGGCTTCGCGGCCACCGCTTCGCGCACCGCCTCGGCCGCGTCCTCGATGCCGCGCTCCCTGGCGATCGACTCGGCCACAAGCCGCGCCGTTTCGAGATCGACCGGCGAGGCGTGCGCCAGCTCACGCTCGAAGTCTCGCCTGCGGCGCAGCTCGTCGGCGGAGCGTTGCGCCTCGGCCAGGCGCGACTCGGTCCGCCCCAGCCGCTCGCGGAGTGTTTCGAGCTCCTTCGTGAGCTCGCCGGGAACTTGGACGGATGCCTCGGCGGGCGGGGTTTCCGGCGGAGACTGCACCCCGCCCGCAGCTGTTTCGTTGGTCTGTTCGACGCTTGCTGTTTCGTTCACCTGCATCGCTCCTTTCAATCGGTGTTCGTTGGTGCTTCTGGGCCCGCCGGCCTGGGGTAGCCCAGCTCGGCGAGCACACGGTCTTCGGGCACTCCGAGGTCTCGGCGCGCGACGGCCGCGGCGGCCTGCTCTCTCGGGTCCGCCGGCAGCGGGTCGGGCCAGAGCAGCGAGAGCCTGCGGTCGGCCGGATCGGTGCGGAGCGTGCCGGCGCGGTCGAGGGCTTTGAGGAGGAGTTCGCCGAGGCGGGTGATGCCGTCGCCGTAGGTGACGCGCTTGCGCGCCGTCTTGCTCAGCACGCCCATGAGCGTGATGCGCAGCGCGTTGGCGCTGGAGAGGTTGCCGATCTTGGCCCGCACCACGCCCGCGGCGATCGGCGGGACGCCGCTCTGCTTGTCGAGCGCCTCGCGGATCTCTTCGATGTGCTTCTCTTCGCTGGGGCTGGATGCGTCGCCCCCGAACGCCTCGACCGACGCCTCGGGGTTGTCGGTCGCCCAGACCTGGCCCGGGCCGACGGGGATCTTCTCAAACCCCTCGATGCCCCGCGCGATGTACATCTTGAAGCTCTGCATCGTCACGCGGCTGGCCCGGTCGCTCAGACGCGTGTTCAGCTCGTCCTGCAGCGGGATCAGCGGCTCGACCTCGCTCACGCCCTCGTAGCGGAAGGGCTGCTGGATGTTCTGGATGTGCACCACCGGCAGCTCGGCGGGCAGCAGCGAAGAACGCTCCACGCGGGCCGGGGCCTCGCCGATGCGCAGCGTGCGCTCGCTCACGCCCTGGTAGCGGAAGGGCTGCTGGATGTTCTGGATGTGCACCACCGGCAGGTCGGGGGGCAGCTGCGAAGAACGCTCAACGCGGACGGGGGCGTCGCCGATGCGCAGCGTGCGCACGCCGGGCGCAAGGATCTCGATCGACCGCTCGCGGCCCGACCCAGGCCCGCCGAGCCCGAGCACTCGGCGCAGCGCGCCCGCGGGCTTCTGGCCCGTCTGCCTGCGCGGCAGCGTGAGGATGTACGCCCGCAGCTTGCGGTAGTCGTGCTCATCAACGACGGGGATGCCGCGGGACGGCTGGACGAGCTCGATGCGGACGGCTCTTGCGATCTTCGACGGGTCGTCGCCCGCGGCGAGCAACGCGGGCTCGTCCAGCCGCAGCAGCAGATCGACATGCCCGTAGACATGGCCGACCAGCGCGATGTCCTGCATGAGCGAGACGCCGCCGGAGGCGTGCCAGACCTCGGCCATGATGCGCTCGATCTGTTCGCGCTTGGCCTTGTCGGGCGACTCGCTGAGGACGCGGACGGGCTTTGCGAACATGAAGTCGACCATGGCCTGCACACGCCAGGCGATGTCGTTCTCGATGACGACCTCGCGGCGGGGGCCGAGGCGGTCGTCGAGCGTGGGGTCGCCGGTGCGCCCGGTGAGGCGGGCGGGGAGGCCCTGCTCTTGTTGATAGCGGCGGCGGG
>REET01000006.1 GCA_007694925.1 Phycisphaerales bacterium | reverse complement strand
CGAATCGCTGCGGGGCGACGAAGATGAGCGGGCGTCGTCGGGCGTCGTGCGCGTGTTTGTCGGCGAGTGTCTTGTTGGGCGCGTGCGCGCGGGCGATCGCGTGCGCCTGGTGGGGAGGTTCCGCCCGCCCGAGCCGCCTTTGAACCCGGGCCAGCGCGACAGCCGACCGTTGCTCGCCCAGCGGGGCGAGATCGGGTCGGTGGATGTGCCGCTCTCGGAGCTGGTGGAGTTGCTGCCCGAAGAGCGGGGTGTGTCGGGTCGGGCTGCGCGCGTGATCGAGGCGATGCGGGGGCGGGCCGCGGCGGTTTTCGCCGGTCCCGATGACGCGGCGCACGACGGCGCGACGATGATGCAGGCGTTGATCCTCGGCGAGACGGAGGCGGACGATGCGCCCTTGCGCGGCGTGTTCATCCGCGTGGGCGTGGCGCACCTGCTGGCGATCAGCGGGTTTCACCTTGCCGTGATGGCGGGGGCGACGCTGTGGTTTGTGCGCCTGACGGGGGATCGGGGGCGGCTTGAGCCTTTGCTGGTCGCGGTGCTCGTGCTGGCGTACCTGGTGATCGTGCCGGCGAAGACGCCGATCGTGCGCGCCGGGGCGATGGTGCTGATCCTGCTGCTGGCCGAGAGCACGGGGCGGCGGTACGACCGGCTGGCGCTCCTGGGGTGGATCGCGGTGGGGCTGCTGGTGTGGCGCCCGCTGGATGTCTTTGCGCTGGGGTGGCAGCTCTCGGTCGGGCTGACGGCGCTGCTCTTGTGGGCCGGGCCACGCGTGGACCTGATGCTCCGCGGGCCGACCGTCGACGGCAAGCCGATCCGCGGATTGATCGACGACCGGCCGTCGGGGGCTGCGTTGGTGCTGCGGCGGGCCATGACCGGTGTGGTGCTCGCGTTTGCGTGCTGGGTGTTTTCTGCGCCGGCTGTTTTGGCGCAGACGGGGGTGTTCAGCCCGCTGAGCGCGCCGGCGACAGTGCTTGCGACGCCGTTGGTTGTGGTCTCGCTTTGGGCGGGGTACATCGCGCTGGGGGTTGGCGTGGTGCTGCCCGAAGTCGGGCGTGCGATGGCCGGGCCGGTGGCGGCGTTTGCCGGCGAGATCGCGGCGTTTGTCTCGTGGATCGACCGCCTGCCGGGCGCGTCGATGCGCGGGGCGGATGCGCCGGCGTGGTGGGCGGTGCTGACGACTGCCGCGCTGTGCGTGACGGTCGGGGCGCGGCGGCGTTGGGTGAGGCGTGCGGCGATCGGGCTGGTGCTGGGTTTGTGTGTTTGGATGGGCGTGGAACGATGGCGAGAGGACGCGCTGGGCGATGATGTCGTGCTGAGGCTGGACACCATCGCCGTCGGCGACGGGTCGTGCCACCTGATCCGCAGCGGGGAGAGCGCGATCCTGTTTGACTGTGGGTCGACCTGGCCGGGCGTCGGGACGCGACGCATCCCCGACGCGTTGCGGGCGCTGGGCGTGCGGCGCATCGACGCGGCCTTTGTCACGCACCCGGACTTCGACCATTACAGCGGGCTGATCGATGTGTCGGCACAGTTCGAGATCGGGGTGCTTGTGGTCGAGCGGCAGACGATCGTTGCCGCGGAGCAGCGCCCTTGGGGGCCCGAGCGGGCGCTGCTGGACCACTTCCGATCGATCGGCGTGCCGATCCGCGAGGTGCGTGCAGGAGACACGACACGGATCGGGGACGCGACGATGCGGGTGCTCTGGCCGATCGCCGGGCTGGAGCGTGTGGCGTCGAACGACTCTTCGATCGTGGGGCTGATCGATGTGCAGACCGACGGGGGCGAGCGGACGCTGCTGATGACCGCCGACGCGATGGGGCGGGCGATCGAGGGGATGCTCGCCGAGGCGGAACGCTTGGTCGGCGGGCGGGGGCTGGATGTGATGGAACTCCCTCACCACGGGTCGTTCGTGCCGCAGGCCGCGGCGATGATCGAACGCCTCGACCCGAAGATCATCGTGCAATCCTCGGGCCCTCGGCGGCTTCGCGAGATTCGATGGCTGGGTGTGCGCGAGGGAAGGGAATGGCCCGTGACGGCGCGGGACGGGGCGGTGAGTATTGAGGTTTTGCGGGATGGGAGTGTGCGGATGAAGACCTGGCGCGGGGATTGAAACTGTGACACAGAACCTTCGCATGCTTCATTGTCGATGATGCCGATCCGGCGCACCGACACGCCACGTGTCTCTGACCCGCTCTGAAGGAGCGGACGAGCCTTGCCACGGGCGCCGCGAGGCGAAGCCGAGCAAGCCCGTGGGATGCGGGGAAAGAACAGTCCGCCCTGAAAGGGCGGAGGAATGCGGCAGCTTCGCGGGGTGATGAGGCCGAAAGCAGGGTCTTTCCTTCGCCCTTTCAGGGCTCGGCGGCAAGGGCTGCCATCCACGGGTTGCGCTTCGCACGATGCAGCGCATCGTGCGTGCGCTCCACCCGTGGCAAGAATCCGGCGCTCCTTCGGAGCTCCTGCGCGCCGGCGCTATCGCAACGGCCTTGCGGGGACGCCGGCGACTGTTTGGGCGTCGGGCACATCGGCGACGACGACCGCGCCGGCGCCGATGGTGCAGCCCTCGCCGATCTTCACGCCCGGGAGCACGCGGGAGCCGAGGCCGATGAGCGTGTCGCGACCGACTTTGACTGCGCCGCCGAGGACGCAGGCGGGGGCGAGGTGGCAGTTTTCGCCGACCTTGCAGTCGTGCTCGATGATC
>REET01000165.1 GCA_007694925.1 Phycisphaerales bacterium | reverse complement strand
CTCCAATCGCTCACCCGACCCGTGAAGATCGACCTGACTTCCTCGGCGCTCAGGCTGGCGATCGGGTTCGACGCGTGCACGACCAGGGCCACGCCGTCGCGGGCGATCGTGCGGGCGTCGAGATCCGCCTCGCCGGGGCTAAGCGCGCGCGAAACCATGCCGATGTCCGCGACGCCCCGCCGGACATCGGCGATGCCGCGCGATGTCCCGCCCGTCTCGATGTCGATGCGGACGCCCGCGTTCTCCTTCTCGTAGACCGAGGCGAGCTCGGCGATCAGGGGCGCCATCGTGCTGGAGCCGGTGATCCTGACGACATCTTGCCCGGACGGTCCGGTCCGCTGCGTGCCCGACCCGGTCATGCCCGACCGCTCGCAGGACGCCATCGCCAGCGCAGCGGCCGACAGAAGACACAGCATCGCGGCACGACGAAGCGACGCGCCCGCCCGTTGAGAAACGGCGTTCAGCAGCATCCGTCGCAAGCTCCGGCGTTGTCGCCCCGGGGCGCACTGCCCCGAACGCGAGAGGGCCCGGACCCGTTCTTGGTCTCGCCGGGTGAGCGCGGCACTGTCCGCGCGCAGTCGAACGGCGCGGCCTCCTGCGGATCGACCGGTTCGCTCGGTTCGATCCCGATGACATGCCCGGCGTACGGGCCCTCCGGATCTGTCAGGACCCGGAAAGTCCTGTCGCAGACCGCTTCGCGTCGCCCGCGGTGCAGCGTGTGCCCATCGTCATCGACAACCCGCTTCCACGGCCCCCTGTACACCACCGCTTGGCGGTGCTCCATGCAGGGCTCCTTCCCGCCCCTGTAGGCCCTGACCATCATCGATCGGAATTCGATGCCGTCGACGACTTGCCAGGGCTCAGCCGCCCGCTCCAGGATCTCGACGCCGTAGAACCCCGCCCGCTCGAACCGTTGCAGGAACTCGTCTTCCCTGAATGCGCCGGAGATGCAGCCGCTCCAGAGTTCCGGGTCGTTCCGCATCGAGTCCGGCGGCGTCTCGTCGCAGACGATGTCGCTGATGACCGCCCGTCCGCCTTTCTTCAGCACGCGGAAGATCTCGCCGAAGAGCCGCTCCTTCTCTTCTGTCGCGACAAGGTTCAGCACGCAGTTGGAGACCACAACATCCGCGACGCCGTCGGACACGGCGGGCGCTTCCCGGCGCAGACGCCTGCGTTCGGCCTCCAGCGCGTCCGCCCCGTCGATCGTCGTGACGGGGTGGTCGGCCAGCCACCGGGCGAGCGCGTCGAGGTCGAGGGCCATGTCCTGGATCCTCGCCTTGACGAAGCGGACATTGTCGTGGCCGATCTTCGATGCGATCTCGAGCTGATGTCGCCGGGCGAGATCCAGCATCGCGTCGTTGAAGTCGACTCCGATCACGCGTCCCTCGGGCCCGACGACCTGTGAGAGCATGTAGCAGATCTTGCCGCCCCCCGATCCCAGGTCGATCACCGTCTCGCCATCGCCGACATGCACCGACGGATCGCCGCAGCCGTAGTCCTTTTCGATGATCTCGCTCGGCAGGACTTCGAGCAGATCGCTCCTGTACCCGGCGGTCGGGCAGCAGAGGGCGGGCTCGACCCGCTCGGAGGCGTCGGCGTACCGGTCCAGAACCGCCCGTTCGGGGTCCGGCGCCGGGGTTGTGTTGATTTGGGTTGCGGCGGCCTCGCGGGGTCGCGCCCGCGTCGCCGCGCCGTTTTGGGCGTGTTCGGTCATTGGTGCTCCGTTCCGTGCACCGGGCCGGGCTCGGTCCTCATGGGCACAAGACTCCTGCCCCGGCGGCGGTTACGCTGTCGGCTCGCGGAATAGGCGTCGTCACCGCCCTATTCCCCCCGCGACACCGGACCGACCGACCGTACCTATTGCGAAAGCGCCGTATGAAGATCGCGATCATCGGAGGCAGCGGCATGGAGGAACGCCTCAACGCCGCGGGCCTCCTCAAAGACCGGCAGACCAGAGAGATCCAGACGCCGTTCGGCAACCCCAGCGGCCCGATCGTCCTCGGCACGCTCGCGGGCGCCGATGTGCCCTTGGTGATCCTGCGACGCCACGGGGAAGGGCACGGCATCCCTCCGCACAGGATCCCTTGGCGCGCCAACATCTTTGCGCTCAAGGCCCTCGGCGTGACGCACATCATCGCCACGGGCGCCGTCGGCTCGCTCAGAGAGCACATCCGCCCCGGCGAGCTCGTGCTCTGCGACCAGTTCATCGACCGGACGACCGGCGCCGGAACACGCGGACAGGAACGCACTTTCTTCGACAACGCCGCGGTCCATGTGGAGTTCGCCGACCCCTGCTGCCCGGTCATGCGGGACTGGCTGGTGGACGCGTCGCGCGCTTCGGAGACGAAGACGCACCGGGCGGGGACCTATGTGGTGATCGACGGACCGACCTTCTCCACTCGCGCCGAGGCGTCGATGCACCGCGCGATGGGGGCGGATGTGGTCGGCATGACCGCTCTCCCCGAAGCACGGCTGGCCAGAGAGGCGGAGATCGCCTACGCCCTGATCGCCCTGCCCACCGACGACGACTGCTGGAGACCGGCGCAGGATCAGCAGCAGGGCCAGAGCCCCGAGTCCCTGCTGCAGACGATCATCGGGAATCTGAAGCAGAGTGCTGAGGACGCGTTCGGCCTCATCGAGTCGGCCCTCCGCGATCTGTCGCCGCTGGCCGACCGTCCGAGCCCGGCGCACGACGCGCTGCGGCTTGCGGTCTGGACGCCCGAGTCGCACATCGC
>REET01000011.1 GCA_007694925.1 Phycisphaerales bacterium | reverse complement strand
GGTGTCGAACTGCCAGATGTGGGCGGTTGGTTCTTCGGTGTCGGGGCGCTCGGTTCTGCGGGTGAAGATGATGAAGGATTCTGCGGGTTGGGCGTCCTCGGCTTCGGGCGGGTTCATCCACTCGACGCCCGGCGGGAGTTCGGCCATGGCGGGATGGACGGCGAGGCAGATGGCTGCGGCTGCTAGCGTGTGTCCCATGCGGCGAGTGTAACGGATCGCACGCTGGGATTGAAGGGTCTTGTTGAGGGGGCGGGGATCGTCGCGGTGAAAACACTGGCGGGCGAGCCGCCAGTGCCACAGATCTGAGGCTGTTGTTCGGCTCGGCGATCCGGGCCGCCCCGCGCCCAGCTCCCTGCTCCCAGCGCCCCGTCAAAAACTCTTGCGGAGTCTTGCGGTGGGGATGCCGAGTTGTGAGCGGTATTTGGCGACGGTGCGTCTGGCGATTTCGATGCCGCGGGACTTGAGTTCTTTGACGAGGGCGTCGTCGGAGAGGGGTTTCTTTTTGTCTTCGGCGTCGATGACTTCTTTGAGGGCGGCCTTGATGGCGTCGTAGCTGAGGTCTTCGCCGTCGTCGGTCTGCATGCCGCCGGAGAAGAAGGAGCGGAGGGGGACGACGCCTCGCGGGGTCATGAGGTGCTTGCCCGAGACGGCGCGGCTGACGGTGGCGACATGGACGCCGAGCTGCTCTGCGACCAGGGTCATCGGCAGGGGCTTGAGGGCCTGGGGCCCGTAGTCGAAGTAGTCGCGCTGCGCGTCGAGGACGACATTGATCACGCGGAGGAGTGTCGAGCGGCGCTGCTCGACGGCGTCGATCAGCCACTGGGCGTTGGAGAGGTTGGTCTTGATGAAGTCGCGGTCCTTCTTCTCGACGGTTCGGTCGCGGGAGAGGAGGGCGTATTCGCGGTTGATGTTGAGGTTGGGGAGGCGCCGGTCGTTGAGGTAGGCGATGTAGCGGTCGTTGTCCTGGTCGTACTCGATGATGGCGTCGGGGGTGATGGGGCGGTTGTCCTCGGCGACGAGGCGTCGCGCGGGGGCGAGGCTGAGGCGTCGGAGGAGCTGGAGGGCCTGCTTGATCTTGTCGAGGCCGAGGCCGCTCTTCTCGGCGATCTTGGGCAGGCGGTTGTTCATCAGGTCGTCGAGGTGGTCTTCGACGAGCGTTCTGGCGGCGTGGAGGATCTTGGTTTTTTCGTTGACGCCGGCTTCGTCGTGCTCCTCGTCCCAGGTCTCGTCGTCTTCGAGCGCGTCGAGCTGGAGGAGGAGGCACTCGCGGGCGTCGCGGGCGCCGATGCCTGCGGGCTCGAGGAAGAACTGCATGGCGACGAGCGCGCGTTCGAGGTCGCGGGCTGAGGGCGAGCCGAGGTGGCGCGGGGCGTCCTTGGCGATGTCTTCGAGTGGTGTTCGGAGGTAGCCGTCGTCTTCGAGCTTTTCGATCAGGAAGGCGCCGAGCTCGTGCGTGCGGGGCTCGACCTCGGCGAGGGACCACTGTCGGAGGAGCTGCTCGGCGAGGGGCTCAGAGCGGGCGGGGGTGTTGGCCATCGCCTCGCTCTTGGCGTCGGGCTCGCCGTCGAGGCGGGTGGAGCGTGGGCGGGTGTCGTAGTCGTCGCGGTAGGAGGGGGGTGAGAAGTCGTTGTCGGCCGCGTCGGGGTTGTCGTGGACATAGTCGTCCAGGCGGCTGAATGCGTCTTCCTGAGCGCGGCTGTCGGCGGTCCCGTCCTCGCGTGCGGGCTGGTCCTGCTCGTTGGGCGGGTCGAGGCGGATGTCCGGCTGGGCGTCGAGCTCGAGGGCGATGTTGGATTCGAGCTCTTGCTCGATGCGTTCCTGGAGCTCAGCCAGGGGCATCTGGAGGATCTCCATTGACTGGATCATCCTCGGGGCCAGCTTCATCTGCTGGCCGAGCTTCATGGACTGGCTGGTGTCGAAACGCATCGGCGGGTGGGCCTCCTGCCCTTTGTACGGACTCCTGTGAGGGGATTATCGCCGATCGGGGCGGTGCGTCTGCAAAGAGCGCGCCAAACTGCGGGTTTTCGGGCGGGATGGGCTGAAAAACCGGTGCGAGCCGTCGCGGCTCAGTGCTCCATCGAGCGTCGGCCCTGGATGGCGTCGGCGAGGACAGCCTTGTTGGCGTGCTCCAGGGAGGAGCCGGTGGGCAGGCCTCGGGCGAGGCGGGTGACGCTGACGGGGCGGGCCTTGAGGGCTTCGGCGATGTAGAGGGAGGTGCCGTCGCCCTCGGTGTTGGGGCCGAGGCCGAGGACGACCTCGCGGAGGGGTTCGCCGCCGGGCTGGTGCTTCTCGGGGTTGTCGATGCGGGCGAGGAGGTGGGCGACGGTGAGCTCGCCGGGTCCGATGCCGTCGAGGGGGCTGAGGCGGCCCATGAGGACGTGGTAGAGGCCGCGGTACATGGAGGTCTGCTCGATGGCGATGAGGTCGCGGGGCTGCTCGACGACGAGGACGGTCGAGCGGTCGCGCTGGGGGTCTGCGCAGACGCGGCAGAGGCCCTCCTCGGCGAGGTTGTAGCAGACGGGGCAGTGCTTGACGGAGCGTTTGACTTCGGCGACGGCGTCGGCGAGGGCGAGGGCCTCGGGCGTTTCGGCTTTGAGCAGGTGGAAGGCGAGGCGTTCAGCGGAGCGGCGGCCGATGCCCGGGAGGCGGTTGAGCTCGGCGATGAGCTTCTCCATGGCCGCGGGGTAGGCGGGGGAGGCGTCCTGGAAGCGGGGCTTTGGCGAGCTCTTGGTCACTGGGCGGA
>REET01000007.1 GCA_007694925.1 Phycisphaerales bacterium | reverse complement strand
GACCTCATGCGCAACGATCTCGGGCGCGTCGCCTCTTTCGGCTCTGTCCGCGTCGCCGACCCCCGCCGCATCGAGCGTCACGCCGGGAGCTCGGGCGTCATCCAGGCCTCGTCGGAGATCGCCGCGACGCTCCGGCCCGGGCTCGGCCTCGCCGACCTGCTCAAGGCGACACTCCCCGCCGGCTCGATCACCGGCGCGCCGAAGGTCCGGGCAATGCAGATCATCGACGAGCTCGAACCCTTCCCCCGCGGCGCCTACTGCGGCGTCGTCGGCTTCGTCTCCCGCTCCGGCCACGCCGAGTTCAGCGTCGCCATCCGCACCGCGACCATCGTCGGAAAGTCCGGCCAGGAACAGGGATCGTTCAAGGACGCCTCGCTCGAATACCCCGTCGGCGCCGGCATCGTCGCAGACTCCGACCCACACGCCGAATGGGCCGAAACCCTCGCCAAGGCGGGCGTCTTCGCACGACTCACCGAGATCACCGACCAGCCATGACCGACATCCGCACAGACATCGTCGATGTCTACATCTTCCGGCGAAACGACGGCACGCCAGAGCTCCTCCAGCTCCTCCGCGCCGGCGATCCCATGGGCGGGACATGGCACCCGCTGATGGGCCACACCGAGCCCGGCGAGACCGCTGCGGCCTGCGCCCTGCGGGAACTGCACGAAGAAGTAGGCCTCTCAGCCAGCGACCCGGCGCTCCTGGGCTTCTGGCAACTCGAACAGGTCCACCCCTACTTCATCGCGTCGCTCGACTGCGTGGTGATGAGCCCGAGGTTCTGCGTCGAGGTCGAACGCGACTGGCAACCGAAGCTCAACAGCGAGCACACCGACCACCGCTGGGCCGCGGCTCTCTCCGCGTTCATGTGGCCCGGACAGCGGGCCGCCGTCGCCGAGGTGCTGCGCATCGCGGCCGAGCCGGACTCGACCTATGCGAGATCGCTGCGGATCGATCCGGGCTCTGTGCAACAGTGAGGCGGATGAAGATCACTCGTCATCGTCGGTCCGACGCGGGCGCTTGCCCCACTGCTTGCGCTCCTGCACCTCCAGCGCCACACCCCCGACGAGCCTGACCGTCCCCTCGCCCAGCAGCCTGACGGTCTCGCCGAGGAACGCGGGCTCGAGCGGCACGCGGATCTCGCTCGACGGGCGCAGGTACACAATGTCGCTCTCGGTCTCGACGGCGATGTCCACCGGCGCTGAAGGAACGAGGGCCGCCGCACCGTTCCGCAAAGCCGAGCCCCGGATCAGCTCGTGCAGCGCATCGAGCGCCGAATCGCTCCCCCCGTTCAGCCGCGGCTCGCTCAGGAACACACACAGCCGCCCCTGCTCCAGCGGCACCGACTCGATCGGCGCGAGCTGGTCGATGATGATCTGCGGCTCCGCCCGCGACAGATCCACCCGCCCGAGCATGAACTTCGGCCCGTCGCTCTCGAGCAAGTGCCCGTACTTCTCAAAGGCGTCGGGGAACATGATCGCCTGCGTCGGGCCGGTCATGTCCTCCACGCCCAAAGCCGCCATGCGCCGCCCGGCGCTCTTGCCGGTCTTGGCGACCAGCGAGCGCGTCGAGGTGACCAGCACCGCCATGATGACGCGCCGCCCGTCGGGCATGTCCGCGAGCGATCGTGCCGTCGCGTTGACGAACGCGCCCGTCCACGCCTCCCACTGCTTGAGCGGGTGGCTGGAGATGTAAAAGCCCAGGATGTCGAACTCCTGGCGCAGGATCTCCGCCTCGGACCACGGATCGACTTTCGCCAGCGGGGGCTCTGAGGCTTCCACCGCCGGCGCATCCGCCTCGCCCCCGCCGAAACCCCCGCCAAAACCAAACAACTGCGCCTGACCCGCCGCCTTGTCCTGCGCCACCTTCTGCCCGGCGCTGACGGCCTGCTCGATCGTCGCCACCATCGCCGCGCGGCAGTCCCGCCCGTGCACCGAGTCGAACGCCCCGCACTTGATCAGCGACTCGATCGTCGCCTTGTTCACCGCCCCCGTGCCGACACGCTCGCAGAAATCAAAGATGGACCGGAACGCCACCGGCTCGACATCCTCGCCCCCGTCGCGCTCACGGATGATCGTCTCGATCGCCTTGGAGCCCGCCCCCTTGATCGCGCGCAGCCCGAAGCGGATGTGCCCGTGCGCCGCGTCCTTCGGCTCGTCGGGCGCGTACACCACCGCGAAGTCCGCCTGCGACAGGTTCACATCCGGCGCCTTCACCTCGATGCGGTCGCCGATGATGCGACCGGTCTTCGGGTCGATCGTCCGTGTCTTCTTGGTGTCTTCGAGGTAGGGGATCCAGTCGCTGGCCTTCTGCGCCTGGCTCTCGAATGTGAGGAACGCCGCCATGTAATGGCGCGGGAAATAGGTCTTCAGGTACGCCGTCTGGTACGCGACGATGGCGTAGCCCGTCGAGTGGCTCTTGTTAAAGCCGTAGCCCGCGAACTTGAGGATCAGTTCGAAGAGCTCGTCGGCCTTGTCCTTGCTCAGGCCCTTCTTGCCGGCGCCCTCGATGAACTTCGGCCGCTCCGCGGCGATCACCTTTTCCTTCTTCTTGCTGATCGCCTTGATCAGCGCGTACGCCGCCCGCAGGGGGATGCCGCCCAGCTCGTGGACGATCTGCATCACCTGCTCCTGGTAGACCATGACGCCGTAGGTCTCGGCCGTGAAGCGGTCGACGATCTCGTGCACCTTCGGCACGGTGTCCTGCCCGTGCTTGCGCCGGTTGTAGTCGGGGATCAGGTCCATC
>REET01000313.1 GCA_007694925.1 Phycisphaerales bacterium | reverse complement strand
CCGTGCCCGACGCCATCCGGTCAGGAAACGCTAGTCTCCACGACGCCAGCGCCGGCCCGGGCCGGAAGGACGACGATGCCGACCACACCCGAAGGGTTCACCAGACGCCTCGACAAGCTCAAGGCCGAGATCAACGCCCAGGGCATGCGGGTGCGGGGCTTGGTCGAAGCCGCCATCACCTCCGTCTTTGATCGAGATCCGGACTCGGCGCAGCGCATCATCGACCTGGACGACGAGATCGATCGCTTCGATGTCGAGATCGAGGTCGCCGCCGTCAGGATCCTCTCCGACGCGACGCGGGTCAACGCGACGCTCAGCGAGCGCCAGGTCCGCACCCTGCTGACCATCGTCAAGGTCAACAACGAGCTCGAACGCATCGCCGACATCGGCGTCGCCATGGCCGAGCATGTGCAGAAGCACAACTTCAGCGACGGCAAGATGCCCGACACGCTCCGCGTGATGGCCTACAGCGTCGTCGGCATCCAGCGCGATGTCAACGCCGCCCTTCACGGCGCAGACCCCGACCTCGCACGCCTCGCCCTCAGGGCAGACGACGCCGTGATGAGCTTCCGCGACGCCATCGTCGCCGACGCCAGGGGCAAGGTCGTTTCCGGCGAGATGACGATCGACTTCGCCTTCTTCATCAGCGGCATCGCCGACCGCCTCACCCACATCGCCGACCACTGCTCAAACATGGCCGAGCAGACGATCTACCTCACCACGGGCAAGATCGTCCGACACGACGCCGATGGCTGGCACGACAGGCCGCAACGCGATGTCCCTCCCGACGAAGACGAGTAGCCCGCTCAGGCCGCGCTGTCGCCGGCGATCCGCTCGATCGCGCCGCTCAGCACCCGGATCGACCGCAGGTACTCGGCCAGGTCGAGGCGTTCCTCGGGGGTGTGGTCGAGCGTGCTGTCGCCGGGCCCGTAGGCCGCGATCGGGCAGCCCCACGCCCTGAAGACCGTGTTCATGTCCGAGGTGCCGGTCTTGACGACCGCCCGGGCCCTGCCCCCCTCGTCGGCGATCGCAGATGCGAGGGCCCGCGAGACCGTGTTCGCCCTGCCGGTGCGCACGCCCGGCGTGTGCCCGTAGACCCGCAGCTCGACGCCCGGGCTGACGGTGCACAGGTCGGCCTCGACCGCCGCGGGGTCGGCCCAGGTCGGCAGGCGGAGCCCGACGGTGGCGCGGGCGCGATCGGTCAGCCCGTCCGACGAGGTTTCCATGTGCTGCAGCGAGGCCTGGATGGTGTCGAACAGGCCCTCGCGCCCGATGTTCCACTCCCCGATGTTCGCACGGAGGTGGTTCCACCAGCGGACGACGCGTTCTGCGACCGCGCCCTGCGGCCCGGCCGAGTGCCCGCCGTTCTGTTCGAAAGTCGCCTCGACCAGCAGCCGGCCCTTGTAGCCCACGGTGTAGCGGTCCCAGTGGCTGGGCTCGCCGATGATGCAGGCGACGGGGCGGTGGCGGTCGCGGATGAAGCGTGCGCCGGGAGAGGTCGGCGTTTCCTCGCCGACAGCGCCCACGACGACCAGACGGACACCTTCGGGCAGCGCTGCGCGCGCGCCGGCGATGGCGAACGCAGCGAGCGGGCCCTTGGCGTCCACCGATCCGCGTCCCCACAGGTAGCCGTCTTCGTCGACGCGGACGGGGATCCGCCCGGGCACCGTGTCGATGTGGCCGAGCAGGACGATCTCCGACGCGTCGGGGTCGGTCGAGCCGATCACGCCCACGGCGTTGCCCGCGATATCGATCGCGGCGCGGTAGCCGAGGCGCGACATCCGCTCGGCGAACAGGCGCACGGCGCTTTGCTCGTGGCCCGAGAGGCTGGGGGCCGCGACCAGGTCGCGGACGAGATCGATCGCCTCGCGGTCGGGGTTGGCGGCTTGGGCGGGTGTGGTTGCTGTCTTCGGGCGCACGCCCGCGTCGAGTCTTGCGGTCGCTGTGGTCATGACACCACCGTTCCTTCGCCCGAGAGGGCGCGTTGTATCGGTCGTTCGGCTCTGGCGTCGGCGAGGATGACACGCCCGACGCCCATATCCAGGGCCTCGCCCGCGGCGAGGACCTTCTTCTTCATCCGCCCCTGCGCGAGCTCGATCGCCGCGTCCAGCTCGGCGCGGGCGAGCTCTGGGATCAACGACGCTTCGTCGGGGAAGGAGCGGAGCAGCCCGGGCACATTGGAGAGCATGATGAAGGTGTCGGCCCGCATCGCGCCGGCGGTCTTGGCCCCGGCCCGGTCGGCGTCGACATTGATCGGCTCGTGCTCCTCGCTCAGGCCCGGGGGCGTGAGCACGGGGGTAAGCCCGATGTTGAGCAGGCGGTTGAGCATCGCGGCGTTGACCTGATCGACGGTGCCCGTGTAGTCGTCTCGCAGGACGCTGGTCCGCCCGTCTTCGACGATGCGGATCGCCTTTTTGCGCCGGCCCCGCCAGAGCCCGCCGTCCATGCCCGAGAGGCCGACGGCGTTGACGCCCCGGGCCTGCAGCATCTGGACGACGCGCTTGTTGATCCTGCCGCAACAGGCCATCTGGAAGATTTCCATGGTCCTGCGGTCGGTTCTGCGGCTGGTGTGGCCGGAGGGCGAGGTCACGAACTGGGCGGGGTGTCCGAGCTGCTCGGCGAGGGTGTTGGTCTCGTGCGACCCGCCGTGGACGAGGACGACGCGCTCACCGGCGTGGACGAGTTCGGCCGCGTCGTTGCAGACCGCTTCGAGCCCGATGCCTTCCGCCCCGCCGATCTTGATGACGATCATGGTGTG
>REET01000029.1 GCA_007694925.1 Phycisphaerales bacterium | reverse complement strand
GCGGTGGACCCGGTGGGGGGCGAGGGAATCGGGCTGGCGCTGTGGTCGGGGGATCTGGTGGGCCGGTTGTTGTCGGCGGAGGGGTCGCTGGAGCGTGGGGCGCTCGGGGGTGTGCAGCGGCGTGTTGGCGCGGCGTATCGGGGTCGGCTGCGCTGGCGTCGGCCCGCGTGCAGGCTTGCGTCCGAGGTGCTGAGCCGGCCGGTGTTGACGGCGTGTGTGCGGCCGCTGCTGTGGATGCCGTCGCTGAGCGTCGGTGTGTGGTATCGTGTGACGGGCAAACCCGGGGCGAGGCGACTGCAGGAGACCTGAGTAATGCGCACACTGTTGACCGCTTTTGCCGCGACGCTGCTGATTGGTGCGAGCGCGTGCGCGGAGCCTCGCGAGCTTCCTGACACGATCGAGCTGCTGGTCGACGGGCTGAGCAAGCCTGTGGAGATGATCGCCGACCCGACGCACGATGCGCGGTTCTATGTGCTTGAGCAGCCTGGGCGTGTGCGGGTGGTCGAGGACGGACGGCTGCTGGAGACGCCGTTCTGGACGGCGGGGGAAGACTTTACCGATCGCGGGTGGGAGCAGGGTCTGCTCGGGATGGCGCTGGCGCCGGACTGGGCGGAGAGCCGGGTGTTTTACCTGAACTACACGGCGCGGGACAACTCGACGCGGATCGTGCGGGTGCGTGCGGAGTCGGCGCATCGGGCGGATGCGTCGAGCGAAGAGCTGGTGATGCGGATCGCGCAGCCGTACGCGAACCACAACGGCGGGTGCATGCGTTTCGGGCCCGACGGCATGCTGTGGATTGGGACGGGCGACGGCGGCGCGGCCAACGACCCCGACGATCTGGCGCAGAACATGGAGTCGCTCCTGGGCAAGATGCTGCGGATCGATGTCTGCGGCGAGCCGGATGAGGGGCTTGCGTACGCGGTGCCTTCGGACAATCCGTTTGTCGGCAAGGAGGGCGTGCGTCCGGAGATCTGGTCGTACGGGCTTCGCAATCCCTGGAAGTACGCGTTCGACTCGAAGGGGCGTCTGTGGATCGCCGATGTCGGGCAGAACAAGTACGAGTGGGTGCACATCATGCCCGCCGACTCAGAGGGCGGAGAGAACTTCGGCTGGGCGAGGCTGGAGGGGCCCGAGCCGCTGCCGCTTTCGGGGCGGGCGAGGCGTGTGATCGGCGATCGGCCGGTGCCCGAGAACGCGTTGCGTCCGGTGTGGTATTACGAGCACCATCCGCTGGCGTCGATCACGGGCGGGTTTCTGTACGAGGGGACGAAGGTCGAATCGCTGAAGGGCCGGTACATCTGCGCGGACTTTATGTCGGGGCGGATGTGGACATGGAAGTACGAGGACGGCGAGGCGGTCGATGTGCGTGAGGTGGGTGAGTACTACGGCTCGCCGTTCGCGGGGGAGGCGCCGCGTGCCGTGGAGATCTCGTCGTTCGGGGTGGACAACGAGGGGGAGTTGTACATTGTGGATCACCGGGGCGGGCGGATTTTTAAGATTGTGAGATGAGGGGGCGCCCGCCTTCGGCGGGCGAGAGCGGGAGAGGGTCGAGCAGGCGAGCAGGTGAGCCGGAGAAGGTGTAGGGGCGGTAGAGACTCATCGCCGGAGCACCGACCTCCTTTGGAGGTCGGTGGCACGGGTGCGTTGCGTGTCAGTTCCGGAGGTGCGCTATTCGATCCGTTGGGGTCCGCACTGGTCGTTGGTGTAGCGGGGGACGGTGGGGTCGATGGCGAGGGACCAGTTTTCGATGCCGCCGGCGATGGAGCGGGTGTTGGTGAAGCCTTTGGCCTGGAGGGCGGTTGCGGCTCTGAAGCTGCGGCGGCCGTGGTGGCAGAGGGTGAGGATGACCGCGTCGGGGTCGGCCTTGATCTCCTGCCAGCGCGTGTCGAGCTCGTGGAGTGGGATATGCAGGGCGCCGGGGACGCTGGCGACTTCGAGCTCTTCGTCGGTGCGGCAGTCGAGCACGACGGCCTTGCCCTCATCGACGAGGGCCTTGGCCTGGGCGGGCGAGACCTCGAAGGCTTCCTTGAGGCGGTAATCGGGGTGGAGGCCGCGGTTGTCGAGCGGGCCGGGCATCAGTCGGCGCTCCCGCCGGATTCGCCTGCTTCGGGGGCGGGGTCTTCGGTTGCTTCGGGTGCCGGCTCGGGCTCGGGACGGGGGACGCGGCGTTTGACGAGGCCGGGCTCGGTCGTCGGGGTGATGCGTTCGCCGGGGCGTGCGACGGCGGGGCCGAGGGCTTCAGAGAGCCAGCTCTCTTCGCGCGAGCGGGCGTAGGGCTCGGCGGGGCTCTGGTGGAGATGCCAGAAGGGCTGGAGGATGAAGCCTCTGGGGATGAGCATCACGAAATCGGCGACGGTGAGGAGGACCTGTCCCGGCGCTTCGACATCGCGGAGGCCGTCGTACTGCTCGTCGAGTGCGGAGAGGGGGGTTGGGTAGTTGGTGCGGCTGTCGCGCGTGCGGACGCGGAAATTGGTCGCGAGCAGCGGCCGGTGCTTAACGCCCGCGGAGGGGAGCTTGACGACGGTCTCTTCCCACGGGGAACGGTCGAGCGGGAGGGGGCGCGGGGCTTCGGTGGCGCGGCGGGTGCGGTCCAAGCCCTCGCGCTCAGTCTTGAACGAAGGCGTGAGCAGATCGTCGCCGACCGAGAGCTTGTCGTTGTGGGTGACGCGGCAGCCGCCGGCGCCGAGCAGAAGCACGGCGATGGCGATCGCGGCGGTCGTTGTGGCGAGAGAGGGTGCGGGCTTGGGGGGTGTTCTGGTCATGCTGGTGCAAGGGTAGGGGCGCGCTGGGGCG
>REET01000008.1 GCA_007694925.1 Phycisphaerales bacterium | reverse complement strand
CGGTTGCACGAACTGCTCGCCGAGATGATGCTGCCCGAGGATGAGGGGCGGGTCACCGTCTTTGTGCACGGATTCAACGTGCCGTTCGAGTCGGCGGTCGTGACCGCCGCAGAGATCGCGGAGCTGACGGGCCGCCGCGGCCTTGTGATCGTCTATTCATGGCCGGCGGGGAGCGGCTCGCTGCTGTTCGGGTACACCCATGACCGGGAGTCCGGGGAGTTCAGCGTCCTGCACCTGCGGAGAACCCTGCGTGAAATAGCCTCGTCGCCGGATGTCCGACAGCTCAATCTGATCGCGCACAGCCGCGGCACGGATGTGTTGACCACCGCACTGCGCGAGATCAACCTTGAGGAGCGTGCAGCGGGGCGGTCCACGAGAGAGACGCTCAAGCTGGGCCATCTCATTCTTGCAGCGCCCGACCTTGACCTGGAAGTCGTTGGGCAGCGTATCGCCGCGGAGTATCTGCACATGGCGCCGGTTTCGACGACGGTCTACTTCTCGTCTCGAGACCGCGCTCTGGGGGTTGCCAACTGGCTGTTTCACGGGATCTCTCGGCTTGGTCGCATGGATATCGACCGCCTCGATGAGGAGACCCGCCGTGCGGTGTCCGAACTTCCGCCGGAGATCGAACTGATCGATGTGCGCAGTCGATCACGCGGACTCGGGCACAGCTACTTCCACCAGTCGCCCGAGGTCAGTTCGGATCTCTATCTGATCTTGGTGGAGGATCGGCGCATCGGCGCTGAGTATGGTCGCCCGCTGCGTCGCGTTCAGTACGGGGTCTGGAGACTCGAGCCGGGCTATCCGCTGGCCGGAGCGGGGACCGCGCGAATCGCCGAATCAGACGCCGCACCAGAAGCTGTCACTCCTGAGGGCGTGGCCGAGCGATGCCCCTGAGCCACGCGCGGTATACACAAACGGAGGCTTGCTGCTGTCGATCTGGAGTGTGTCGGATCAGAATGCCGAAGCATTGTGCCAGCGTCATCCAGGACAGCGCTAGACGCCACAGCGGTTCCAGAACCAATCCACACAGGCCGGAACTCCGTCCTTCAGAGCGGTCGATGGACGATCGCCCAATATCGGCGTGGCTCGCTGATGTCCTCAATGCATTGGGTGACGAACGACCAAGCCCGGCCGGCCGGGCCCGCTGGAGCGAGCGGCAGTCCCCGAAGCGGAGACCATCAGCCTGAACCCGCTCGCCGCGTCGGCAGCGGACACCACCCGCTGCAAGAGAACACCCCCGCCGGAGCGTGTCCGGCGGGGGGTGCGATGAGAGCCTCGGTCCTCGTGGGTTTAGGTCCGAGGGTTGTCGCTCAGCATCCCGCTGCGAAGTCGGAGAGGAAGGCGAAGAAGTCGTCGGCGTCGATCACACCGTCGCCGTTGAAGTCGGCGCGGGGGTCGCCTTGGGAGAACAGGTTGAGGAAGAGGAAGAAGTCGTCGGCGTCAACGACGCCGTCGTTGTTGAGGTCGGGCGGGCAGGCGGGGCTGATCTCGAAATTGTCGAAAGTGGCTCCGAAGTCAAAGACATTGATGACCGAGCGGGCGACGGCGAGGCCGACCTCCCCGCCGCCGGTGAACGACGGGCCGGTCAGGCCCACCGACATCGACTCGAGCGTGAGGCGGTCGGTCGCCGTGAGCTTGTACTCGGCGCCGTTCCAGGACGCGTCCAACCGAACCGAGCTGGCCTCGAAGTTCAGATCAATAATGTTTCCCGCGACGAGCACACCGTTGATGCCGATATTGATGAACAGCCGATCGTTGCTGAGTGGGTTGGCCCGGTTCAAGACGCCGAACTCGACTGCAGCTCTTGGGTAATCACCACGAGCCACAATGCCCCCCTGGCTGCCGCCATCCAGATCAAGATCGACGCTCGCCGAGCCGTTCTGGTAGAGGTGGATGTCCGCGACTGAGGCGGCGAGCGGGAGGTAGATGAAGTCAGGCCGGACTGTGGAAATGCCGACACCCTCCATCCGGAGCTCTCCGGTCGCGGCCGACACAAGATGGGAGGTGATCTCGCCGAAGAGATTTGGTGCACCCCAAGCATCCAGGCTGCCCGAGTTGAAGTTGTCTGAGAACCGTTGGGCGCTGGCCGTCCCGGCGACGCCCGCCAGAACCACACTGAGTGTAAGCATCTTCGCGGTTTGATTCTTTGTCATCACTTGTTCTCCTGCATCCAAAGCGTGAAGCAAGCGTCACGGCTGCATGGCCGGGACGCGTCGGCGGCTCGAACCCGGACATTCCGGTCGATCCCGCCCTCTACCCACAAGGCGACGGGGGTTGGCTCGCGACATCAGAGAATCGCGACCAAAGTCGAAGAAGCAGCGAAACACGGCGCTGTTCGCGGGGCGTTCGCATCAGCGGCGACGCCGTGCGGCCAACAGGCCGACAAGGGTGAACAACGCGGCGCCCGAAGGCGCGGGGACAACGCCGGTCCAGAGCAGGGCTTGGTAGCCTTCTGTGTCGTTGCTGAATCCGTAGCCGGAGATGTAGATGAACGACTCGTCGCTCCAGATGCCCGTGGCCACGGTGTCCGACCAAAAAAAGCTGGGAAGATCTTCCCGGGACTCGGCGCAGCCGCTCCAGAGGCTGGCGCGCCTGAAGCCGTCGATCTCGGCCCAGCCGACCTGATGCGACCCGTGAATGTCATTCGCTCCCGATCCCGTTGCGCCGGCGGGGTTGAGATCCACCCACGATGCGGCCGTGCCGCTCCAGAGACTGGCTCGTTGAACGCCATCGACGGAGGCGACGCCGACCTGCTGCGATCCGGAGACGCCAGTCGCTCGCGACCACGTTGC
>REET01000091.1 GCA_007694925.1 Phycisphaerales bacterium | reverse complement strand
CGATGACGCCGTCGCCGTTCATGTCGGCGACCGGATCGCCGGCGGCGAAGAGGGACAGGAACTCGAAGAAGTCGTCCGCGTCGACGACGCCGTCGGCGTTGATGTCAGCACGGCAGGTGTCTGCGCACCCGAAGACACGGATCGACATCGCGTCGATGCCCGCCTGGGTGATGGAGTTACCGCCGATGTCCTGTGTGCTGAAGCGGAACTGGATCGGCTGGGAGAGGTCGGCCTCGTCGCGGACGGTCATGGTGCGGACACGCCAGCCGCCGCTGCCGCCGACGCGCCGGTAGATCTCTTCCCAGTTCTGGCCGTCGTTGGAGACCTCGACCCAGAAGGGGTCGTCGTTGGTGTTGTTGTAGAACCACTCCGCGAAGCTGAGCTCGACGAAGACGGTGCCTTGCGGGAGCTCGAACGGCGTGGTGATCAGGCGGGTCGGGCCGCCGTTGACATCCGAGCGTCCGGGCTCGTTGCCGGTGATCCAGCACTTGCCCGATCCGTCGAAGTCGGTCGTCGGGTCGCCCCATGCGCCGCCCGCGTCGGGCCAGTCGCGGACCCAGGCGCCGCTGACGAGATTCTCGTTGACGACGGTCCAGCCGGCGTCGTTCTCGAAGTCGTCGGTGTAGATGAGTTCGAAACCGCCGATGTCCGTGCGGAAGACGGTCGCGGGCGCATTGACAGGCATGGTCAACTCTGTGCCGGCCCCGCCGTTGCCCACGGCGCTGATGAAGAACTCGGGCTTGTCGCCGCAGCGGGTGACGGGCAGTTCGGCCTCGTACATGTTGTCGCCGAGATAGGTCAGCGGGATGGAGGCGAACGCCCCGTCGTCGAAGCGGTAGTTCAGGAGGACATTGCTCGGGTCGACCGTCTCGCCGCCGGGCACGACCTCGACGGGGAACGAGATCCTGTCGCCGGGCGCCGCTGCGACGGGCGGATCCGCCGGCAGGTCGAAGGTGAATGCGTCGGGCACGACCTCGCCGCCGGCGATGACCAGCGAGAAGAGCGCCTGCGCCCCGGGCTCAGAAGGAACGATGTCCTGGTTGATCTCGTCGGCGATGACCTCGACCCGCCAGGCGCCGGTCTCGGGGTTCTGGACGAAGACATTCTCGACGGTGTCGACGGTGTTCGAATCGCCGCCGGGGATCGACCAGTTGCCCTGCAGCAGGCCGTTGTTGCCCCAGTACTCGACGCCCGAGGGCGAGACGACGCGGAGGCTCAGGTCGTTGATGCGGGCGACGGAGGACGAGGGGTTGCCTGCCGGATCGCGGAAGACCAGTGTGACGCGCAGGTCGGGATCGCCGGGGGTGACGAGCACATTGCGGGCGTAGTTCTCGAACTCGCCGAGGATCTCGCTCTCGTCGATGACGAACATCCGGTCGCGGTCCTGGAACGCGATGCCCATGTCGATCAGGCCCCAGCCCTGCTTGACGCGGGAGAGGTCGGCGTTGGGGTTGCTGAACGAGTACTGCGACGCGGTGTTGATCGCGATCGCCTTGGCGGTGCTGGCCGCGGGGCGCTCGTCGAAGACATCGCCGCCGGAGACATCGTTGCCGAAGACGCCCTGCGACCACATCTGGAAGAGCAGGCCGAAGTAGCCGGCGGTGATCGGGGTCGCGCCGCTGGTGCCGCCGAAGCTGGTGTAGTTGGTGTCGTTGCTGCCGCCGGTGGTCGTGATGTTGTGGTAGAAGTGCGTGAGGTCTGGCTTGATGCGCCCGTCGTCGGCGGGGCCGATGCTCGCGCCGCCGCACCAGCAGTCGTCGTGCTTGCTGAGCGTGTTCTGGTGCTGGACGCCGCCGACGGAGACGACGTTCTTCGCCCAGGCCTGCGGGCGGGACTGGCGGTTGCCCGCGTTGGACTGCGACTGGGTGATCAGGATGTTGTGGTCAAAGAGCAGTTCGTCCATCTCCGCGGAGATGTTCGAGTAGACGAGGTTGCGGGGCGAGCCCCAGCTGTTGGTCTGGAAGACGGCGCGGTACGGCCCGTTGGGGTCGACCAATCGCCCGGTGTGGGCGTAGCGGTCGCCGAGCTGCTGGTACGCGCTGAAGATGATCGTGTCGGCGTCGGGCAGCAGGCCGCGAGCCTGCGCGTTGCTGTTGCCGGTCGCAAAGACGATGCCGGTCACGGGCGTGCCGTGCCCGAAGCTGGTCGTGTTGCCGCCGTGGATGAGGATGGACTTCCCGGCGAACTCGACATGGGTGGTGCGGAGGCCGCCGTCCATGACCTCGCCCCGGACGCCGGCGCCTGTGAAGCCGCCGGCAGTCTCGATCAGGTTCGCGCCGCTGATCTCGCGGGCGATGTTCATGTCCTCCTCGGGCGCGCCCCAGCGGTCGACGAACTGCACCTCGTTGAGGCGGAGGATCTGGCGGAGCTGATCGCCGTCGAGCGTCGCGTCGAGCAGGAAGCCGTTGGGGTTCAGCTGGTCGATCACGCCGCCGACGCGGACGATCTCGTCCGCGACGGTCTGCTTCATCGCGTTGTCGGATTCAAGGACTTTGATGTGGTACCGGCGGGTCGGGACGAAGTCGGCCGCGTTGAGCTCCTGCAGCACCGCGTGCTCGACCTTGTACGCCGGGTGCACGGGCCCGACCCAGCGGACGAAGGGCATCGCCTCGACGGCCTTGCGGGCCTCGGGGCTCATGCGGACCAGGTGGGCCTGGTCGGCCATGAACTGGTGCACCGTCCCGCCCGCCTCGCGGACCGCCTGGCGGTACGCCTCGATCGGCCGGGTCTTGAACTGCACGATGAACAACTCGGCCTCGGGCCCCGCCCGCAGGTCCGGCGCCACCGGCGGCGTGCCGACCGTCGGGTCGAAGAAGCCGTTGTGCAGACGGATGAGCTGCCTGCGCTCGAACGGGCGCGTGAACGACCGGCCGTCGAGCGAGATCGCGTACCGCTGCGCCCGCGCCGGACCTTCCTCCCACATCGCGACCGCGGCGGTGGTGCCCGCGACCTCGATCAGCCGCTGGTTGCTGATCGGCTGGGTGGTGATGTGGAACGCCGGCCTGCCCTCCAGCGACAGCCTGTGGACGGTGCCGTCGCTGACGAGCTCAAGCCCGGCCACGGCGTCTGCCCCGAAGGCCCCTGCTCCGATTCCGAGCGAGCACGCCCAGACCGACCAATTCACGCTTCGATTGTTCATAAACTCATACCCCAATCTTGGATGTACCCCGGCGGGCTGTGACGGCCCGCCCCAACGGCCCGCCGCCTTCGTCGGTGAGACTTCGGCACAGAACTGGCAAACAACATAACAGATCCCGGGGCGAAGAACACCCGGAAAAATACATACGCGACGAATCGTCCGAGGTTCCGAAGTCGTCCTATAACAAAAATGCCCCTCCCAGAGTCCGCAATGGCTCCGGCCCACGGCCATCCACGCCGACCCGCGATAGCTCTCTCCGCCTGAGTCCCCTGTCGCTATAGGCCTTTGGGCGGGTCAGCCGCTGGACAAAGAACTCGGACGCGAGCACCCGATGCTGAGGCACATGGCTGGCGGTTCAGATGCACATGGCGTCCGGGCGGTCTGCCCGAGGCCGCCGGGCGAATGCTCATGAGAACAGGTGGCGGGGCGTCGGGGGAGAGCGGTACCCTTGCTCCATGGCCAACGAGCGCAGCAAAGACCAGTGGATCCTTTGGCTTTTCGTCCTCTGCGCCGCGCTGGCGTGCGCCGGGTGCTCTTCGGTCCGGGTGACCGATCCGCCGAGGACCGCGACGGAGCAGTTCATGCTCTCCACGGCCGCGACAGAGGCTGTCAACGGCCTCTCCTTCGAGAACCTCCGCGGGCGCCAGGTCTGGCTCGACGACCGGTACTTCGCGGCGTCCGAGTCGGCCTTTGTGCTGGGTCAGCTCCGGGCCCGCCTGCTCCTGGCGGGCGTCCGCCTCGTGCCCGACCGGGACCAGTGCGATGTGATCGTCGAGGTCCGCAGCGGCGGTGTCGGCATCGACCGCTACGACTCGCTGGCTGGCCTTCCCCCGGTGTTCATCACCAGCCCGATCGAGGGCGCCGCGGGCGCCCCGCTCGTGACGCCAGAGTTAGCGATCGCCAAGAATCAGCGGCAGCGAGGGTTCGCCAGCGTCGCCTATGTCGCGTATTGGCGTGAGACCGGGGATGTCGTCGCGGCTTCGGGCCCCTCGATCGGCCGCTCGACACGCGACGACTGGTGGTTCTTCGGACTCGGCCCGCGGACGACGGGCGACATCGCCCCCTCCGATCGTGACCCTCGGTGACAACGCCCGATTCGCAGAAGCCAGAACGCCCGGCGCGCCAACCCCGGCGTAAACGGAACCGACGCACCCGCAATCGCGTGGTCATGGTCGAGGTCCGTCGCCGACGCTGGCTGCGCCGGCTGATCTGGCTGCTGGTTCTCGCGGCGGTCGCGCTGGGCGTCTACCTCGGCGCCGAAGCGGTCAGAAAGAGCGACCTGCCCCGCTCGATCGCCGAGAGCGTCGCTTCGCGGACGCTCGGGCTGCGCGTCGAGATCGCGGAGGTCGATCTGGCGTGGAGGGGAGAGACGGTGGTCAGAGGGATCACCGTCCGCCTGCCGCTGGAAGAGCAGACAATGGTCGAGGTCGGACGCGTCGGCGCGACCCATCGCCATGTCGGGCTGATCGGCCTGCTGCGCGACCCGGGCCTCCGCCGCCTCGAACTCGATGAGGTGCGGATCATCGCCGAACGCGACGCCGCGGGCGGCTGGAACATCGCAGAAGCCCTCGCGCGTGTCGGCGCGGCGCTGGGCGGACGCGACGGCGGCGGAGGGGGCGTGCCCGGCCTCCCCGAGCTCCGGGCCGAGAGCGTCACGATCGTGCTCCGCGACGCGGGGCGTGATGTCGGCGAGCTGCGGGTCAGACTGACGGGCGACCCAGAGACATCCGTGGCCTACGCCTTCGAGGTCTCCGAGGCGACGCTGGGCAGGGCGAGGGGGCGTATCGGGGTGGGCGCCGACTGGGCGCACCGCGTGAGCTTCGAGCTCGACTCGCTCGGGCCGCTGGTCGACTTTCTGCCCGAAGACTTCCGGAGGGAAGCGCGGGCCGTCAACGCCTCGGGGCGGTGGGCCGGGCAGATCGCCGGCGGCGGGCTCAAAGGACGGCTGCAGCTCGATCGCGCGGATCTCGGCCCGCTGCACGCTTCCGGCGGGGCGTTGCTCTCCGCCAGCGCCGGCGCTCTCGGCGCCGAGCCTCGTTCGATCCGTATCGTCGCCGAAGGCATCGGCGAGGCGCAGCTGACTGGCGGCGCGGTTCGCTACGCCAACGGCTCCGTCGGCTTCGAGAAGCTCCGTGCCAAGTCGCTGGGCGTGACCGCCGACATCGAGGGCGTCTGGCGCCTCGGGCGTGAGGCCGGCGAGTTCTCGATTGTCTGGAGCGGCGGCCAGGCCGGCCCGGTCGACGCCCATCACGGGAGCGCGAACCTGCGCGTGCTGCTCTCTGAAGCGGGGCGCACCGTCCTGACGGGCTCGGCCGAGTCGGTGCTCGACGCCGGGCCGAACGCCGTCCGCGCCGCGATCGACTTCGACGCTTCGGGCAACCTCCCCGACCGCGCGTCGGCGGGCTTCTCGTTCAGCAGGCTCGAGGTCTGGGACGCCGAAGGTGGCGTGATCGACCTGTCGCGCCTTGGCGCGAGGGTCGCCTACGAGCCCGGCCTCGTGAGCCTGAGCAACCTCAACCTCCCCCAGGCCCGGCTCAGAGCGGCGAGGGCCGAGTACGCCATCGACACCGGCGCGTGGAACATCGATATCGGCGTCGAAGACTGGTTGGTCCCGGGGCTGGACGCACTCGACCGACTCTCGCTCGCCGCCCAAGCCCGTGGAAGCGGCGTCGCCGCCGATGCGTGGGACCTGTCGGTCCAGAGCAGGCTCGCGAGCGTGCAGGCCTCCGGCTCGTACGACCCGGATCGCCAGACACCGTTGCTCGCCCGCACCACTGTCGCGCTCCGCATCGCCGACGAGACCGAAGACGGAGCCGCGCCCGCCCTCATCGCCGGCAGCGTGCTCGCCGAGCTCGAGCTCGGGGGCACGCTCAACCCCGTCGGGCTGTCGGGCGAGGGGTCGCTCGCGCTGGTGGACCTGCGTCTGCGAGGCGAGCCGCTGGAACCCGTCACCATGCGCGGGCTCGCAGAGGTCGATACCAGCGGCATCGTCTACACCTCCGAACGTTTCGAGCTCCTCGGAGGCGAGGCGGGCATCATCGCCCTGATCGATCCCGACGCCAGCATCGACATCCGCATCGGCGCCGACGGGCTCGCGTTCGATCAGCTCTCTGAAGCGGTCGGTGTCGGCACGAGACTCGCCGGCGTTGCGGGCTTCGAGCTTGTCGCGAAGATCCCTGAGGGCGACGCGGGACGCGCGACGCTGACCGGCGAGTGGTCGGCCAGAAACCTGCTGCTGGATCCGATCGAGATCGCCCTCGCGTCGGGCCGCATCGAGGCCGACAGGCGCGAGGCTCGGCTGCAGGACATCCTGCTCCGCCAGGGCGAAGGGCATGTCAGCGGCATGATCGCCTACGACCTCGTCACCGAGGCGGGGCTCCGGGTGGATCTCGATGCGCACCAGTGGCCCCTCCGCTACGCCGAATTCGGCGCGACTCTCAACGCGGAGGTCTCCGGGTCCGTTGACACCCTGTCGATGACCGCCGACATGCTCGTGAAGGGCAGAGCCGACGCGACCTTCCAGCAGAACCCGATCGGCAGCGGAGACTTCGACGGCGCCGTCCGCGGACGCACGCTCGAGATCGGTTCTGCCGAACTGCTCGCGGGGGGAGGGCGGATCAACGCCGCCGGTCGCCTGCCCCTGGACGACTGGACCGAAACAAAGCTGCAGGCCCGGATCGAGGGCGTCGACGCCGTCTCGATCGCGCGTCGATTCGCCCCGCCCGACGCGGACAAACTGCTCGACGACCTGCGGGGCCTGATCGACGGCGAGCTGAGCGTCAGCCCGAGCCGCGGCCCCGGCTCGTTCGGCCCCGTGCTCGTCGACCTCCGGGGCACCGTCGAGCGGGGCGGCTTCCGCGAGGTGGATCTGGACACCTATGACATCCGCCTCTGGGCCGGGCCCGATCGCATCGTGCTCGAACACGCCCGCCTGGGCATCGCCGACGGATCCGTCGAGGTCTGGGGCACCTCGACCATGCACGGCCCCGAACGATTCGTCCGCCTGAACGCCACCATCGGCCGCCTCGACCTCGACCGCCTCGCACGCACCGCAGACCCCACGATGGACCCGGTCCCCGGACGCATCTCCGGCGGCGCGGTCGTCGGCGGGTACACCCGTCGCCCCCACCGCCTTTTCGGTGAGTCGAGGATCCTCGTCGAAGAGTCTGAGATCGGAAATCTCCCGGTAATCTCGACGCTCTACAACGCGCTCAATGTCCGGCCCCGAGACCGCGAGCCCGTCGGAGCGGGCTTCGCAGAGATCCGCCTGGAAGGCGAAGCGCTCGAAGTCACCCGCTTTGAGTACTTCAATCGCGGCGTGGATGTCTTCGCCAGCCTCCGTCTCAACCAGGTCATGGCGCTGGGCGAGAGCCCGCTCGACGGCTACGCCGGCGGACGAATCCGGCCCCTGCGCGACCTCGATCTCCCGTTCGCCGCGACGATCGACCGCATGCTCGCCTCGGCCCAGGCCGACGCGGTGACGGTCAGAATCGGGGGCACCCTGGAGAACCGCTCGATCCGCATCGTCCCCTTCAGCGAGGCGTTCGAGGGCCTTTCGAGCATCCTCGGCGGCAGTCGCGAACAACCCGAACGCTAGACCGATCCTCTCACGCACTACCCTCCGCTGCGATGCCCGAGCCAACACGCGTCGACCGCGAGACAACCCCCGCCCCGTCCCGGCCTCCTGATCGCCACGACGACGCCCCGACGCTCCCGCCGCCAAGCGCCATCCTCGCCGTCGGCGCCGGGGGCGTGATCGGCGCCGCGGCACGCCTCGGCTTCGTCGAGCTCTTCCCCAACCACGCCAAAGGCGTCCCATGGACCACCCTCGCCGAGAACGTCGTCGGCGCGTTCCTGCTCGGGCTCGTCCTCGTCGCGATCCTGCAGCGTTGGAGCGGGAAGCCCCACCTCCGCCCCTTCCTCGCCACCGGCGTGCTCGGCTCGTTCACCACATTCTCCAACTACACCGTCGAGATCGTCACGCGGTCCGAAGTCGGCGTCGCGATCGTCTACGCACTGCTGAGCATCACCCTCGGCCTCGCTGCCGCGGTCTGCGGCGTCCTCATCGGCCGACGCCTCTTTCGCCCGAGGGACGCCCGCCAGCCGGGCAGCACGGGGGGCTCGCCATGACCCCCACGCTCTTCATCCTGGCCGCCTTTGCCGGCGGCGCCGGGGCGATCGCTCGCTATCTCGTGGATTTCGCCGTCTCCCAACGCCTCAGGACTGTGCTCCCCCTGGGCACCTGGGCGGTGAACCTCAGCGGCTCGCTCTTCCTCGGCATCATCGTCGGCTACGCCAGCCAGACCGACCTCCCGCCGGCGCTCACCCTCACCCTCGGCGGCGGATTCCTCGGCGCTTACACGACCTTCTCGACCTGGATGTACGAAGCCGTACGCCTCTGCGAAGAGCGCGCGTGGAGACTCGCAACACTGCATGTGCTGGGCAGCCTGATCGCCGGCGTCGCGGCCGCGGCAGGAGGCGTCGGGATCGGGATCGTGCTGGGGGGCGGGGTGTAGCCAGCATCGAGCGAGGTGCATCGATCACCCCTGAGGCCGCTGCTGCAAGCCAGACGCCATGCGCCAGCCCAAGCAAATCGCCCGCCCGGTCTGCCCCGTGCGCAAGCGCAGAGGGACCGCCGGGCGGGCGCGTGGATGTTGTGCGGGATCGCTCAGCGGCTGCTGGCGGCGCCTACTGCGGTGGTTTCGTCTTCGGGTACATAAGGCTGGATCGCCAGGATGCGATCGATGGCCTCTTCGAGCATGTTGGGTCTCAGGCCCGCGGCGCGGACGATCCCTTCACGGTCGACGATGATGTAGTAGGGCCACCACTGCACGCCGTAGGCGGTCCTGGTCGCGTCGTCGATGTCGGCGGCAGTGGCGAAAAGCCCGCCGTGCCTTTCAGCCGTTTCCACCATGGTCTCGCTGCCGCGCGTGTTGCACACGCCCACGAAACGGACCTTCTTGCTCACATACTTGCGGGCGATCTCGGTGTTTCTGGGCATGGCGGCGCGGCAGGGCGGGCACCAGGTGCCCCAGAAGTTGATGACAACGATCTCGCCTCGCATCGACTCGATCGAGCCGCCCTTGAGATCTTCATCGCCGCTCTTCCATTCGCCAACCCTGAACTCCGGGGCCCTTTTGCCGATCTGGCTCTGGATCCGCTCCCAACGCTTGTCGTTGGCCTCGTTGGGGGTCGCCGCATAAGTCAGGTCGCGGGTGAGGAAGTTCTCGATCGTGTACTCTTGTTGCGATTGGGCCGAACCACGGTCCCGCTGGCCCTGGTCGCCGCCGACCACCGCGAACGATGTGGCCGCCACGGCGCCCACGATGACGGCAATCGCCCCGGCCTTCCTCGCCCACGAACCGCCGCAGTTGTCTTTGTTCGCCATCAGGTCGTCCTCCGCTTTGGTGTCTGCGCCCGACGATGTGCCGGGCATGGATGGTGACTCCCCTGTCGGGAGCAAGCAGAATACACGGAATCACCCGCTGCGTGTGCGATTTTTTCCACGCGGCGGACCGGAGCCATCCCCGACACGACCGGCAAGCGGCCGCAGCCCGGCGGAGGGATCAGCGAAACCGTCCCGAGAGAGAGCCCCCAGAACAAGCGTGGGCGGTCGCGGCAAACCCCCACTCATCCCGGCCGCCTTCGCCGGCGTCGCCGCTGCGGCGGGAGGGATTGGCATTGGGATCGTGCTGGGTATGGCGCTGGTGGGTGGGCCTGGCGAGGCCGCGTAGCGCAGCACAAAGTCAGGACCCGAGCCCCGGCGGTCGCGGATGACCGGCCTGGATCACTCGAGCGAAAAAAAGCCCGGCGTGAAACAGACACGACCACCAAACAAATGCGCGACCGCCAGAGGCCTCGGGGGTCCTGAGGAGTCCGAACCGATGCGTCAACGCGTTTGCCTCGGCGCAAACTTTCGTCTTCGCGACGGGATGCCGCACAAAGGATGTGCGGGCCCTTGCAAAGCCGCTCGGAAGGCTCTCACACTGCCGAGCGGCGCTCCTCTACTCGCTCTCCCGTCCTGTAGTTAGCACCGGGAGAATTACTTCTTGCCGGGATTCGTCTGCTTGGCCTGATGCTCGCCGGGCTTGCCGGTCTGCTGGGCCTGGGCGACCTGGGCGACCCGATCGGGCTTCTTGCCCTGCTGCTCGGCGTTCTTGCCCTGCTGCTCGGCATTCTTGCCGGGCTGCTGCGACCGATCGGCGTCGCGGTTCTTGTCGCCGGGGTTCTTGTTGTGCTCGTCGTGCCTGGTCTGTTTCTCGGTTGTCATAAAGAAAGCTCCGTTGGTGGGTGGCTCCGGGAGCCACAATCTGGAGGTCAGCGCCCGTCGCACGCGCGGCGGAGGTCAACGCTCGTAACCCGTCGTGGCGGCACGCTGACCCGTTCGTACCGGCGTGCGCCTCGTGGACCTCTGAACTTTTCAATCCTCCGAAGAGCCCGTTTGCTGGTCTCTCTTCGGCTTCTGATCTTTCGTCGAGGATGCCCCGCTGCCGATGCGTTCGCGGAGTTCGTCGGCGGTCATCCTCGCCGCGAAAGCGGCCCCTTCCAGGGCCGAGGTGTAGTCGGAATTGGACGCGTCCTCGCTGTCGCGGACATCGCGGCAGGCTCGTTCGGAGATCGCCAGCCGCTCCGCGTCGCCCAACTCGCCAGGATGGCCCGTCTCGGTGACGCCCTTGGTCGCGGCCACGATCGCCGGCGCCCGGAGCAGATAGACCGCCGAGAGCACGCCACGAACGATCTCGCTGGCGACCTCGACAACCTTCGTGTCGGCGGACCCCAGCCCGTTGGTGTTGTTCGTCAAAAGCTCGCGGCACCCGGCCTCGACTACCGCCGGGTCGGCGCCGTTGGCGAGCTGCACGACCAGGTCGCGAGAGGCCACAGCAAGCGGCGAGAGTTTTCTGAGTTCGTTGCGGTCCAAATGACACGCCCTTCCGTGAACGGGGTGAAACGCGTTTCTCCCCGTTGGAAGGCGTCCACCGTTCACGCAAGCAGTATGGGCGTCCCGGAGACCGATTGGTATCGGGATAAACCATGAGAGGCCGAGCCGTGCTCACCCGATGGACCGGTCTGAGTCAACCAGTGAGGTTTGTCATGCCCTCACGGATCGCGTACTTGGTCAATTCCGCGATCGAGTGCAGATCGAGCTTGCGGATCACATTCGTCCGGTGGGTCTCGACCGTTTTGACCGCCACCCCCAGGCGCACGCCGATCTCCTTGCTCGTCAGCCCTTCGGCGATGAGCTGGAGGATCTCGCGCTCGCGGGGGGTCAGGCTGTCCGGCGGCGGTGTGCCCTTACCGTGGCCCTCGCCGATGGTCCGCTTCTTTGAACGATCCATGAGCACATGGGTGAGCTCGCTTGTCACATAGATCCTGCCGCGGCAGACGGAGTCGATCGCGCGCAGCAGCTCATCGGAATCGCAGGTCTTCAGGATGTAGCCCCGCGCCCCGGCGTCGAGCATGCCCGTGACATACCGAGCGTCCGAGTGCATCGAGAGCCCGATGATCTTGATCTTCGGGTCGGCCGCCAGGATCTTGCGGGTCGCCTCCATGCCGTTGAGATCCGGCATCCCGATGTCCACGAGCATCACATCGGGCGCCTGCTTCGACGCGATGGCGACGGCCTCGCGTCCGTTGCTGGCCTCCCCGATCACCGAGAGACTCTCCTCTTGTTTGAGGATCGAACAGATGCCGCCACGCATCAACGCGTGGTCGTCAACGACGACGACGGTCGTCAGGCTCGTCATGGGACCCACCCTCCTCCAGTTCGAGGGCGACCGTGATGGTCGCCCTGGTGCCCTCCCCGACATTGCTCACAAGCTCGAACATACCGCCGATCCCCCGGACCTGCTGCTCGACGCTGAGGAGCCCGAATCGCTGGAACCCGACACCGCCGCCGAAGGTGGCGGCGACATCGAAGCCCGGCCCACAATCGCTGACCTCAAAGCGGACGGCCCGATCATCGTGGGAGCACGAGATGACGACATCCGAGCCCTCGGCGTGCTTGGCCGCGTTGATCGCCAGCTCGCGGACTGCGCGGAAGACGATCGTTCGCGTCTCGCTCGAGAGCTCGGGCTCACAACCGCCATCTTCGACCCTTATCTTCGAGCGATACTGCTTGTTCAGGTGCTCGGCGAGCCACTGCAGGGCAGGGATGACGCCCAAGTCTTCCAGCACCGGCGGGCTCAGCTCGAACGAGAGCGACCGCGTGTCCTTGATCACGCGGTCGATGATCGCGAGCAGATCATCCGCATCGACCCCTTTGGCGAGCAGACGCTTGACATCCATGCGGATCAGCCCGAGGTTCTGCGACACCACATCGTGCAGCGCACGCCCGAGGCGCCGCCGCTCCGTCTCCTCGATAAGCGTCTGTCGGACCATCAGCTTGTTGATCCGGATCCGCTGCGAGGAGATCACCGAGGCGAGATGCTCGACCTCCGAATGATCCTGCAGAACAACGAGCGCCAACGCCCGATCATCCGGGCTCATGTAGAGCCGGCGCCAGCGGATCGTGTACTCGACCGGCAGCGACTCGGCCACTGTGGCCACATCCGGCGTGCGGACCGCAGTAATCGCGCCGACCGTCGGCGATCCCGCGCGGAGCGAACCGATCAGCGGCTCGATCGAGGAGAACCCGCGGAGGCTGCTGGCAAGCTCGCTCGCCGGCTGTGCGCCCGTGAGCTTCGACCAGGAGTCGTTGCACACCACGATCTCATCAGCGCCGGAAACGACCGCCGACGGCAGGTCGAGCAACGAGACGAAGGTCTCGGCGAGTTGGTGCAGATCTTGTGGCTTCAAAGCCTTACCCGTTGACCAAAGTAGCAAGCCGGATCACCCCGGCTGTTCCGCTCACCCTCTAAACACCGCTGCCATCCACTATACGCGGCCCGCCTTCAGAAGCCATGGGAAGCGATAGGGTCAGCGGGACCACCCTTCTACAGGATTCACCCGATGGCATCGCCTCGCCGGATCCGTGAAACTGCGCTGTTCCGCCTTCTGCAGACCCGCCGAACGGCGCACGCACGCCGCGACGCGAGGCTGGAAAGGGGTTACGGCGTGACGAGAAAAAGCAAATCCGAGCGGGCCGATCGCTACGACGAACTGCTGACCGGCAAACGCCGCAAAGCCGACCAGCGCCTTGTCCGCGATATCGAAAACGCGGTATCACCCAAAGACACCCGGCCAACCCCGCCCGAAACGCCCCGCCGCCCGACCGTGACAGTGCGCGGGTCAAGATCGACCGCCCCGGACGCAGCGTCCGGCGGATAAAACACGCCCGACCCGCTCGACCCTGCTGCACGGTGCCGTGCGCCTGCGCCACGAGCTTGCGCGGCGCTTTGCGACGCCTTCATGCGCTGGCAGGCCTGATCGCGGGCGGCGCGACGACGGCCGGCGCCCAACCGATGGCATGGTTCGTCGCGGCCTGCGAACTGCACCGCGACTGGCGCAACGACATCGAAGGCCTCGGCCAACTCTTCTCTCGCCGCCTGCCCACCTGCCACAACCTCTTTGCAAGCTTCAATGCATCGAACAACCGATCCGCGCGGACGCCTACAGTCTGCGCGAATCCCGATGCCCAGCAACCGCTACGAATTCAAGAGCGCCGAGGGCCAGACACTCGCAGGCAGGCTCGAGTTGCCCGATGGAGAGTCGGCGGCCTTCGTGGTCTTCGCCCACTGCTTCACATGCACGAGCAAGGTGAAGGCCGCGACGGCGGTCAGCCGTGCACTGTGCGATCGCGGCTTCGCCGTCCTCCGCTTCGACTTCACGGGTCTCGGCGACAGCGAAGGGGATTTCGCAAACACCAACTTCTCCTCCAATGTCGACGACCTCGTCGCCGCGGCCGAGAGCCTGGCGCAGACCCACAAGAGCCCGGGGCTCCTGGTCGGGCACAGCCTCGGCGGCGCCGCGGCGCTCATCGCCGCAAAACGCCTGCCCGATGTCAAGGCCGTCGCAACGATCGGCGCGCCGGCCGACCCCGCCCACCTCACCCACCTGCTCAGCGAGAACATCGACGAGATCGAAGAGCACGGCGTCGCGGAGGTGCGGATCGGTGGGCGTCCGTTCACCATCAAACGAGACTTTATCGAGGATCTGAAACGCCAGACCCTCCAGCAGCGAGTCGGCGGCCTGAACAGGCCCTTGCTGATCTTCCACGCGCCGACCGACCGCGTCGTCGGCATCGAGAACGCCCGCCAACTCTTCGAAGCGGCCAAGCACCCCAAGAGCTTCGTATCGCTCGACGGCGCCGACCACCTCGTGACGGATGTCAAGGACGCCAGATTTATCGCGGAAGTTCTCACCGCCTGGGCGAGCAGATATCTCTAACAGTGAAAGCTGCTCACTAGGGCGCCGGCGCACCTTCATCGTCAGACGGCTCCACGCCCCCGTTCCGCTGCAACTGCCTCACCTTGAAGTGCAAGGCGCCGCCAAGCGCCAGAAACACAGCGCCGAAGATGAACGGCACCAGATCCGGCGGATCGGTCCCTTCCGAAGCCTTCTTCTCATCGACGGCGGCCGGCGCCGCGGCCTGATCCGACGCGACGATCTTCTCCCCGTCCTTCCCATCCTGCGGCTTGGCGCCCCCCCCCCCCCCCCCCCCGCCCGCCCCCCCCCCCCCCCC
>REET01000092.1 GCA_007694925.1 Phycisphaerales bacterium | reverse complement strand
CGGACCTTGATCTTCTCGCCGACGCGGGCCTTCATCAGCGCCTCGCCCATCGGGCTGTTGAGGGTGACTTCGACGACCTCGTCGTCGCCCCCGCCGGCCTCGCCGACGAGGCGGAAGAGGTCCTCGTCTCCTGAGTCGGTCTCGCGCAGTCGGACGGTGGTGCCGAGGAAGACGACGCCGGCCTCGGTCGCGGCGTTGTTGTCTTCGATGACCTGGACGCGCTGGAGGCGTTCTTCCAGCCGCCGGATCTCGGCCTCTTCGAGGCCCTGCTGCTCGCGAGCGGAGTGGTACTCGGCGTTCTCCTTGAGGTCGCCGAGGTCACGGGCTTCGGCGATGCGCTCGGAGATCTTGGAGCGGTTGGCGATCAGCTCGCGCAGGCGCTTCTCCAGCCTCGCCTTTTCGTCCTTGCTCACGAACTCCATGGTTCCAACTCCTGCTCAACTACGCGGAAACGCCCGGGCGGGTGGGCCCGATCGGCGGTGCGAAAGTCTACTCACGGTTCAGGTTTCGTTGCGACGCCTGCGGCAGGCGACCAGCGCAACGCCCCACGCGCCCGCGGCCGCCAACGCCGTCGCGCCCAGCGACGCGCGGTGCGCCGGGCCGATCATCGCGGCGCGCCCTGTCCATGGGCGGTCGCGTGCGATCTCGTAGATGGCCGTCATCGGTGAAAGCATCCGGGCGGGCCTCGAAGCGATGGCGTCGGCGCCGGGCTCTCTCCCGGCGTCGGCGAGGGCGACAAGCCCCCCCGACAACACCAACGCCAGACAGCATAGGACCCCCACCGCCCGGTTGCCCGAGCGGGGATCGCCCCCCTCCTCCGCTGTCGGAGGCCCCTGCGTGCACGCGATCACCGCCCCTGTCAGCAGCGTCCACAGCACAAACAGCGCCGACAACGCCAGCACCACCTGCCCGTCCCACCTGGCGAGCCAGAGTTGCGGCAGGATCAGAGCGTGCCCCGTCACAATGATGATGCCCGCGTCTTTGAGTGTTGCGCGGACGCCGCCCTCTCTGGGCATCGCCTGGCTCAGACGCATCAGGGGCCAGAGCAGCCCGACACCGACCATCATCATCAGCAGGCCCATGCGCGCCGAGGGACGGAAGGCGACAGGATCGAACGCGACCATGCCGCCCGATCGCGCGAACATCGCCGCGGCGCAGAACATCAGATAGATCGTCCAGAGCAGAACGAACACGCGGGGCTCGCCCCTGCGGTGCGACCAGTCCGGCGAGTTCTTGGGGGTACGGCCGAAGATGTCGCGGTCGGGCCGGTTACCGGCGGCTTCGTCGACTCGCGGCCGATCGACTGTGTCGGCTTCAGATGATTGAACTGTCGTCGACTCGGAATCAGACGGTGTCTCGTCGATCGCGGCGAGCAGGTCTTCGAACGAGAGCCGTCGCGCCGGGTCCTCGCCTGTTGGGTCCTCGCCTGTCGGATCTTCGCCCTCGGGCCTGCGCCGCGGGGGCGCTTCTTCGGGGCTGTCTTTGGGACGGTCGTCGGGGTGTTCATCACCCGGCCGCCCGTCGTGCGTCGTCATGGCCTTCGGACCGAGTCGTGCCTGACGATCTGGTTCTGCACGAGGTCGTAGACCGCGCCGCCTTCGAGGAGCCAGTCGCGCCAGCGCGACTCTGCGAACATCGCGCGGAGGCGGGCGAGCTTGTCCTCGTCTGAGGGTTCTTCGGGGTTGAACACGCCCGTGGGGCCGCCCCAGTGGATCCGCGAGCGAGAGCGGCCGGCGCCCGCCGCGTCGCGGCTGAGACGCACCACAAGCTCCAGTCGCTGGCGCGTGTTGAACGGGGCGAGATCGATCTCGGCGATCGCTTCGGCGTATGGCTCCCCCGCGAGCATCGACGCCAGCGCCAGGCCGGCCTCGATGTCTTTGCCCGCCCATGGAGAGGCGTAGTCGGGCCTGCCGTCGGTTCGGAGGGGCGGCTCGTGCAGCGTGTTGGTGACCAGGAGAAGCGCCGGGCCGGACCCCGCCGGACGCCAGAGCAGGGGCATCAGCTTCCCCTGCGCCGAGACCAGACGGTCCCCCTCGCGCGTGCGCACATACGCCGCGGGCCTGCGCCACACGCCCTCGACCTCGATCGCGCCGTCTGCGGCACGCCGGACGATCGGCCGGCCGTCGAACCACCCGCTGCGCTCCAGCTCGTCGCCGACGCGGGCGAGCTGCGCGCGAGAGAAGGGGTCGCGGTCGTTCTCCGCCGCGGCGAGCGCGAGCTCTTCGATGTCGCTGCGCAGGGCGGGGGCGAGCCACGCGCCGCGGTCGCCCTCGGGCCAGAGCATGCGCACCGAGACGGGCTCGGCGAGCCTCGCGTTGGCCGAGGCCTCGCTGAGGCGGTCGATCCCGATGCCGGTCCCCAGCGCCGCGCCGACGCCCGCCAGCGCGAGCGCAAAGCCCGGAAGCACCCGGCGCAGCCGCTCGGTGTCGACCCGCTCCCAGATCGGCGGGCCGGGCTTCTTCTTTCGGGCCGACTTCTTCTTCTTTGCGTTGCTCTTGCGAGCCATGTCACTCCCAACCGCTCAGCGATTCAAAGTTTGTTGGTCTCTCTCTTGTCGCTCACGCGCCGCGGGCCGCCGCCAATTCCACGAGTTTGGAGCAGAGCTTCTCCATGGAGAGCCCCGCGGCCTTGGCGGCCTTCGGGAACAGCGAGCTGGGCGTGAACCCGGGCATCGTGTTCACCTCGAGCATCCAGGGCGCAGAGCGTTCGTCCATGATGAAGTCCACGCGACAGAGGTCGCGCACGCCGATCGCGTCGGCCGTCAGCAGCGCGTGGTTCTGCACCGTGCGCGAGAGGTCGCCGGGGAGCTCGGGGTCGACGAGGTACTTCGTGTCGCCCCGCTCGTACTTGGCCTGGTAGTCGTAGACGCCCGATGCGGGGACGATCTCGATCACCGGCAGCGCCCGCCCGTCGAGCACCGAGACCGTCAGCTCCCGGCCTTTGACATAGGGCTCGGCGAAGTACCGCCTCGACGGGTCTTCTGCCGCGTCCCGGCGCACCTTCTCGATCGCGCTCTTCCACGACTCCTCGTCGGTGCAGATGTAGACGCCGAAGCTGGAGCCGTCGCGCACCGGCTTGACGACCAGAGGCAGATCGCCGGGAGGCTCGTCGCGCGAGGGGTCCACCATCGCCTTCTGGCTGATGCGCACGCTCGGGGCCGCGGACGCGAGTTTCGCGGTCGCGAGCTTGTCCATCGCGATTACCGAGGCGTCTGCGCCGCTGCCGACGAACGGACGCCCGAGTTCTTCGAGCAACAGTTGCAGCGGCCCGCCCTCGCCCCAGGGCCCGTGCAGCACGGGGAAGACGACATCGCCCTCCATCGCTTTGAGTTCGTCGAGCGACGGCTTGTCGACCGTCTGGGCGTTGACCTCGTAACCGGCCTCGCGCAGCGCGTCGGCGACGCCCGCCGCGGATCGCAGCGAAACGGGCCGCTCCCTGTCGGGGCCGCCACCAAGCACAAGGACGGAGAACATGGGATCAAAGCTCCTGGCAAAGACCGGGCGGCTCAGGCCCGGCGCGACCAGACCACAACCTCTCGCTCAAGCTCAACGCCGAACCGTTCACGCACGGCTTCGGCGACACGGTCCATCAGCGCGATCACATCGCTCGCGGTCGCGCCGGGCGAGGTCACGATGAAGTTCGCGTGCCGGTCGCTGACCGTTGCTCCGCCGACCGCCTGACCCTTGCACCCTGCGCGGTCGATCAGCAGCCCTGCGGGGACGGTCTCGCCCGCCCGCCCGATGTCGTAGATGTCCGCCGCGAGCGTCGGGTTCTTGAAGCAACACCCCGCCGAGTCGGCCCCCATGGGCTGGCTCTGCGACTTGTATCGCATCACTTCCTTCAGACGATCGCGGGCCTGTGCGGGTTCGCAGGGCACGAGCGCGAACTCCGCCGAAACGATGACGAACTCTTCCAGGCCGGACTTGCGGTAGCCGAAGGGGATCTCCGCCCGCTCCAGCACGACGCGGTCGCCGTTGCGGTCCAGCGCATTGACGCGTACGACGGCGTCGGCGATCGAGCCGAACTTCCCGCCCGCGTTCATCCGCACGAGCCCCCCCACCGTGCCCGGGATGCCCCCGAGGCCTTCGAGCCCGCCCAGCCCGGCGCGGACGCTCTCGATGAGCAACTTCGGAAAGTCGCAGCCAGCCCCGGCGACGACACGCCCCGAAGCCTCGTCGATCTCCTTCTCGACGAACACGCCCGAATCCAGCACGACGACCAGGCGGTCGGTGCCGTCGTCGTCGACGAGCAGGTTCGCCCCGCCCCCAAGCACGACAAGCTCCGGATCGACGCTCAGGCAGACGCGCAGCTCCTGCTCGGTGCGCGGGCGCGCCGTGCGATCGGCCCCGCCCCCGATGTTGAACCAGGTCGGGATCGGCGCCCGCTCGCGCAGCCCGGGGATGGCGATGTCTTGAGCGCTGCTCACGCCTTGCTCCCAGGAGCATGGACGGACGCGTGGACGGGCGCCGGACCGGTCGCCAGGTAGTCGCGCGCGACCTGCCACACCGGCCCCGCGCCCATGACGACCAGCAGATCGTTCTCGCGGCAGAGATTCTCCAACTGCTCGACGATCGCGCCGAACGGATAGAGGTGCATCGCGCGCACGCCCCGGTCGCGAAGGCGGTCGACGAGATCCCCCGCCGTCACGAGGTGCTTCTCCGCCTCGGTGTCACGCACAAAGTAGATGTGCGGCACGATCACGATGTCCGCCTGCGAGAACGCGCTGGCGAACTCCTCAAGCAGGAACCGCGTCCGAGAGTGCTGGTGGGGCTGGAAGACGCAGATCAGGCGCCCCCCCCGCTCCTGCGGCTTCTCCCTCCCGCGCAGCGCCCGCAGCGTCGCGTCGATCTCCGTCGGGTGGTGGCCGTAGTCGTCGTACACACGGACGGCGCCGCCACCGGAGACCCGCCGGTCGCCGAGCCACTGGCATCGCCGGTCGATCCCGCGGAACTGCGCCAGCGATCGCGCGCCCGCCTCGGCGTCGCCCCCGAGGTGGATCGCCAGGGCCAGCGCCGTCGCGGCGTTCATCGCGTTGTGATCGCCCGGCATCCGCGACTTCCACCGCGCCAGCAGCTCGCCCTTGCGCGAGAGCGAGACCATCTGCTCGGACGCGTCGAAATCGACCGTCCAGTCCGCGCCGGGGGCAAAGCCGATCGTCTCGACTTTGGCCTTGACGCCGGCGGTCACCTTCTCGCGGTGGGCGCCCTGGTGGGCGATCAGCAGGTAGCCCCCCTCCTCGGCGGGGGGAAGCAGGCGGGCGAAGGCGTTGAACGCGGTGATGATCTCGTCGATCGAGCCGTAGATGTCCAGGTGGTCTTCCTCGACCGAGGCGATCGAGGCGATGGTCGGCGCGAGGTTGTGGAACGAGCGGTTGAACTCGCACGCCTCGGCCAGCAGCAGGCCCGGCCTGCCCGAGTACGACCCCGCGGGGATGAGTTCGGCCCCGACCCGGTGCCCGCTGGGCGAGGCGAAGACCGGCGAGCCGATCGAGCCCCCGGCCAACTGCGAGCAGCTCGCCCCGACGATGACAGACGGGTCGAGGCCGAGGTCGACCAGGGTTGCCCCGAGCATGGCGGTCGTGGTGCTCTTGCCGTGGGTGCCCGCGATCGCGACGCCCGTCGAGCGCCGCATGAGCTCGCCCAACGCCTCGGCGTACCGCAGCACCGGAACGCCCCGGGCCTTGGCCTCGATCACGAGGGGGTGGGTCTCGCGGACAGCGGCCGACGCGATCACAAGATCGCACGCCTCAGGCAGCGACTTGGCGTCGGCCTCGGGGACCACGCCGATCCCGTCCTTGCCCAGGGCCTCGGTCACGGGCGAAAACTGCCCGTCGCACCCGCCGACTCTGGCCCCCAGCCGGGAGGCGAGCCGGGCGAGGCCGGACATGCCGCACCCCCCGATCCCGATCATGAACACATCACGACCGATCAGACGGACGCCCGCGTTTTCGGCGGGTTCTCCGGAGCGGTCGAGCATCGGCGGGGCGACCCTGACGGGGCGCGACTTGAGCGGCAGAGGGGCATCCATTCCCATAGTCCAGACTGTATCGGACGCCCGGCCCTCAAGCGGTCAACAGACACGCGCCTGAGCCTCCGGGGGCGGGCGAACACCCCCGCCCGGGTCCTGAGGCGCTACGCTGGTTTCGTGGACCCCGCGCTCCCTTACAAGCTGGCCTGCCTCTGCGACCTCCGCGACGAAAAAGGGCGGGTGCTCCTGCTCCGGCGGAAGAGATCCCCGAACCTCGGCCTCTGCTCGCCCATCGGGGGCAAGCTGGACATGCACACCGGCGAGTCCCCGGCCCAGTGCGCCCGGCGCGAGATCATGGAGGAGGCGGGGATCGACATCCCCCTCGACCGCCTGCACCTGGGCGGGCTGATCTCCGAGACCGCCTTCGAGGGCAAGGGCCACTGGCTCCTGTTCTACTACCGCGTGCTCGGGACGGTGAAGGTCGAGGCGAAGGAGATCCCCGAGGGCACCCTCGAATGGCACGAGCCTGACGCAATCGACGGGCTGGAACTCCCAGATACCGACAGGGAGATCATCTGGCCCATGATCCGGCGTCACGAGCCCCCCAGGCCCGGGGCGAGGCCCGGGTTCTTTGCAATCCACATCGATTGCTCTGAGGGGGGTGTCCGATGGACCGTGCACCAGGAACTGCCTCCGACACCGTCGGTCGCCCGAACACCTCTATAGTGGAATCGATGCAACGGCGGAAAGTCCCGTCCCCGGCTGCCGCAAGTCGGCACACCACCCTTTCCAAGGGAGTCGTCACATCGACGCGTCGTGCTCTGGCGGCGGTGTGCGCTCTGTTGCTCGTCTTCACAACGATCCCCGAGACCAACCGGGCGTTCGCCCAAAGTGAACGCCAGCCGCCCCAGACCGGCGCCGCGGCACCCGGCGGAGCGCAGGCCCCTGCGGTCCCGCTCTTCCGTCAGGCCCGCAATGTCGCGGTCATCACCCTGCGGACGGGGGATCGGCCGATCGACTCGGTCACCGCCAAGAGCTTCATCCGGCGTTTGCGGATGGCGGAGAATCAGGGCGCCGACGCGTTCGTGGTCGAGCTCGACACGCCCGGGGGCGAGATCGGCGCCGTGCTGGACATCAGCGCCGCGATCAAGGCCTCGACGATCCCCAACAGCGTCGCGTGGATCAACACCAAGGCGTTCAGCGGGGGCGCGGTGATCGCGCTGGCCTGCCGCGAGATCGTGGTGCACCCCCAGGCGACCTGGGGTGACGCCCTCCCGATCATGGCCAGCCCGCTGGGGCTGATGAACCTGCCCGAGCAGGAGCGTGCGAAGTTTCTCGTGGGGCTGCTGGTCGAGGTCGTGGACTCTGCGCGACGCAAGAACCGCGAGCGGTACATCTACGACGAGTACATCGTCCAGGCGATGCTCACCACCGGCGCCCCGCTCTGGTGGATCCGCAACAAGGAAACCGGCGTCGAGATGGCGGTGAACCGGGAGGAGTTTGTCGCCCTGTTCGGCACCGAGCCTCCCCGGACCAACCCGGTGGTGACGCTCCGCCCGGGCGACGAGGGGCCTCCGACCCTGCAGCCCTACCCCTCCCCCGACACGACGACGGGCGCCCGCCAGACACTGGACCCCGATCGGGCCTTCCAGCCCGCCTCGCCGGTGCTCGAAAACCTGCGGGCGGATGTCGACGACAGCCTCGCGAGCATGAGCGTCGGCGCCAGCCGTCGCCCGAGGCTCGACCCCGGGGACGCGGACAAGTGGGAACTCGTCGGCTTCGTGACCGACGGGAGCGTCCCGCTGACGCTCGCGGGCGACGACATGTACTTTTTCAACCTCGCGGCCAACAACCCGGCCAACCGGCCGATCCGGACCGACGAGGAACTCAAGGACTGGTTCGGGGCGGAGAACCTCAGCCGCCTGGACCCGCTCTGGTCGGAGGGGCTGGTGCAGTTCATGACCAGCATGCCGGTGCGGGGGCTGCTGCTGGTGGTCTTCCTGCTGGCGCTCTTCATCGAGATGGTCACGCCCGGTGGCGGCCTGGCCGGTGTGGTCGCGGCGGTGGCGCTCGGGCTGCTCCTGGTGCCCCCGATGCTCATGGGCATGGCGACCTGGTGGGAGATCGTCGCGATCCTGGGCGGGATCGTGCTGATACTGCTGGAGATCTTCGTCTTCCCCGGGGTGGGGGTCGCCGGGATCACCGGCGTCGTCCTGCTCTTCTTCGGCCTCCTCTTCACCTTCGTGCCCGACAGCGGCCTCTTCCCCGACACCGAGCAGCAGCAGCAGGACATGCTCTACGGCTTTATGACGATGGTGCTCGCGATCGTGACGGCGGGTGTTGGGATGTGGATGATCTCGCGCCACTTCAAGACGCTGCCCCTCTTGCGGGGCCTGGTGCTCGCCGACGGTTCCGGCGATCAGGGCGAGGGGATGCTCGAGGCGATGGCGCCGGACCGGCCGGCCTCGCCCGTGCCGGGTTCGATCGGCGTGGCGTCCAGCGCGCTCCGGCCTGTCGGCGTGGTCGACATCGGGGGCCGGGCGATCGACGCGGCTGCCGAGAGCGGGTACATTCCCGCGGGCGCCCGGGTCAGGGTGGTGGAGAGGCGCGAGTTCGATGTCGTGGTCGAGCTGGCGGAAGAGAATGACGAGCCGGGGCCCGACGGACACACGCAGGACCAACCCGAGACACGAACGGACGACGCCTGATGGAAGAAACGATGCTGATCTGGGGGCTGGCGCTGCTGGCCGCCTCCGTCCTGCTGGTGGTGCTGGAGATCTTCGTCCCCACCGGCGGCATCCTGGCGGTCACGGCGATCCTGACGGCCGCCGCGGCGGTCATCTGCCTGTTCATCCATGACACGACCTGGGGCCTGATGGGCCTGCTGTTTGTGATCATCGTCGGGCCCATGGTCGGGTTTTTCGGCATCCAACTCTGGACGCAGACCAAGATCGGCCGGGCGGTGATCGGCGGGCTCAGCCCCGAAGAGGAAGAGACCCGGCGCCGTCAGGAAGAAGAACGCCGGCGCGAACGGGACAACCTCGTCGGCAAGACCGGCGAAGCCATGACCGACCTCCGCCCGATGGGCGTCGTCAAGGTCAACGGCAAACGGTACGACGCGTTCGCTGAGATCCGGGTCATCAGCGCGGGCACGAAGATCCGCGTCACCAGCGCTCAGGGCATGGACATCCGCGTCCGACCGGCAGACGACGCAACGGCCTGAGTCGCAGGCCGAGAGGGGGGCATCATGGACAATCCGACGCTGATCGTCGCGGCGGTCATCTTCGCCATGGTTTTGGGGGTCCTCTGGATCCATGCCGGATCGACTTTTCTGGTGTGGATGCGGGCGAGACGCAACGACGCCCCCATCAAGATGAGCGAGCTGATCGGGATGCGCCTCCGGAAGGTCGACATCCGCACGGTGGCGGAGAGCTACGCGCAGGCCAGGGCGGCGGGGCTGGATGTGACCGCTCGCAACCTCGAAGACATCGAGCTCCTCAGGTGCAGCTCGGGCCTTGTCGTCTCGGCGATGATCGAAGCGAAGCGAGCGGGGCGACCGCTTTCGTTCGAAGACGCCGCGAGCGACGCCCTCTCGGTGCAGCGCCCAGAGTTCGCTGCGCCGCCCGCGGGAGACACGGCCGACAGACGGCGGCCGCAGGTCCCCGGGGAGTCGCTGAATCTGTGGATCCAGGCGGGTCTGTCGGGTGTCCGCATCAGCCCCATGGCGTTCGTTCGGATGCGCCGGAACCGCGTGAACACCCGGACCGTCGTGCTGAGCGCGGTACGGGCGCACAAGGCCGGGCTCGGCCTCCCGATCGAGGCGCTGGAGGAGCACGACCGAGTCGGGGGAGATGCAGCAAAGGTCGTCTCGGCGCTGATCACCGCCAAGCGGGCCGAGATCGATCTGGATTGGCGGCGGGCCGCCGCGTACGACCTTACTGGAAGGGACATTGTCGAAGCCGTCCTCGAACGCGTGAACCGGATGGGGCAGTCCGAAGCGGGCTTCCGCCCGGCCGAGGAGACGACGGCCTGACATTTCCCTGCGTTCGGCCGCGCCCGACCCCGGCTGAACGCCGGCGCGTATACTCGGACCACGATGGCTCGGCTGAGCCACGGGAGAATCGCTGATATGAATGGTGCATTGATTGTCGCGATCATCATCGTCCTGCTGGTGCTGGTCGTTCTGTTTGTGGTCGTTGGCCAGTTTGTGAACCTCTGGATCCAGGCGCTCCTGTCCAACGCGAGGGTGAGCCTCGCGTCGATGATCGGGATGCGCCTGAGGAAAGTGGACCTCCGCACGATCGTGCTCAGCAAGATCCGGGCGGTGAAGGCGGGCCTGAACATCTCCGAGAACGCGCTGGAGACGCACTACCTTGCCGGCGGGCGGGTGCCCAATGTCGTCTCGGCACTCATCGCAGCCAAGCGTGCCCGCATCGACCTCGACTGGGACACCGCGGCCTCGATCGACCTGGCCGGTCGCGACATCCTCGACGCCGTGACGACCAGCGTGAACCCGAAGGTGATCGACTGCCCGAGCCCGGGCGGCCCGCGCAGCACGATCGACGCGGTCGCGCAGGACGGCATCCAGCTCAAGGCCAAAGCCCGCGTGACGGTGCGGACCAACCTTGAAAGGCTGGTCGGCGGCGCCACCGAGGAAACGATCATCGCCCGCGTGGGCGAGGGCATCGTCACCACCATCGGCTCGGCGACCTCGCACAAGGCGGTGCTCGAAAACCCCGACAAGATCTCCAAGGTCGTGATGGACAAGGGGCTCGACGCGGGCACGGCGTTCCAGATCCTCTCGATCGACATCGCCGACATCGATGTGGGCGAGAACATCGGCGCCAAGCTCCAGGCCGACCAGGCCGAGGCGGACAAGCGCCGCTTCCAGGCCGAGGCCGAGAAGCGCCGCGCCATGGCCGTCGCCCAGGAGCAGGAGTTCAAGGCCGAGATCCAGAAGAACAAGGCCCTCGTCGTGCTCGCAGAGGCCGAGGTGCCCAAGGCCATGGCCGAGGCGTTCCGCAGCGGCAACATGGGCATCATGGATTACTACCGCATGAAGAATGTCGTCGCCGACACCAACATGCGCGACTCCATCGCCGGCGGTGGCAAGAACCAGTCCGAAGGTCAGAACTGATCGCCTGACCGAACTTCAGACACCAGCGACTCAGCGCCGCCGATTTCGATCGGCGGCGTTTTTTATTGATCGGCGCCCGGAGCGCTGTCGCCCCGCCGCGGCGCCCGCCCGAGCAGTTCGCCGAGGCGGACCGATCGGGAGAGCTCGCCGGCAAAGATCGGGTTGTCGGTGTCAGGCTCGGCGTCTTGTCCGCGAGCGAGCAGCGGGTGGGCGTGCTGCGCCTCTCGCGAGGCCGAAGGGCCCGCTCGCCCGAGCATGGAGAATGGCTGCCCTCTCGCCCCTGGGGCGAGGCTCGATCGCAGACGGGGATCGACGCGGGACGGGCCGGTCTCCAGCCCGCCCGTCCGGCCTTCGAAGCTCGGGGGCTTGTAGGCGAATGGATCTTCAGAGCCCGGTGGCGGGCCGATCAGAAAGACGGTCCCCGGCGGGATGTCCGTGATGGTTCCGAAGGGCGTGCTGTAGTAGACCGACCTGGGGAAGCGGGCCGTGATCCCCCCGCCGATGCGGTAGTACACGCCCGACTGGTTGCGGTCGCGGTAGACGCTGTCGAAGCCGATCGGCAGGCGCAGATCCCGGGGCTGCACGAGCATGTCCCTGCGGAGGGGCGCCGCGTCCTGCGTCCCCGGTGTCACGGGGACGAGACCGTGCTCGGTCGGCACGCCCGACGAAACGCCCGGCCAGAGAAGCAAGGCGCACAGGCCGGCGGTCGCCGAGCCGCTGAGCGGGAAGGATCTGGCCTTACCTGTAGACATTGAACTCCATGCGGTGGACCGACCGCGGGTTGTCGGGGTCGAGCTTCTTGAGGGCCTCGCCCGACGCCTTCCAACGGTACAGGGCGTTGACCCATTCCTGATCGACCCCGGGGTGGCCCGAGCTTCGCAGAACCTCGACATTCACGGCGTCACCCCGGGCGTCGAACGCGATCCGCACCAGGACAGGGGTCCGAGAGGCGAGCAGTTCGGTCGGGATGCTGAACCTCGGCGGCACACGCGTGCTGACCTGCAGGCCCTCGCGTGCGATGACCTGCCCGGGCGTGATGCGGGTCGGACGCTGGGTGCTGGCGGGCGGGGATTCGGCGTCAGAGCGGGCGCCGTCGATGCGGCTCTGCTCGGTCGATTCGCCGGTGTCGGGGCGCTCGGGCGAAGGGCCGGCCGAACCTGCCTCGCTCGACTCTGCTTGCTGGGGACGGGGGGAGGTCGCCGGCTCGGCCGACGCGAGGTCGTCGGGGCGGGCGACTTCTTCGGCCGCGTCGGCCTCGGAGGCTTCGCCCGGCAACGCGACGGCCTGCTTGGCCTCGGGGACCGGGGGCTCTTCGGGGAGCGGCGCGTCGGGGATCGGAGAAGCCGTCAGACCGGCGTCTGGGACCGGGGCCTGCTCCGGGCGGGACTCGGGGGCCTGGTCTTGCTCTTGTGCTTGCTCGATCTCCTCCGCCGGCTCGGTTTGCGACGGGGCCTCTTCGGCGGATTCCTGCTCGGTCGCCTCCTCGGAGAGTTCCTCGGTCGGCTCTGACTCGGCCTCCTGCGGGCTCGGGGGCGCGGCGCGGTCTTCGGGGGAGAGGGCGGCCTGCTCGGTCCGGGCCTCGGGGGCCTGGTGCTCCTTGGGGGACTCAAAGCCGAGCCAGACGACATTCATCGCCTTGCTCTGGTCGACGCCCGGGGTGATGCGCGGGTCCGGGGGCGGGGGGAAGGCGGCGGCCGCGAGCGAGCCGCCGACGCCGGAGGTAAAGAGCCAGATCACCCCGACATGGGCCGCGACGCTGAAGGCGAGGCCGGCGACCAGAGGGCCACGGCCCGAGGAGGGCTCGGGTGTCTTTGTTCCAGGTGAGTTATCGGCGCTTCGGCGTGCCATCGGCCGCCCCTGTTGGATCGTCGTGTCAGAGCGGAAAACCCGCCCGGAGAATCCTACGGGCGTCGAAGAGGGATCAACCCGGGCCGGGGTCGGGCTGTTCCTGGGCTTCCCGGGGGGCTTCCCGGGGGCGGTCTGCGCTTGGGCGGTCTGGGCTGGGGCGATCGGCGCCGGGGGGCTCTTCGGGACGGCCGATGAAGGAGAATTCGGTGATGCCCTCGGCCGAGAGGCGATCGAGCAGGCGGAGGAGATCGCCGGTCCTGCCGCCCTCGTCGGTGGCGATGAACAGGGGCATGTCGTCACGGCCTTCGCGTAGGGCTCGGATGCGGTCGGCGACGGCGCCCGGCTCGACGGGCTCGGCGTTGAGGTAGAGGCGTCCCGAGGCGTCCAGGAGGAGGGTGATCGTCTCGGGGCTGCCCGAGCGTTCGCCGGCGCCGAGGACGGGCAGGTCGATCCGCAGGAGGTTGACCCGCTCCATCAGCACGAGGCTGAAGACGAAGAAGGTGAGCAGGAGGAAGACGACATCGATGAGGGGCGTCAGCTCCAGGCGCGGCTCGGTGCTGGTGCGTCGGATGCGGCGCATGGGCTGGATCCTTGGCGCGGGGCGTCGGCCCAGCATCAGGCGGGCGTCAGTCGGGCCTCAGCGGGGCTCGAGGAGGTAGCTCCGCCCGCCCCACTTGACCGGGCGGCCGGACTCGAGGTCCCTGGCCGCCTCGGAGAACAGCCCGCCGAGCAGCCAGTTGGCGATCGGGTTCAAGGGCACGCTCCAGAGGGGGAATCCGCCTCGCCGGTAGATGTACCCCATCGCGAGCAGCCAGGCGCACAGGCCAAGGGCGCACAGGCCACCGGCGATCCAGCGTACAAACTCCGGCGCGGCGGTCGGGATGATCGAGAGCAGCACCCCGGCGAACGCACAGGCGGGCAGGACGGTCCCGATCCATCGGACGCGCCAGGCGTAGCGGTGCAGGCGCGAAAGCTTTCGTTTGGCGCAGTCGATGTAGATGCGCTTCCAGCCGGTGCGGAAGGCGTCCCAGCGGTCGTACATGCGGACGCGGAGCATGCGGTCGCTCATGAAGATGCCGACGCGGAGGTCGAGGTCCGCCGCGATGCGGGCGAGGGCCATGTCTTCGAGCACGGCTTCGCTCACGGCCTCGTGCCCGCCGAGCTTCTCGTAGGCGTCGCGGGTGAAGAGCATGAACTGGCCGTTGGCGAAAGCGCGGCGGTGCTCGCCCGAGCCGTTGGCCCGCAGGATGGGGTACTGGTAGAGCAACTCGACGCCGCAGGCGGGCTGGACGATCTTCTCGAACCAAGACCGTGCGCTCAGGTCGGAGACATAGCTGAGCATGTCGAGTTGGCGGTCGCGGACGAGCGCGCAGGAGGCGGCGACGAGCTCGGGATCGAAGATGGTGTCGGCGTCGGCGCAGATGAGGTGCGAGGCGTTCTTGGCGGCGTCGGACGCCCTGAAGGCGGTCCAGACGGCGTTGACCTTGCCCGCCCATGCCTCGGGGCACTCGGCGATCTCGATGATCTCGAAGCGGTCGTCGCCCTCGGTGAGCTCGCGGACAATCTTCAGGGTGTCGTCGGTGCAGCGGTCCAAGGCGAGGACGAAGCGGACGGCGGGGTGTGTTTGCTGGCGGAGGGAGGCGACCAGCTCGCCGATCACGCCAGCCTCGTTGTGGGCGGGGACGATCACGCAGACGGGCTCGGTGCAGGGCCTCTCGCGGGCCGAGGCGGCCCCGTCGCGGGCGGAAGGCAGGGCCTTGAGCGAGCGGTGGATGCGGGCCAGCCCGACGCTCCAGTAGACCAGCAGCACGATGGCAT
>REET01000096.1 GCA_007694925.1 Phycisphaerales bacterium | reverse complement strand
GAGGAAGAGGAAGAAGTCGTCTGCGTCGACGACGCCGTCGCCGTTGAGGTCGGGGATGCAGACCGGCCCGCCCGGGGCGATGGCCAGCCCGCCGATCGTCCAGCCAACGGATGTTCCCGCCGAGTCGTCCATCACGATCGTGATGAAGCCGCTGGCGTCTGCGGTCTGTGTGACGGCGTAGGAGTCGAGGGTGCGGGAGCTATCGCCGATCTCGCCGTTGACATACAGGATGCCGGAAGTCGTGACCTGCTCGAAGATGACCGGTGCGCCGCCGCCCTGGATCTCGACGCGGTTGTTCATGTTGAACGCGCGGAGGCCGAAGACCCAGACGTTGTATGACTCGCCGGGGGTCAGACCCCGGATCGCGGCGGTGAGCATGCCGGTCCCGTAGTAGTAGTCGTCGATGCCGTCCAGCGGCTGGGTGTGCTGAGGGATGGTCGACGGAGTGACAGGTCCCGCGAAGGACGTACCGAGGTTCATCGTGAACGCCTTGCCGGTCGGGGCGCCGTTCTCGTCGATCATGTTCGGGACAGTGCGTTCAGAGCCGACAAGGACATTCCAGTTGTTGGGCGAGAACAGGCCGTTGGCGGCGTGTTCGAAGTCGATCGCCATCATCTGGGCGCTCGCGGCCCCGGCGCTGAGAGCCACCACTGCCGCGCATGCAATACCACGCATCACAGACCTCCTCTTTTAGATTCTCTACGATCCACCACGAACTTCGAAGGAGCTCGGCGGACGAAGTCCGGGCGTCAATGGCCCGGCCGCCGGCTCAGCGGCCAGCCTATCCGATGTCGAACCCCGTCACAACAGAAATTGCCGGAGGCCGCCATGGGGCGGATACCCTCGGCCCGTGCGTTTCCACGCGATCATGCTGGTGCGGGACGAGGCCGATGTGCTCTCTGAAGCGATCAAGGGCGTTCTGGGCTGGGCCGACAGCCTCTGGGTGCTCGACAACGGGAGCATCGACGGCTCGTGGGAGATCGTGCAGGAGGCCGCCGGGTCGGACCCGCGCGTGAGGGCGTGGGGGCGGGTGAACGCGGTGTTTTCCGATGCGCTGCGGGCGGCGGTCTTCCACGACGCCCGAACGACCTTCGGGCCCGGGGACTGGATCGCCCGCGTCGACGCCGACGAGGTTTTTCACGAGCAGCCGTCGGAGTTTGTTCGCAGGCTCGGGCGGAGCGAGTCGTTCGTCTGCGGGCTGCTGCACGAGTTTGTGCTGCTCAGGGGGGAGGCAGAGGCGATCGGGCGGGGCGAAGAGGATCTGTCGCTCCCGATCAGCGAGCGCCGGCGGTGGTGGACGCCGAACCACTATCCAGAGCCGCGGCTGTTCCGCTACCGGCGATCGATGCGCTGGCCGGGCACGCGGGGCCACCCGTGGCTGGCGGGGGTGATGGCCACTGAGCGGATCCAGATCCGCCACTACCGCTGGCGCACGCCCGAGCAGGCCAGAAGGCGTTGGGCGCTCCGCGAGGCGGTGCGTGGGTCGATGCCCTTCGGCGGGGCGCACTGGTCGATCGACAACTGGCGGGCCGAGGGCCTGCGCACGCGACGCGACCCCGGCGTCTCGTTCTGGAGGCCGGGAACGGCGCTGGCGCCGTTTGTCTCGCCTTCGCCGGTGACCGCGCCCGTGCGCCGCTTCGGAAAGGCGGCTCTGGCGAGGTGCGGCGTGCAGTCCATGGTCGACAGGGTGTTGCCGGGCTACGCGCCGGCAGACCTCCGCCCCGAGCCAGCGGAGATCGCCGAGCGCTACTTGGAACTGCTCAGCGACGACGCGGTCTGAAGCGAATCGGCCTGGGGACAGTTCAGATGCAGCCCTGCGTGCGCCATTCCATGAGCAGCATGAGGTCCGCGATGTCGGTCCGCCCGTCGGGCACGGCCCATGAGCCGTCGGTGGGGTCGATCGAGCCGGAGATGTCGAGCCTCGGGTCGCCGGCGGCGATCAGCGAGAGCATTTCGAAGAAGTCGCCTCCGCCGAGGTTCGAGGCGAGCATCGTCGCCTGCAGGCAGAGCGGGTCGATCCGGAGCATCCACCCGATGATCCGCCCGTCCTCGCCCTGGCCCTCGCCGACGATCAGGCTCCCGTCGCCCGAGACCCAGCGAGGCACGGGGTGCGAGCAGAGCAGGTCGAGCCCGAGGTCCCGCACGAACTGGTCGAAGTTTCGCAGGCCGGTGGATTCGGTCCAGATGTAGCCGGTGGGGGTCTCCAGATCACCGCCGCGGAGCTGGCCGACGACCACGCGCAGCCCGTCGCACTGTCCGTGCACATCGACGCGCCAGAAGCCAGACGGCGCCTCGAAGAGCTTCTCGACACCCCCTGCGTTCGTCCAGCGCCAGAGCGCATTGGTCGAGCGTCCGAGCGTCGTCCGGCCGTCGCTGCTGACCGCGAAGGCGCCCGGGAGCGTCTGGCCGGCGCGTTGCAGCACGCGAACGCTCCATGTTTCGTCGTCGGGCGACTTTGACCACATCACGCTGAAGGGCGCGCGTTGCGGGCTGCGCATCACGCCCACGATGTGTTCTCCGCTCGGCGAGACGCCCTGCGCCCAGCCGGCGGTGGTGAAAATGTGCCCGGGGCGGGGCAACTCGTGTCGTTCTCCGTCGATCCAAGCTGTCGGCACGATGCGCCAGTCGCGGCGAACGACGCGGCTGGTCCAGCCCGCCATCACGCGCCCGTCGGCCGAGATGGCATCGACGCGTGAGCGTTCCGGCTCGCGCTCGGCGGTGTCGGGCAGCGCGACGGGCGACGCGCTGCGCGAGCTCCTGAGGGTCGCCGCGGGGGTGAACGCGTCGATGCGTCCGGCCGCGACGGTTCCGTCGCG
>REET01000009.1 GCA_007694925.1 Phycisphaerales bacterium | reverse complement strand
AAGAAGAACTCGACGAAGAGGACGAACTCGAAGAGGATGACGAAGAGGACGACGAGGAAGTCGACGAGGACGAATACGAGGAAGACGAGGAGTACGAGGACGAAGAAGAGGACGACGAGCCCAACCTCTTCAAGCCCTAACCCAAAGCCCGGCCCAAGACCCGACCGCCCCTACCGCTCCCCCGCGTCCGACGCCACCCGCCTCGACCACTCCGTGCGGCAGGTCACTTCGATCCGGTCGTACCGCGACACGATCCGCAGCAGCCGCACCCGTCGCCCGTCGCCCAGCCCGATCGACGCGTCTTCGAGCATCGCCTCGGCCCCCATCGCCGCCCGGATCACGCGCGACCAAAACTCGCGGTCCTCGAGCTTCATGTCCAGCAGCGACTCCAGCCTCGCCTCCGTCTGGTTCAGCACCAGCGAGGGCGGGATCGGCAGGCGCCCGACATACGCCCCGTCGGCCACGATCCAGAGCGACCCGTCCTTGCGGATCTCCGGCCGGAACGACGCCCACAGCGTCCGATCCCCCTCCCCCGTGTTCACCCGCGCCCCGATCCTGATCTGACGCCCCGAAAAGTCGATCTGCAGCTCGCGCACGCTCTCTGGCCAGTCGAAGTCCGGCTCCTCGTTCTCCGCCCAGCGCGGCAGGCGCGTGTTCAGCCACGCGTTCACATCCCGCGCCGACACCGTGAACCCCCAGGGCTCGCTGATCCAGTCGCCCCCGCCCTCGGCCGTCTCCTCGCACGCCGCGCGGTCCACGCGGTGCAGCTCGTTGACCAGCGCCCGCTCGATCCGTTCAGCGACCTCGGCGGTCTCGGGGTTGTCCGGCTCGGCCGCACGCCACCAGACCGGCGCCTGGCCGACCATGTGCACCGCCGCCAGCACCACCACGCCCGCCCCCAGCCCGAACACGATCGCCCCGACGATGACCACGCGCCGAACGACACGCATCCGCCCCGGACGCTCATCAGCGCTGGGCGGCACGGGCGGGGTCTCGGCCCCCCGCGCGCGATCGGGTTCGGGTCTCGCTCGCTTGGCCATGGACGGGTTCGGTGGACCTCAGTGTACCTCAAAGCAGAGCCCGCACGGACGCCGATCCGCGCACCATTCCGCGGCGCAGTAAAAAACGGCGGCCCCAAAGGACCGCCGCCAGAGAAAAGCATGTCGATCCGTCGGCTTAGCGCTTCGAGAACTGGAAGCGGCGACGGGCGCCGGCCAGGCCGTACTTCTTCCGCTCCACCTCGCGGGCGTCGCGGGTCAGGAACCCGTTGTCACGAAGAATGCCTTCGAGCGAAGGGTCGAAGTCGCGCAGCGCCCGGGCGATCCCGAGGCGCACCGCCTGGGCCTGCCCGGTGATCCCCCCGCCGGCGCAACGGACGAAGATCTGGAACTTGTCACGCGTCTGCGTCACATCCAGCGGGGCGTAGCAGTCCGCCCGGTCCTCCGGCTCGGTGAAGTACTCCTCGACCGACTTGAACTTGGTCTTGGAGGTCTGGATCTGCAGGCCGGCCTCGTTCTCCTTGGCCGCACGCATGCGGACACGGGCCACAGCCGTCTTGCGACGCCCGGTGCCCCACCACCAGCCGTGCGCATCCGGCGGAACCGGGTCGCGGACAGGACGGGTGTTCGGAGAGGAAAGGTCGATCAGGCCCTCTTGGCCAGCGTTCGTGTCGGTCTGGGTCATCGGTGGGTTCCCCGGCGTCTGCATCGGTCAGTTCTGCTCTGCGGCGAGCCCGGCGAGCTGGGCCTGGTGCGGGTGCTCGGCCCCCTCGTACACCTTCAGCTTCTGGATCATCACGCGCCCGAGACGGGTCTTGGGCAGCATCCGCTTGACGGTCCCCTCGACGAGGGCCTGCGGGCGACGCTCGCGGAGGTGCCCGAAGGTCTCCAGCTTCAGGCCGCCCGGATAACCGGTGTACCGCTTGCGGTACGACCGCTCCGCCTTGGTGCCCGTCAGGCCGACCTTCGAGGCGTTCAGGACGATCACATAATCGCCGCAGTCGGAGTGGGGCGTGTACTCGGGGCGGTGCTTGCCCATGAGGATCGTGGCGACTTCGGTCGCGAGCCGCCCGAGGGGACGGTCGGTCGCGTCGATGACATGCCACCGCTTCACGGGCTCCTGGCCCTGATTGAAGATCGTGGTCTGTCGGCGGAGCTCTGGCATCTCTGGCCTCCACTGACTCGGGCCCGACGGCGACCGGTCCAACGCCGGGACAACGCCGCGAAAGGCTGACTCGCCGCCTACCGGGCGGGGCGGGCCGGACAAGCCGGCATGATTGGTGCATGGACCGCGGCATCACCGCGAGGCCGAGACCTGGGCTGCAAGGATAGGCCACCCCTGTCGGATGGGTCAACGCCCGCCCCCGGCGGGCGAGAGCAGGAGAGGGTCGAGCAGGCGAGCGACCGAAACCGGCTCGGGGGCGGACGCCGACCTCTGAGCGAAGCAAAGAGTCGGGTCGAGCCAACCACCGACCCCCAACACGCAAGGCCGAGCCGCAAACGACCGTGGCCCGGGCGTCCCGCCCGGGCGAACATCCCGCCGGGGACCCCCACCAGCGCTTCCGCACAGGCGGGGACGCCTGTGCCACGGTCGACAGCGACACACGCCACCTGGACGCCGATCTCTGAGCGCAGCGAAGAGTCGGGTCCTCCCCGTTAAACTGCCCGCCAAGCCCCAGGGGGATCCACCGATGGGACGAGCGCTGCTGGTCAAACGCATCACAGAGGATCCGGTCGAAGCCGTCGAGCTCGACAGCATCAACGACTTCGACGCGCTGAAGGCCCGCCTCGAACGCGACGACCTCCCGCTCGTCGAACCCAT
>REET01000094.1 GCA_007694925.1 Phycisphaerales bacterium | reverse complement strand
AGCAAACGCAAGCTGAACCTCCGGACAGACGCCTCCGCATGTGAATCTAGGCGTCGAGGCGGGACGCCATAGGCACAACACTATCGGCCGCGCCCGCGGTTCGCCATCACGCCCGGACCGCATCGGCATGAATCGCGAATATGCCGCTGAGTATGCTGTCGTTTCCGCCTGCCGGGGGGCCGCGATCAGTCCAGCGGGCGGTAGAGGTCGATGACCTCTCGGACCTTGTCGGGCGCCGGGATCGAGGCGATCTGGATCTCGATGCCCTCCTGCCCGGCGCTGGCGATGCCGATCGTGCCGACCCGCCAGATCCGCTCCCAGAAGCTCTGGCTGATCGTGATGTTGCGGATGTTGTCGTGCAGGACCTCGCTGGTGGCTTTCGAGAAGAGCCCCCGGCGCTGGATCGTCCGCTTGTTGGTGACCCGCAGCGACTCGCCGAGTGTGCGGATGCGCCAGGCGATCAGGGAGATCCCCGCGATCAGGATCACCAGGACCGAGGGCACCCAGAGCCACTGCCCCGCCTGCCCGCCGCGTGACATCAGCCCGAAGTACACCGAGCCGACGCCCCCCGCCAGGAGGAGCAGCCAGAAGAGGAGGAACATCATCGGGCGTGCGCGGAACATTGCGGGGCGGAGGAAGAGGACCTGCTGCTCCGGCCCGTTGTCGGGGGGGTAGCCCGCCTCGGCCGCCCTGTTTCGCTCGGGCTGGCCCGCGGCGTCACGCTTGGCCTCGTAGATCCGTTCGTGCTTGCCTTTGAGATCCCGTTCGATCATGCCTTGTGCTCCGCCTCGTGGTGCCGGACGCAGAGCCTATCCGGGTTGGGGCCGGCGTGATGGCCCCGGGCGACGGGTGCCGGCGTGGGCCTTGCTCTATAATCGCAGCCCTCCGATGCGCATCGTTCTCGTCAACTGGGCCCGGATCTGGCACGGCGCATCCGTCGGCGGGGGTGTCAACGGGTACGCCCAGTCGCTCGCCCTGGCCCTGCGCGACCTCGGGCACGAGGTCGTCAGCCTCTGCGCCGGCACCGCCTACAGGCAGGACGCGCGGGGCGGGGCCTGCCACATCCGGCGCCACCCCGACTGGCTGAAGATCCCCGTCTACGAGGTCTTCAACTCGCCGGTGCGCGCGCCCAGCCACCTCCAGTTCGACGACCCCGAGGGCGAGATCGCACACCCCGAGCTCGAACGCCAGGTCGGCGACCTGTTCGCCTGGCTCCGCCCCGATGTCGTCCACTTCCAGAACATCGAGGGCCTGACCGCCGGCTGCATCCACGCCGCCAAGCCGGCCGGGGCGAGGGTGGTCTACAGCCTGCACAACTACCACACGATCTGCCCGCAGGTCTACCTGATGCAGGGTCGTGTGCTGCCCTGCCGCGACTTCGACAACGGGCACAACTGTGTGAACTGCCCGAGCAAGTTCGACCCGCCCGGCAAGCCCAAACCCGGCAAGCAAACGGAAAACCTCCCAAAGCGCCCGGGCCAGGCGCAACGCCCCGAGCCCCTGCCGGGCGTGGTGGTCGAGAGCGCCGGGGCGGTCGATCGCGAGATGGTGCTGGCGGTGCCCGACCGTCGCGGCGCGACCCTGCGGATCCTGGGCCAGGACGCGGGCGCGCCAAAGCCGCCCGTCCCGCTCGAAAACACGCCGACCCCCGAGCCAATGAGCGACCGCCCGCCCAACGCCTACGCGACGCGCCGGGCCGCGATGATCGACGCCCTGAACGCCTGCGACCGGGTGCTGGCGGTCTCACGCTTCGTCGCCGAGAAGTTCTGCGCGATGGGCGTCGAGCGGGAGCGCGTGCAGACGCTCACCATCGGCACCCGCATGGCCGAACTCGCGGCCCAGAGCCCCGGCGCGGTCCGCCCGCCCCCGCCCCGACAAGACCGCCACGACGGCGGGCTGCTCAAGCTCCTCTTCCTCGGCTTCCACAACCCCTACAAGGGGCTGCCCCTGCTCGCTGACGCGATCGAATCGCTCGGACCCGAGACGCTCGAACGGATCCACCTCTGCGTCCACGCGGCCGGGGCCAAGTCGATCGAGACCCGCTTCCGGCGCATCGAGTCACGCCTCGGTCGCCTGACCTACAGCGGCGCGTACCAGTACGAGGATGTGCCCTGGATCATCGGCGGCGTCGACATCGGCGTCGTGCCCTCGGTCTGGTGGGACAACGGGCCGCAGACGGTCATGGAGATGCTCGCCTGCGGCGTCCCGGTGCTGGGGGCCGAGCTCGGGGGGATCCCCGACTTCATCGAGGACGGGGTGAACGGGCTGCTCTTCAGGGGCGCCGACGCGTCGGACCTGGCTGACAAGATCCGCACACTCGTCGAGGATCCCGGGCTCGTCGATCGCCTGCGATCTGGTGTGCGGCCGCCGAAATCGATGTCCGAGCATGTGGGCGAGATCGTCTCGCTCTACGGGGCTGTCGCGGGCGGCGAGGCGCTCCCGAAGGGGGCGGGCGTCGGTCCGGGGGCGTAGAGTGCCCGCCTTGACTGGCACCACCCCAGAGCACCAGACCGGCGGTTCACGCCGGGCCCCGTCGTCTTCTGCCGTCGCGACGCCGACGATCGGTGTCTGCATCGTGACCTGGAACCGTGCGTCGGATGTGGACCGGGTGCTCGACGCGTTGAGCCGCCAGCGGTTTCCGACCGAGTACCTGCACATCTTCGTGGTCGACAACGCCTCGACGGACGGCACCGAGGCCCTCCTGACAGAACGATGGAGCCCCGACCGCATCGTCGACAACCCGACCGATCGGGCCGAGGCCCCGGCCTTCAGCGTGCGGGAGCGGGACGAGGGCGGGCCGAATCGGGGCGGGTTCGGATCGCTCACGATCGTGCGCAACACGGCGAACCTCGGCGGGTGCGGTGGGTTCAACACCGGCTTCCGAGCCGTCGAGGCGTTCATGGACGGCGGGGCTTCAGAGGCGAGGCCGGACTTCGTCTGGCTCGTCGACGACGACATCGACCTGCCGCCCGATGCCCTGGAGCACCTGGTGGGCGCGGCAACCGCCGACCCCGAGATCGGTCTGGTCGGCTCGCGGACCGTCGACCTGGGCGACCGGGAGCGGACGATCGAATCGACGATCTACTTCAACCCGACCGAGGGCGTGATGGCCGACGAGCCCGAGCCCGGCCACCCGCGCCGAACCGCCCACGAGGCGTGGGCCGAGACGGTGGGGGGGCCCAAGGGCGGCGACGGCTACACGGGCCTGCGCGAGGTGGATGTCGTCAGCGCGTGCTCGCTGCTGGCCCGCTGGAGCGCCGTGCGCGAGGTCGGGTACTGGGACACGCGCTTTTTCATCTACTGCGACGACGCCGACTGGTGCCTCCGCTTCGCCAACGCGGGCAAGCGCGTCGTGCTCAACCTCGACGCGGTCGTCTACCACACGCCGTGGCACCACAAGCTCACGCCCGCGAGGCTCTACTACGCCAAGCGCAACCTCCTCTGGATGATCGAGAACAATTTCCCGCCCGCCGAGAGCGAGCGGATGTGGCGCCATCACGGCGTGCGCATGCTCAAGGAGGCGGCCCGGGCCGTGCTCCGGCGCAGGCTCGTCCACGCCGAGACCGTCAGGCGCAGCGTCGCCGACGCGATGGCCGGTCGCGGGGGCAAGCTCGACATGCAGATCCCGGGCGCTGAGCCTCTGGCCGATGCGCTCAAGAAGGCCGGGGCGGACAGGCCCGGGGCGAGTGTCGTGCTCTGCTGCCCGAACAGGAAGGCGCTAGAAGCGGCGGCGTCGCTCCGGCATGCGGCAAAGGACGCGGGGGTGTCGCCTCGCTGGATCGAGCTGGTGCACAACCGCGTGCCCGACGCGCACGAGGGCGATGACGGGGATGTCCATCGCGTCGTGTACTCGGAGAACAAGCGGTCGAGGATCAGGCGCCAGGTCCCGCTGCTGTTCAAGCGTCCCGTCGCGTGCGTGGTCTTCGACCACGAGAACGACTTTCCGCTGATCCCCGCCTCGAAGGCGGTGCACATCGATACCTCGAAGCCGGACGCGGCGGTGGTCGAGGACCAGCCGCTGGGCGCGAGGATCGCCTGCATGGCGAGGATCGCGCGCACGATGCTGAAGCTGCGCCGCTCGCCCCGAGGCCCGGGCGGGCAGGGGTCGCGAGCATGAGCCGCGCCGGAGCCAAAGAGCCAAAGCCCTACGACCCGCCACCGGGCTGGACGGTCACCGATCGCCCGATGACAATCGCCTTCCTCGGCTGGGCGAGGCTGGGCCTGCAGGGCAAGGAGGGCAGCGGGTACAACCTCTCCGCGTCGGACCTCGCCTCGGGCCTGGCGATCTCGGGCCACCGCGTCGTCTACCTGCGATCCGGCTTCGAGTACTCCTTCAGGCCGGGGCCGTTCATCAGGAAGTTCGAGACCTGGCGCGGCATCGACTGCTACCACCTCTTCAACAGCCCCAACCTCGCCCCCGCCCTCTTCAACTTCAAGAACATGGACAAAGAGCGGTCCTGCCCCAAGCAGACCAGCCTCGTCCTCCGCTGGCTCGACGAGCAGAACGCCCAGAGTGTGCACATCCACTCTCTGGAGGGGTTCAGCATCGACCTCGTCGGCGCGAACCGGCGCACGGGCCGCCCCGTTGTCATCACAACGCACAACTACTGGCCCGTCTGCCCGCAGGTCGACCTGCTGTACAACGAGACGCATGTCTGCACCGACTACGAGGGCGGCAAGCGCTGCGAGAGCTGCTTCGACCCCGCGCCCCCGTTCAACGCCAAGATGCGTCGGCGCATCGAGCAGACGGCGTTGCGCCGATTCGGTGCGCCCGCCGCAAACCTCGTCCGGGCGCTGATGACCACGCGCGTCAAGCTCAAGCGGGGCGAGTTCAAGGCGAACGGCCTCGAACCCGACGACGCCCCGCCCGACGATGAGCTTGCCCTCGGCTTCGATGTCGAAGGCGACCGATCCCACGACGGCACACTCGGCCGGCGCTTCGACATCGATCCCGAAGAGCTCCCGCCCGAGCTCGGCCGCTCGCCCATCGATCAGAACGAAAGATTCCTCGGCGCGACGCACCATCTGAAGGTGCTCAACGACTACGGCAAGCGCCGCGTCGAGGGTGTCGAGATGCTCAACGAGGCCTCGCTGGTGACGCCGCCCAGCGGGTTCATGTGCCGCGTGTACGAGTCGATGGGCGTCAGGCCCGAGCGGCTGCGTCAGGTGCGCCTCGGCCAGCCCCACTTCGACGCGATGAACCGGCGCACGCGCCGCTGGCCGTACTACAAGGTGCGTCCGTGGGACCCCGAGAGCGCGCGTCGCCCCCTGCGGCTCGCGTTCTTCGGCACCGTGCGCCACAACAAGGGGCTGGATGTGCTTGTGCGGGCGATCCCGCTCTTGGACCCAGACATCCGTCGCAGGTGCCAGTTCCTGATCCGCGCGGCGGGCCCCGACACAATCCACCGCAAAAGGCTCGCGCCCTACCCCGAGGTCTCGTTCCTCGGCGGGTACGACACCGACCAGTTGCTGGCGGCAACAGGCGAGTTCGATGTCGGGATCCTGCCTTTCGTCTGGTTCGAGAACTCGCCCCTGGTCCTGCTGGAGTTTCTGCACGCGGGCAAGTTCGTGATCTCGTCGCGCCTCGGCGGCCCGCCCGAGTGGGTCGTCGAGCCCGGCTCGGAAGGGTCGGGTGCGAACGGGGGTCTGGGCAACGGGCTGCTCTTTCCGGGGGGCGACCCCGAGGCGCTCGCCGAGCGGATCCGGCGCGTCGCGACGGGCGAGGTCACGCTCCCCAGCCCGGCGGAGGTCCACGCCGTCTCGAAGCTGCACAGCTACCCCGCACATGTCCGCGAGGTCGAGTCGATCCACCGATCCCTGCTGGAGGGGTCGGGCGCCGAAAAGGGTGCGGCAGAGCGTGCCGACCGGGGCGGGCATCCGGGCGGAGTTTCTGGCGGCCCTCGAACGCCGCCCGATCACATGCCGAGGCCTGTTGCCCGATAACACGCCGCCAGCGTTCGCCGATCCTGCGCATCGGCGGAAAGCCCGGCAGAGGGCTTGCGTCGGGTCCGGTTGTGCCGATATCAACGGTTGTACTGAAACCCGGGGCTCGCCCGGCGGTTGACCCGTTTGTCCGCCCGGCGTGCCGAGTTGCGCGATCGTCGACGGCCCATTGCGGGCCGGCCGGCGCGGCAGAAAACAACCTGCAGAGGTGCTTTTCATGTTCCGAGCTGTTCGTCTCTTGCTTGTGCTCGTCGCGGCTGTCGCCTGTGCGACGCCCGGCCTCGCCTCTGAGCCCTTCCGGATCGGGTACCACCAGCAACCCTCGATCAGCCCCGATGGCGACCTGATCGTCTTCTCCTGGTCGGGCGACCTCTGGGCCGTCAAGGCCGACGGCGGCGCAGCTACACGCCTGACCACCCACGCCTCGCACGAGGGCCGCAGCGCCTTCAGCCCCTGCGGCAACATGCTCGCCTTCGAGTCCGACCGCGAGGGCACGCGCAACCTCTTCGTCATGCCCCTGATCCGCAAGGACACGGGCGTCGTCGGAGGCCAGACCAGGCGCGTCACCCGCGTCAACCAGTTCTTCAGCCTCGGCAGCTTCTCCGCCTGCGGGGAGTACCTCTACTTCTCGTCGATGATGGATCGCGCCATCGACCGCCAGCCCCGCATGTACAAGGTCCCCGTCAACGGCGGCGCCATCCAGCGCCTCACCGACGCCTTCGGCCAGATGCCCACCGCCTCGCCCGATGGCGAGCATGTCCTCTTCTCCAAGGGACGCTACCAGTGGGACCGCCCGATCTACCGCGGCAGCGGCTCGATGAACATCTTCTCGCTCCACACGCCCACCGGCGAGTTCAAGCGATACACAGAGTTCGACGGCAACGACTTCGATGCGATCATGACCGAGGACGGCTCGGTCGTCTTCGTCTCCTCCCGCGACGGGCAGAACAACCTCTGGAGGCTCGAAGCCGGCGCCACCGACGCCGAACGGCGCAGGCTCCACCAGCTCACACGCTTTGCACCTTCTGAAGAAGAAGTCACGATCGCGCACGGCGTGCGACACTTCTCCGCCTCGCCCAACGGGAAGCACGGCGTCTTTGCAGTCTGGGACACCCTCTACACCATCGACCTCACCGACCGGCGCGCCCGCCCGAACGCCATCGAGGTCTTCGCCTCTCCCGACTTTGACGGCCTGGAAATCAGGCCCATGAACATCAGTTCCAGCGCCTCCGACGCGGTCATGAGCCCCGACGGCAAGACCATGGCCGTCGTCACCCGGGGCGAGATCTTCGTCCGCCCGACCGCCGACGGCCGCAACACGCGGCGCGTCACCAACACCGCCGCACGCGAAGAGGACCTCGCCTGGTCGCCCTGCGGCACCTACCTCTACTTCTCCGCCGATGAGAGGGGCGTCCGCAGCATCCACCGCGCCTCGGTCTCGCTCGCCCAGATCGATCTGGAAGAGGGCCTGGCGCCGACCGAGCCCAAGCGCAACGGCGGCGAGGTCGACCCGATCGCCGGCGAGTGGGCCTGCACCGCCAAGGGGCCTCAGCCCCTCCCCGAGGGCGGCGTCCCCTTCACCATGTTCGTCGAGCGCGACGGGGATGACTACAAAGTCCGCCTGAGCGCCTACGGCCTGCTCGAAGCCTCCGCGACCGATGTCTCGGTCTCCGACGGCTCGATGACCTTCACCGTGACCTTCGACGGGCGCTCGGCCTCGTTCGACCTCAAGGTCGACGGCGAGACCCTCTCGGGCACCGCGACGGCCGAGGGCGTCACCGCCGACATCACAGGCTCACGCACCACGCGCCCCGAGCCCGCCAAGGACGAGGAAAAGAAAGAAGAGAAAAAGGAAGAGAAGAAGGACGACAAGCCCTCCCCGGGCGACCGCTGGGAATCGGCCCTCCGCTTCGACATCGAGCCGCTCATCCACACCGGCGAGCATGTCTTCAAGCCCATGCCCGCCCCCGACGGCCGGCGCATGCTCTACCTCCGCGAACGGGGCGACCTGATCCTCCGCGACCTGGCCACCGGCGAGGACCGCGTGATCTTCGAGTGGTGGAGCGAGCCCGATGTGCAGTGGCTCGGCAACAGCCGCCAGATCGTCTTCAGCCGCTCCAACCTCAACTTCGGCTCCGACATCTTCCTGCTCGACCTCGACGACCCAGACCTGCGCGAGATCAACCTCAGCCGCCACCCCGACATCGACACGATGCCGCGGGTCTCGGCCGACGGCAAGGTCGTCGCCTGGCGCAGCGACCGGCGCAACAGCACCTTCAGCTACGACATCTGGACCGTCTTCCTCGACAAGTCGCTCGAAGAGATGCCCGACTACGAGATGGACGCGTACTTCACCCGCGCGGCGCAGCAGGCCCGCAGGGCCAACCCGATCTCGCCGCCCGACTTCTCAGACGCCGGCGAGTACGAGCCCCAGGACGCCTACGAGCTCGACGCCGAGGACGCGTGGCTCCGCGTTCGTCGCCTGACCTCCGGCGGCAGCAACGGGAACGATGTCGCAGTCACCCCCGCCGGCGACCGCATCCTCTTCACAGCACGCATCGGCAACGATTACAACTTCTGGTCGGTCAACCCCCGAGGCGGCGCACGGCGGACCGTCCACTCCGGCGGCGTCAGCAATGTCTCGATGAACCTCAAGGGCGACACCGTCACCTACACCGTCGGCGGTGTGGCACGCTCGGCCAATGTCACCGGAGGCGGCGCGAAGACCTATTCGATCGACGCCCGCGTCATCATCGATGTCGTCGCCGAGCAGACCCAGAAGTTCTACGAGGCCGTCGCCACCATCGGACGCGTCTTCTACCACCCGACCCTCAAGGACCTCGACTGGGAAGGCAAGACCGAGCGATACCTCCAGCTCGCGCAGGCCACGCGCACCAGCGCCGACTTCAACTCCGTCGTCAACATGATGTTCGGTGAGCTCGACGGCTCCCACCTGGGCATCTCCGGCGGCGAGAGCTACAGCTCGCCCTCGATCCTCACCGGCTTCCTCGGCGTCTTCACAGAGCCCGTCGAGGGCGGCCACAAGGTCACCCATGTCATCCCGCGCTCGCCCGCCGACGCAGATCGCACCCGCCTGCACGAGGGCGAGGTCATCGTTGCGGTCAACGAGCACCACTTCGGCGACGGCGTCCCCGACATGTGCCTCATGGCCGCGCTGGAGGGCACCTCCGGGCGTGAAACGCTCCTTGAAACCCGCACCACCGAGGGGCGCACACGCTTCGTCCTCATCACCCCGATGAGCTCGGGCCAGTACTCCAACCTCCTCTACGAGAACGAGGTCCTCGACCGCCGACAGTTTGTCGAGGAGCGCTCGGGCGGACGCATCGGCTACCTCCACATCCAGGGCATGAACCAGCCCTCGCTCCAGACCTTCATCCACGACCTCTTCGTCGCCGCCGACGGCAAGGAGGGCCTGCTCATCGATGTCCGCGACAACGGCGGCGGCTCCACCACCGACTACCTCATGGCCTCACTCACCGCCCCGGCCCACGCCTACACCGTCCCGCGCGGCGCCAACCCCGACCTTGTCCAGCCCGACCACTACCCCCGCGACCGTCGCTACATCTACCCCTACCAGCGCCCCATCTCCGTCCTGATCAACAGCTACTCCTTCTCCAACGCCGAGATCTTCGCCCACGCCGTCAAGACCACCGGTCGCGGCAAGCTCGTCGGCGAGGCGACCTACGGCGGCGTCATCTCCACCGGCGCCTTTACCCTGATCGACGGCAGTCGTGTCCGGCGTCCCGGCCGCGGCTGGTACCTCCCCGACGGGACCGACATGGAGAACAACGGCGCCGAGCCGGACATCTTCGTCCTGCAGAAGCCCGAGATGGAGGCCAAGGGCCGCGACCTGCAGCTCGAAGCCGCCATCGACGAGATCCTCGAGCGGATCGACGCCTCCGAAGACCCGCTCTGGCGCTACGGGCCGGTCAACGGACGCTGATCTTCCCGGGCCCCTGACCCTCGCCTGAGACCGCATCGGGCGGGCGGAGTTCTACACTCCGCCCGCCCATGTTTTTTCCCGCCTCCGCCTGGCTGCACGATCTCGACCCGTTCCTCTGGCGCATCACCGAGGACTTCGGTGTCCGCTGGTACGGGCTGAGCTATGTCGCCGGATTCGTGATCGCCTGGGCGATCATCCGCTGGCTGGCGGGCCGGGGGGCCGTCGCGATCCCGAAGGAGCGGGCGGCCGACGCCGTGCTCATCCTCGCCCTCTGCGCCATCGTGGGGGGGCGGCTCGGGTACGCCCTGCTCTACCAGCCCGCGCTCTTGATCTCCTTCGAGAAGTCATTCCCATGGTGGTCGATGGTCATGATCAACAAGGGGGGCATGGCCAGCCACGGCGGGATGGCCGGCGTCATGGTCGCCTGCTTCTGGATCAGCCGCGGCTTCAAGGACGAGACCGGCCGACGCGTCGGCGCCTGCCCGCCCCTGCACATCGCCGATGTCGCCGTGATGGTCGCCCCGTTCGGCATCTTCCTCGGGCGGCTCGCCAACTTTGTCAATGGCGAACTGCTCGGGCGCGTCGTCGCCCCCTTCGGTGAGCCGGGGCCCCGCTGGGGCGTCAAGTTCCCGCAGGAAGCCCTCGAACGCTTCGGCGAACTCCCAGAGCAGCAGCAGCACCTGCTCATCGGGTTCGTCAACCGCGCCGAGTTCGTGACGGATGTCATGCAAGCCGCCGACCCAGACCGCGCTTTCGCCTCCCGGTTCCGCGAGCTGCTTTCGAGGATCCAGCAGGGCGACGCGGCGTTGGCGCGCGAGCTCGAACCCATCATCAACACCCGCGCGCCCTCGCAGCTCCTTCAGGCGCTCGCCGAGGGGTTGATCGCCGGTCTGGTCGTCTGGTTTGTCGCGCGCGTGCCGCGAAAGCCCGGCGTCGTCGGGTGCTGGTTCCTGATGGTGTACGGCGTCGGACGCGTGCTGACCGAGTTCGTCCGCCTTCCCGACGCCCACCTGACGACGCAGCACATCCTCGGCCTCAGCCGGGGTCAGTGGCTCAGCGTGCTGATGGTGATCCTCGGCGGCGTGCTCGCGTTCGTGCTCTCAAAGCGAGGCGAGCCGATGGGCGGGTGGCTCAAGCCGGCAAGTCCCCCCGCCCGTTGATCCGTTCCCGTCGCCGATCGACCACGAACAGCACGCCGACGATCACGACGCCGACCGCCGCGGGCCAGGCGACGCTCAGCCAGAACGCGCCGGACGCCTCCGCTCGCGACGCCTCGTCCAGCACGATCGTCCCCGGCAGACGCAGCGCCCCGAGCATGATTCCCGTCAGCACCGCCATCGTCAGGTCGTGCGCGCGCTCGAGAAGCATCGAGACGGCGCGGCTGAACGCGTAGATCCCCACGCCGATCCCGACGAGGAAGACCCCGAAGAAGGTCGCGTCGGCGACCAGCCCGCGGGCCGTCAACTCAGTGATCGGGCCCTGGCTCCGCCCGAGCAGCGCCAGCGTCTCGCCGATCAGCGCGTGCAGCGAGCCGAAGACCGCGTGGTACTGCCCCAGGAACAGCAGCAGGAACGACCCGCTCAGCCCGGGCAGAATCATCGCACTGATCGCGATCGCCCCGCACACGAACACATACAGGTATCCCGAACGACGCTCGCCCAGCACCACCGCCGGGGGCATCGCCTCGATCCACGCCTCGAAGGCTTCCTTGTCGCGGAAGACGACCACGCCCTCGGGCTCGGCGTCGAGCACCGACCTTGGGTCGTACACAACCGGCTTCAGCGAGAGGTTTTCGCGCTCGCCGATCGCCGCCGCCGTGCGCACAACCTCGTCGAGGTCGCGCGGGTGGCGCAGCCTGCCCGGATAGACCGCGACTGTTGCGTCGCCCGCGACGGCCCGTTCCTCGAGTTCCAACCCCGTCTGCTGCACGCCGACGATCATCCAGGCGCAGGCGGCGCCCGCCAGGATCCCGACCCCGTGGCGCACGCCGAAGGACTTCATCTTCGCCAGCGGGATCGCGGCCGAGGCGAGGATGAGCCCGAAGAAAAACGCGTACATCGGCCCGGGCTTGTCGTCCATCAGCGTCGTGATGACCTTGCTCATCGTCACGATCGCGATGCCGATGCCCAGCGCGATCGGGATCAGCGTCCCCCAGTGAAACGCCAGCACGCCTCTGGTCGCCTCGCGCACCTTCCCCCGCGCGAGCAGCCCCAGGGGCTTGACCGAGACCGACGCCAGCGCGTTGATGAACCGCTCGTAGATCCCCGTAATGAACGCGATCGTTCCCCCGGAAACTCCGGGCACGACATCGGCCATCCCCATCGCAAACCCGCGCACGAACACGCCCAGCGCGTCCAGCGGCCGCAGCTTCCCGGGGCGCGTGGTGGGGTGCTCGCTTGGGGGCTCTGCCGGTGGTTGTGTCAACGCCTACTCCTGCCGGCCCCGGGGCCGGTCCCTACCCTGCTGGCCGATACTGGCCGCGGCCGGGCGGGAGCGTATCCGTTCCGGGCCGTGCGACCTACATCGTCCGGGCCGGGCCCGGTCCTGACGGAGGCTTGCGATGACAGTGCTGGTGACCGGAGGAGCGGGGTTCATCGGGAGCCACGCCGTGCAGCGTCTGCTGGCCGAAGGCCATAAGGTCGTCGCGATCGACAACCTGTTCCGGGGGCACCGCAAGCCGATGGAACTCCTCGCCGAGCGCCACCCCGGACGGCTCATGTTCGAGCAGTGCGACATCGCCGACGCGGGCCGGATCGGCGAGCTGTTGGTCGAGCACGCGGTCGACACCGTGATGCACTTTGCCGCCAAGGCGTATGTCGGCGAGTCCGTCGACGATCCGATCGACTACTACGAGAACAACACCGCCGGGTCGATCTCGCTGCTGAAGGCGTGCGACGCCTCGGGGGTCGAGCGGTTTGTCTTCAGCAGCACCGCCGCGACCTACGGCGAGCCGCCCGACCACATGGTCCCCATCCCCGAGGACTGCCCGAAAGAGCCGATCAATCCCTACGGCTACTCCAAGCTCGTTTTCGAACGCGTGCTGCAGGACTGGGCCCACGCCCGCAAGCAGGCGGGGCGCCCCGTCGCGTTCGCGGCGCTGCGGTACTTCAATGTCGCCGGCTCCGACCGCACGGGCCTGCTCGGCGAGGACCACACGCCCGAAACGCACCTCATCCCCGTGATCCTCCAGGCGGCGATGGGCACGCGCTCGCACATCGCGATCTTCGGGACCGACTACCCCACGCCCGACGGCACCTGCCAGCGCGACTATGTGCATGTCGAAGACCTCATCGACGCGCATGTCCGCGTCATGGAGGCCCTCAAGCCGGGCGACGACCGGCGATACAACATCGGCATCGGCCGGCCATACTCCGTCCGCGAGGTGGTCGACGCGGCCAAACGGGTGACAGGGGTCGACTTTGAGGTCCGCGAAGCCGAACGCCGCCCGGGCGATCCCGCCCGCCTGTACGCGGATCCCTCAAGGATCCGGAGCGAACTGGGGTGGGAGGCGCAGGTAACCGATCTGGACGAGATCATCGCCTCGGCCTGGAACTGGATGCGCAAGCACCCCAAGGGCTACTCGTCGTAGCTGTACACGCGAAAGTCAGGACAGTGCGCAAGGCACGCGACAACACAAGAGGGGCCGGCCCATGCTGATGGCCGTCAGCCCCTACCACCTGACCACGCGCGAAGCGCCGGCGATGGCCGCGCTCCTGCTGGCCGAGCGTGTCGTCACGATGATGCCCACACCGAGCGCGCACCAGCGCGAAGAGGATGTGCGTCGCGCGACCGAGCTCGCCCCGGGTTACCTCGCCTTCATGGAGTCGTGGAGCTGGTCGATGCCCCTCTGGAAGGCGGGCGTCATCGCGCCGGTGCTCGCGGGCGACGACCCCGCGGGCGATGTCCGCCACGCACTCGAACGCATCACCGCCGACGACCGTTACGCCGAGCTCCGCCCCTTCATGCGCCCCGAGCTCTTCGACGGCGACGAACGCTCGCTCGATGTCATTTCGTCCGATGTCCTCAAGGGCGGGCCGGACCCGGCCATCAGTGTCCCCGTCGCGGCCGGCATCGACGCCTTCGCCTCGCGCTACGGCGTCTGCGTCGCGCGCGCCACGCCCACCTCGATCGCCCAGCGCGCCGAAGAACAGATGGGCGAGCGCCTCTTCGCCATGTGTCTCCCGGTCGTCATCCAGGCGGAGGCCGAGCGCCTGCTCGACGCCCGCCGGCGACTGGCGCCGGAGCTCGCCGACCTGCACAGCGCCCTGCGCACGGTGCTCGACGAGCCCGACGACACCTCCCGCGCCGACCTCGCCGAGGCGGGCCGACGCTACAGCGACGCCTTCAAGATCGAGCACGACGCGATCTGCACCAACGACGACCCCGACGACATCCGCGTCGTCACTGCCCACGCGACGCTCACGGCGATCCGCCTCCCCTCCGACGCGGTGCTCAAGTCCAGCGCCGCCGCGGCAAGGGCCGTCGGCACCGCCCGGCGCAGCACCGCCTCGCGGGCCGCCACCCTCCCCGCCCGCCTGCCCGAGGCCCCGGGCGGCGTGACGACCTTGCTCATCAAGCCCCTGGGACGCTGAACGCGCCGCGGATCGGAGCGCCCCCGGCGCGGGGCCCCTCGCGCACGGCGCGTACGCTGCGGCATGGCAGCACACAAAGACACAGGCGCACACCCCGACCGCCCCGCCAACCGGCTGGCCGAAGCCTCCAGCCCCTACCTCCTCCAGCACGCCCACAACCCCGTCGACTGGTTTCAGTGGGGGCCCGAGGCCTTCGAGGAGGCCCGCCGGCGCGATGTGCCCATCCTCCTCTCGATCGGTTACTCGTCCTGCTACTGGTGCCACGTCATGGAGCGCGAGTCCTTCGAAAACGAAGACATCGGCCAGGACATGTC
>REET01000045.1 GCA_007694925.1 Phycisphaerales bacterium | reverse complement strand
GGCAACCACCCCGAAGAAGACCTCGCCCTCGAACGCGAACTCCTCGCCGACCCCAAGGAACGCGCCGAACACATCATGCTCGTCGACCTCGGCCGCAACGATGTCGGCCGCGTCGCCACCCCCGGCACCGTCGACCTCCCCGGCGTCATGCAGATCGAACGCTACAGCCATGTGATGCACATCAGCTCCACTGTCACCGGCGTCCTCCGCCCCGGCCTCGACGCCTGGGACGCCCTCAGAGCCGCACTCCCCGTCGGCACCATCTCCGGGGCGCCCAAAATCCGCGCCATGCAGATCATCGACGAAATCGAACCCGCCCGCCGCGGGCCCTACGGCGGCGGCATCGGCTACGCCGGCCTCGAAGGCGAAATGGACATCGCCCTCGCACTCCGCACCATCGTCGTCGGTCCCGAACCCGGACCTGACGGACGCTGGCTCTACCACCTCCAGGCCGCGGGAGGCATCGTCGCCGACTCCGACCCCGACGCCGAGTTCGAGGAAACCGTCAACAAAGCCGCCGCCCTCGCCAGGGCCATCGAGCTCGCCGAAACCGCCTTCTGCGGGCCCCAGGGTCCGGAAACAATTTCGGGCTCGGCCGGGGCCTCTCCACCCGATACAGTTAAACCATGACGCAGACAAACACACTCCCCGAAACCGAGTCCTCCACCGACTCCAAGCCCAAGCAGCCGTGGCTCTGGCGCGTCGTCCTCCTCGACGACGACCACCACACCTACGAGTATGTCATCGCCATGATGAAGACCGTCTTCGGCTACCAGCCCGAGAAAGGCTTCCTCATCGCCCAGACCGTCGACCGCTTCGGCCGCGCCGTCTGCACCACGACGCACAAGGAACACGCCGAGCTCAAGCGCGACCAGATCCACGCCTTCGGACGCGACCCCCTCATGGCCGAGTGCAAAGGCTCCATGACCGCAATCATCGAGCCCGCCGTCCACGAGGACGACGAAGCCGAAGACCGCAGCCGCGACGCCTCGGCCTAACGCCCTGAGCACGGTGTCCAGCGCATCCAAGGGGGCCCACGGCGTGCCGACCGTTCTCGTCGCCGAACCCCTCGCCCCAGACTGCGTCACCTGGCTGCGCGAACGCTGCACCGTCATCGAACGCCCCTTCTCCGACACCCCAACCAACCCCACCTTCAACGAGGCCCTCGCCCAGGCCGACGCGCTGATCGTCCGCACATACACCGCCGTCAACGCCGACCTACTCGCAAAGGCCCCAAAGCTCCGCGTCGTCGGACGAGCCGGCGTCGGCCTCGACAACATCGACCTCCACGCCTGCCGCCAACGCTCCGTCCGCGTCGTCCACACCCCCGGCGCCAACACCGACGCAGTCGTCGAGTTCGTCGTCGCCTGCATGCTCGACGCCACGCGCCACCGCCTCTACCTCCAAGCACCACTCGCCGAAACCGACTGGAACAAGCTCCGCGACGAGCTCGTATCAGAACGCCAGCTCTCCTCACTCACCCTCGGCATCTACGGCCTCGGCCGCATCGGCTCACGCGTCGCCCGCGCCGCCGCAGCGCTCAACATGCGCGTCATCTACCTCGACACCCGCGACATCGACCCCGCACAACGCCACGGCGCAACGCCCGTCGACCGCGAAACACTCCTCGCCCAAAGCGACATCATCTCCCTGCATGTCGACGCCCGCCCCGAAAACCGCAACCTCCTCAACGCAGACGCCTTCGGAAGAATGCGATCCAACGCCGTCTTCATCAACGCCGCCCGCGGCTTCCTCGTCGACCCCTTCGCACTCGCCGAGTTCATGATCGCCCACCCACGCGCAACCGCCATCATCGATGTCCACGAACCCGAACCCTTCGGCCCCGACTACCCACTCCTCGACATCGACAACATCCACCTGACCCCCCACATCGCCGCGGCCACACGCGACGCCAAGACCGCCATGTCATGGGTCGTCAAAGACATCTGGAAAGTCCTCTCCGGCGAACCCCCCGAACACGAAGCGCTCTAATCACCCCGCACGCATCACGCAACTCCCAACAGGACGCGAAGGCTTGGAGAAGACCGAAAACATCGTCATCGTCGGCGCAGGACCCATCGGCATCGAGACCGCCGCACTCCTCAAACGTCGCGGCCTCCACGCCCGACACATCGACGCGGGCCCCATCGCCGCAACCCTCGACTGGTGGGCCCCCGGCACCAAGTTCTTCTCAAGCCCCGAACGCCTCGAAATCGCCGGCGTCCCCCTCGTCACCCGCGACCAGGAAAAGGCCACGCGCGAGGAATACATGGCCTACCTCCGCGCCGTCGCCGCGCAGTTCAAACTCCCCATCGAAACCTACACCAAACTCGTCGACGCAGAACGCATCGAAGATTCCAACACCCCCGACGCCCCCCGCTTCCGACTCAAACTCCGGCGCGAACCCTCCACTCCCGGCGCACATCCGACCGAAACCGTCCTCGCCAAAAACCTCATCCTCGCCACCGGCAACATGGACCTCCCCCGCCTCATCGGCGTCAAAGGCGAAACCACAACCCCGTGGGTCTCCCACTACCTCAAAGACCCGCACCACTACTACGGAAAAAGCGTCCTCATCGTCGGCGGCAAGAACTCCGCTGTCGAAGCCGCCATCCGCCTCTACCGCGTCGGCGCAAAGGTCGCCCTCAGCTACCGCCAAAGCCGCTTCGACCCCGAGCGCATCAAGTACTGGCTCCTCCCCGAGCTCGAATGGCTCATCGAAAAAGGCCGCATCGTCTTCCACCCCGAAACCATCCCCGAACACTTCGAGCCCGGCGCAACCACCCTCAAACGCCTCCGCCCCCACCCCGAAGGCGAGACATTTAAAACCGCATCAGAC
>REET01000010.1 GCA_007694925.1 Phycisphaerales bacterium | reverse complement strand
AACGCCGTCGCGTTCTGCGACGCGCTCCCGAACGCCATCACGCCCAGCCCCGCGTTGTACGCCGCGCCCGTCACGCCGATCCCGTTGTCCCCCACCGCCCCCACAACACCGGCGACATTCGTCGCGTGCGAGCCCACAAAGGTCCCCGAGGTGATCGACGCGGCCGGAACAAAGTTCGCCGCAAGGTCCGGGTGCCCCGTCTGCATGATCCCGCCGTCGATCACGCCGACGATCACCCCCTGCCCCGTGTACCCCATGCCCCAGGCTCCCAAGATGTTCGCGTCCGCCCCGATCACCTGCGTATTGCGCAGGTGCCACTGGCTCGGAAACAGCGGGTCGTTCGGGACGCTCCGCAGCGCCGTCGGACGCTCGATATCAACATGCGCCTCGCCCACGCCCGGCGTCGCCTGCAGCGCAAACGCCAGCGACACCGCGTCCGCCACACTCTCCGCCTCAACAAGCCAATACCCCGGCGAGCCGGCGACGGGTTCCATCACCACGCCCTCGCCCAGCGCAGCACGCAGCACACCGGCCTCGGCCCTCGCGATCACCCGCGCATACAGCAAAAACCCGTCCAGCCCGTCCTCACGCGTCGCCATCGAGGCCGCCGCACCGGGCGCCTCGATGAACAGACGCTCAACCCCGTCGCCCACACCCGTCGCGACATCGATCGGCGCCGGCGCAACGCCGTCGGCGCCATGCGCCCCGCACGCCAGCCCGCACGCCATCAAAAGCACCAGCCCGCAAAGACCGCGCCGCATCGGGTGTCTCCTTATCAAAGCGTCGCGGGGGCGTCTCCACCCCCGCGACGGGATCATCAACTCAAGCCCGGGCCCGCATCAGCAACCCGCGGCGAACGCGCTCAGGAACGCGAAGAAGTCGTCCGCGTCGATCACGCCGTCGCCGTTGAAGTCCGCGACCGGATCGCCCGAAGCGAACAGGCTCAGGAACAGGAAGAAGTCGTCCGCGTCCACCACGCCGTCGCCGTTCAGGTCCGGCGGGCACGCGGGCGTCACCGGCTCGCCGATGTACAGGTCATCGACATACCACACGTCGCTCGTGTCGGCGACCTGCGCCCTGAAACGAACCGTCCCGCCGTCGTTCAGCAGGTTGGCGGGGATCGCAAACGACTCGTAGGTGTACGCGCTGGGGAAGCTCCCGTCGGCGATGATCGCACCGATCTCCGTGAAGTTCCCGCTCCCGTCAGACGCCTCGATCCGCAGCGACTTGCCCGCCTCCATCGAGAAGCTCGACCAGGCGAACTCGACCACCACATCCGTGCCGGCCGACTCGAGCGCCAGCGGCACCGTCTCGGCGAACTGGTTCAAGGTCAGACGCATCACCGTCGAGCCCGCCGGAGGCGTCGCGCCCAGCGGGAAGACGATGCTCGCGCCCTCGAAGTTCCCCCACACGCTCGGATTCAGACTCCCAGCGGGGAAGGTGTCGGTGATCGGCAACGCCGTCGGCGCCACCGGCCCCGTCGGCGTCAGGCAGGTCCGAGTGTTCCGGAAGTTCGTGATCGTGTTCACGCTCACCGGAGCGAAGTTCGGAAGGCCCACCCCGTTGCAACCGTTGATGCTCGCGCACATCAGGTTGCAGGGCGAAGCCCCGTTGCAGTGCGGCGCGTTCCAGTTGTGCCCGAGCTCGTGCGCAACAACCGAGACACGCAGGTTGAAGTTGTTCGTCCAGGTCAGCCGGCTCAGACCGTACGCCGAGTTCCGCTGGCAGATCACGCCGAGATACGCAACGCCAAGCGTCCCGCCCGTGTTCCGGCCCGTCAGCAGGTGCGCCACATCCCGCGGCACGCTGTTGTGGTTCGAGTTCCAGTGGTTGCGGAACTGCGTCAGCAGATTCCCCGCGTTGTTCGTCGTGTACGGGTTCGAAGCCGAACTCGTCCGCACGATAATCTCGGTGATGTCGTAGGTGATGTCCGTGTCACGCTCGTAGATCAGCGTCACCGCGTTCTGGATCCCTTCCGTCCGCGCGACAGACTCGCTCACGCTCGATCCCGCCCACTGATACCCCTGGAAGTCGAAGTCGTACGCGATGTCCGCCAGCAGCATCCCGCTCCGCGGCATCGGCGTCTCGGGCTGGGGCTCGTCCTGGTGCGCCAGCCTGTGAGGCATGAACTCGCCCGGGTTCTCGTGGTCCACGCCGCACTTGTAAGGAAGCTCGAATGTGTCGTCGGCGCGATACAGCACATGACGACCGAACGGCGCCTCGTCGGTCAGATCAAGCAGCGGCTGCAACACCCAGGTCGTCCCGCCCTCGCCGCCCGGACCAGGAACGATGAAGATCCCCGTCAGCCCGGTATCAGACAGCGACGCCGCCGAAACAACATCCGGGTGCGTCAGACCGAAACCACGCAGCGTCCGAGACTCCGGCGGATCCACCTCGCGGATCTCCGTCCCGTCGTCGACCAGGACGCGGAACGAGGGAGACCGCACAGAGAACGGCAGCATCTCCACCTGCACAAGCTCGCCGCCGAGATCCAGCCCAACCGTAAAACCGTTGCCGATCGCAGCCGGCAGCGCCAGATCCACCAGTTCGTACCGGTCGACATGCAACTCACGCTCGATCAGCAGATCCATCTGCGGATCGCCGAACGCAGCGCCCGCCGCCATCGCGATCGCCGCGCAGCCGACCATCGCACGATTCATTGAGAACTTCTTCATCGTTTTCACATTCCTCGCGATCTCTGCACCGCGACGCACTGACCCAATGCTCTCACAAGATCCAGACCCCCAACGCCCGGATCACACACACCCGCCCCCTCCCGAGATTCTCCACCAATACCCACACACCAGCCCAGTCCCCTTCGCCAAACAGCGGCAGATGGGCGCA
>REET01000012.1 GCA_007694925.1 Phycisphaerales bacterium | reverse complement strand
CGGGGGCGGGGCGGTGTAATACTGGCCCATCCCGCTGGAGAGGCATCGCGAACTGGACCGCTCGTTGCCGGCGGCCCAGAAGACGATCATCGGTCGCCCGAGGTCGCCGAGCACGATGTTGTCGATCAGCGCCGAGGTGACGGCGTAATCGCCCATGATCGCGCAGTCGTGCCCGTTGATGCTGACATTGCTGCCGATGGAGTTGTTGGAGATCACGACGGGGCTGAGCGAGATCGCTTCGGTGTAGGCGATCTCGGTGTTGCCCGGGTTGTCGTAGAGATTGATGCCGCCAGAACCGCCGACGAAGGTCCATGAATGGATCAGGGCGTTTGGCGCCATTCCGGCGAACTTGCCCTCCGAGGCGACGCCAGCGCCCGCAACGGAACCCGCGACATGCGAGGCATGGGCCGAGGCGGTCGCGCCGGGCTGATAGGTCGAGACCCGTCCCGTGAAGTCGGCGTGCGTTGGACGGGCGAGGCCGACATCGAAGACCATCACATCCACGCCCGAGCCGTCGAGGCTGTACGCCGGGCCCTGGACGATATCGGCCCGCGTGCGGGCCCGGTTGCCGTCGTTGAGCATCATCGGGCCCATGGGGGGCAGCGCCGGCTCGATCCACTGCACATCGGCGAGGCGAGCGATGGCGCCGATCGCGTCGGCGGGCGCCTCGACCACGAGCGTGCGCACGCTGGGAGCCGTATCGCGGACGATCCCCCCCGCCGCCTCGACCGCGTCGATCGAGGTCAGATCGGGCGTTCGGTCGGCGTGGAGCATCACATTGATCGCGAGCAGCTCGCCCGCTCCCTCGCGGGTCCCGGCGGGAAGCGTGATCCATGCAGCGGGCTCTTGGCCGGCGAGTTGCGGGTGCAGCTTCATCTCGGGCGTGACATCGCCAGAGGCGAGCACCCGACCGACGATAACCGCCGCGTCGAACGACGCCCCGTCGATGCGTGCGAAGTAGAACCCGTCGCCGAGCGGCGCCAGCAGGTGCAAACCCGCGGCGTGCAGTTCCGCCCTCTCAGCGGCGTCGGGCGTGGAAGCGAGGCGGACGAGCACCGGCCCCTCGGCCGCCGCAAGCGCTGCCCCATCGGCCACGGGCGACAGGACGACTCCCGCCCCGGGGTTCTTCCACTGCACGACCCCCGCGGGGGCGGCCTGGTCGGCCAGAGCGTTTGCGGCGCCAGCGGCAACCACGAGCATCAGCGTCGGCGCGAGCTTCATCCGCATCGTCGTATCACTCCAATCGTCGCCCACCCAGTGTCAGACAACCATACACCCGAATGCCGCAGCAGCAGCGTCCCGATCGGTTATCGGGATCGGCAACTCTGAAAAACGGCCGCCCGACGGAACGGGGGTTCTCGTCCGTCGGGCGACCGCTTCAAAGGAGAGCCCGGATCGGGCCGCGGGGCCATCAGCACCCGTCGGCGAACGCGGAGAGGTAGGCGAAGAAGTCGTCGGCGTCGATCACGCCGTCGTTGTTGAAGTCAGCGCGGCTGTCGCCCGCGGCAAAGAGCTGGAGGAACAGGAAGAAGTCATCGGCGTCGACCACACCGTCGCCGGTCAGGTCGGCCGGGCAGGAGGGGGCGACATCAAGGCGGAGGACATAGGGCACCATGCAGCATCCGTCCTGCGTCAGCGCGTTGCCGACGATGGTCTTGCCGTCGCCCGATGTGTAGGCGGTGCTCAGGGCGCGGAAGGCGTCGAAGTTGACGCCCTGGTAGTTGGCCTCGACATGGTCGATCAGCCGCTCAAGGCCGCGGGTCTCGGTCCAGATGAACGCGTCGCCGGAGGGGTTGTCGTAGAAGCCGAACTGATCGAGGATACCGATCACGGTGCTCCCGTCGTCGGCGACCCAGGTCGGGCTGGCGGACTTGAAGGGCGCGGGCGTCTGGCCGAGCATGGTCAGCGTCTGCGTCTGGACATCGAACATGAAGGCGTCTTCGCGGAAGTCGCCGAAGCCGCTCCCCGGGTCCATGAGCGCAAAGCCGGCGATGAATCGGCCGTTGGCGCTCATGTGGATGAATCGCTCGCTGTCGCTCCCAGGCACCTCGACGCGGAGGAGGCCCCCAGAGCGGTCCCAGATCACCGCCGCCGCCGTCTCGTCGAAGAACTGGGCGAAGCCCGCGAAAAGCTGGCCGTCGGCGCTGACGGTGGTCGCGGCGGTGCGCCCCGAGCCGCTGGCCAGGTCGGGCAGGGTCTGCGGCGCCTGCATCGTGTCCAGATCCCAGAAGTACGCGTCTGAGAACTCATCGCAGCAGGGGTTGAAGATCCGCTGGAAGTTGATCATGCCGACGATGGTCGAGCCATCGGCGCTGGCCCGCCAGACCTCGCTGAAGGTGTTGGGGAACTGGTTCGGGACGAGCGTCTTGTCGGTGTCGCCGTCGCGGAAGAACCAGCCGAACAGCCCGAAACGTCCCGGATCCCACGGATCTTCGGTGAATGTCACGCCGAAGGCGGTCTGCGCGTTGGCGGAGGCCGACCGCAGGTCGCCCCCCGTCGCGGGCAGCAGCGTGAACTCCTGCGTCTGGACATCGAAACGCATGAGCTGCGGCCCGCTCGGGCTCGGCGCTCCGTAGAAGAACGCCTGGCCCGTCACGGTCTCGCCGTCGGCGCTGACGGCGCGGAGCGCCATCCCGTCGTGGGCGCCCGGCAGATCTTCGAGCAGGATCAGTTCGGCTTGGGGCGTCGCCTGCGCGGCGCCTGCGAAGAGCAGCGTCAGCGTCGCAAGCGATCGTTTGGTCATCACCATGGGATCTCCTTCCCGTCGTGTTGCGCCGGGTCTCCGGCGGCTTGGGGGGGGTAAACCCCGGCGGCGGCGTTTCCGCCGCGCCGGGCAGAGGGGGAA
>REET01000261.1 GCA_007694925.1 Phycisphaerales bacterium | reverse complement strand
TCCTCGAAGATCACAAAGGGCGCGTGCCCGCCGAGCTCGAGCGAGAGGCGCACGAGGTTCTCCGCGCCTTGTTTCATGAGGGTGCGGCCCACGGGCGTCGAGCCGGTAAACGAAACCTTGCGCACGCGCCGGTCGGCGAAGATCGTCGCCGAGAACAGCTTCGCGTCGCAGGTCACGAGGCTAAACACACCCGCTGGCAGCCCCGCCTCGACGCCGAGCTCGGCCATTGCGATCGCAGAGAGCGGCGTCTCGTGCGCCGGCTTGGCGAGCATCGTGCAGCCCGACGCCAGCGCCGGCCCGAGCTTGCGGGCCAGCATCGCCGAAGGGAAGTTCCAGGGCGTGATCGCGGCGCAAACGCCCACCGGCTGGCGGATCGCCGTGATCCGCATATCTTGCTTTGGCGAGGGGACGACGCTGCCCGAGAGCGTCTCGGCCTGGGCGGCGGCGTCGGTCAGGAACGACGCCGCATACTTGATCTCCCCCTCCGCCTCGGCGAGGGGCTTGCCCTGCTCCGCGGTCATCAGGGCGGCGAGGCGCTCGGAGTCGCGCAGCATGAACCCCGCCCACCGACGCAAGAGCCCCGCCCGCTCGATCGCCGGCGTCGCGCTCCACTTGGGAAAGGCCTCCGACGCCGCATCGATCGCCCGGACGACCTCGCCCTCGCCCGAGTCGGGGACTTCGGCGACGGGCCGGTCGTCGGCCGGGTTGAAGACAGTCACGGTCTTGCCGGAGGCGGCCTCGACGAACTCGCCGTTGATCAGGTTGCCGGTCTGCATGGGGCCTCCCGTTGTTGAAGCCTTAGAGATCGTACTTCACTCTGCCCCTGTGTTCGCTGCGGCTGATCATGTCGCGGCTGTACAGCCCCGCGAGCACGAACTCGATGCAGCTCGCCCGCACGCCCGCGTCCTCGGCGGGGTTGATCTCGAAGGCCTTCTCCCACGCGGGGGGGACGCGTTTGAGCATCTCCGAGTAGTGGGCGCTGGGCATCATGTCGCCGACCTCGACGCTCACGCCCTCGCCGAAGATCTCGGCGATCTCGCCCAGCCCGTGCTCGGTGACATACTCCTTGAAGACATTGCCGATCGCCTCGGCCGCGATCGCGCCGAGCACCTGCTTCTCGCTCATCCGCTGGGCGCCCATCATGTCCAGCTCCAGCTTGCCCAGGGCGGAGGCGACAAAGTGCGACAGGTCGCTGACGCGGGGCACCGCCGGCGACTCGCCCAGCAGGATCGACCGCCTGCGCGCGTTGGCGACCATCGTGCGGTAGTTGCTGATGCTGAAGCGGGCCGAGACGCCCGACTGCTGGTCGATGTACTTGCTCTTGCGGGCAACGCGGGCCATCTCCTCGCAGATCTCCAGCATGAAGCGCGGGACGATGACGGGGAACTCGCCGCCGAGGTCGGTCCCCGCCTCGCTCTGCATGATCTCGATGCCCGTATCGCGGTCGGGTGGGTAGTGCGTCTGGACGGTCGCGCCGATGCGGTCCTTGAGCTGGGGGATCACCTTGCCCGAGCGGTTGTAGGTCGCGGGGTTGGCGCTGAAGAGCACGAGCACATCGAGGTCGAAGCGGATCGGGTAGCCCCGGATCTGCACATCGCGCTCTTCGAGGATGTTGAACAGGCCGACCTGCACCTGTTCGTCGAGGTCGGGCAGCTCGTTCATCGCGAAGATGCCGCGGTGCATGCGCGGGATCAGCCCGAAGTGCAAAGCCTCCTCGGCGGACATGCTCACGCCCGAGGCGAGCTTTGCCGGATCGATCTCGCCGATCACATCGGCAAACTTCGTGCCCGGTGCGAGGCGTTCGGCGTAGCGGTCCGCCCGCTTCCACCAGGCAATCCGGACTTCGCGCGGATCGCGCAGGAGAGCCGCACGCCCGGCGCTCGTGATCGGCCGCTCGGGGTCCTCGTGCACGGGGCAGCCGGGCAGATCGAGGTAGGGGGTCTCCTCGTCGAGGAAGTTGACGAGCAGCCGCATCATGCGGCTCTTGCCCTGGCCCTTCTCGCCCAGAAACAGCATGTCGTGCCCGGCGAGCACGGCGTTGACGACCTCGGGGATCACCGTGTCCTCGTAGCCCACGATGCCCGGGAAGAGCGGCTCGCCGGTTTCCTCGCTCCGGCGGAGGGCCTTGACCATGTTGGCCCGCAGTTCGTCCTTGACGGGCCGGGAAACCCAGCCGCTCTCGCGGAGGTCGTGCAGCGTTGTCGGTCGTGGTTCGGGCATGGAGGTCCTCGTTGGTGTCTGTCGAGGTTCGGCGTGGGGCGCGGCCCGGATGCCTCGGGGGCTTCAACTCGGGGTGAATCCGTTTGTGAGCGTCGCAACGCCGAGCAGAGCGTGCAGCACGCGGGCCCCGACATTGGCGTCCCACGCGTCGCCCGGCTCGCCCTCGCCCGGAGCGACCTCGACGAGGTCGAACCCGACCACGCGACGGCCGGAGCGGGCCAGCATCAGCAGCAGCGTGTTGATCTGCCCCCACAAGAGCCCGCCGGGCACGGGCGTGCCCGTGTGCGGGCAGAGCGCCGGGTCGAGCCCGTCGATGTCGAACGAGATGTAGACCAGTTCGGGCAGGTGGTCGATCACCGAAGCCGCGATCGAGGCGAACGACCGCCCCTCGTGCAGGGCCTGGGTCATCTCAAAGTCGGTGATGGTCACGACCCTGCCGCTCTGCGATCGACCGAACGCCATCTCATCGGCGCTGTAGTCGCGAATGCCGAACTGCACCAGCTTCGCGACGCCTTCGCAGCGGTCGAGCACATTCCACGCGATCGCGGCGTGCGAGTGCGTAAACCCCTGGAACGCCTCGCGGAAGTCCATGTGCGCGTCGATCTGCAGCAGCCCGAGCCCGGGGTGACGGGCCGCGACCGCCTCGATCGAGCCCAACGGCGTCGAGTGCTCGCCCCCGAGCACGACCGGGATCCCGCCCTCGTCGAGCGTGCGAGTCGCAAAGCGATGGGTCAGGGCACGGATGTGTTCGCCGGCCTTGTTCACCTCGGCGAGCGTCTCGGGGTGGGCAACCGGGAACTCGCCCTGGGCGGAGATCGGGGCGGTGAGCTTTGTGATGCTCTCGTTGAGCGAGACGAGCTCGGGATCTTCGGCGAGCAGGGCGGTGAGCTCTTCCTGCCCGACCGAGAGCGGCCCGCTGGAGAGGTCGACCTGGGCGGACGCCGCGACGATCGCCGCCGGGCCCAGCGCCGCCCCCTTGCGGTAGCTCGCCGTCGCGTCGAAGGGGATCGGCAGGATCGTGATCTTGGGCGACGCCGGGGGCTCGACGCCGAAGAGGGGTTGCAGGTCTGGCATTGGCGCTCTCGCAGGCTCGGGTCGGTACGCCCCCGCGGGGCCGGACAGCAGAGCGTAGAGCCGCTCCGGCCCGCGTACGCTTGGGGCCTGTGAAGTACGCGGTCATCATCCCAGACGGCGCGGCCGACCTCCCGATCGACGAACTGGGGGGCAAAACGCCCTTCGAGGCCGCCGAGACACCCAACATCGACGCCCTCGCCCTTCGCGGCAAGGTCGGCACGGTCGCGACCACCCCCGAAGGCTTCGATGCGGGCAGCGATGTCTGCTCGATGTGCCTGTTCGGCTACGACCCCGAACGCTTCCACACCGGGCGGGCCCCGCTGGAAGCCGCGGCCATCGGTCTGGACATGGGGCCTGGCGACTGGGTCTTCAGAGTCAACCTCGTCACCGTCGGCGAAGGCGACGATGAGGGCGTGATGGTCGACCACTCCGCCGGCGGGCTGAGTGACAGCGAGGGGCGCGAACTGCTCGACTCGCTCGCGGAATTCTGGGCCGAGCGAGCGCCGGAGCTGATGGACCAGATGCAGGTCGTCCACGGCAAGAGCTACCGCGGCTCGATCGCCGACCGCTCGGGGCGTTCCTTCCGCGCGCTGGCGACCACCCCGCCCCACGAGATGCCCGGCGAGGAGTGGCGGCGCGAACTGCCCGACGGCGAGAACGCCGCGGGAATCCTGAAACTGATCGAGCTCTCTTCCGAGCACCTCGGCGTGCACCCGATCAACCGCGCAAGAAAAGAGGCGGGCAAGCGTCCGGCCAATATGGCGTGGATCTGGGGCCAGGGCACGCGCCCGCAGATGCCCTCGTTCAAGAGCCTCTACAACCTCCGCGGCGCGATGACGACGCCCGTCGACCTGCTCGCGGGGATCGCGCGGCTGATGGGCTGGGACCTGCTCGATGTGCCGGGCGTCACGAGCTACCACGACAACGACTACAAGGCGCAGGGCGCCGCGACCTGCAAGGCGCTCGACCGCTACGACATCGTCTGCTGCCACATCGAGGCGCCCGACGAGGCCTCCCACCAGGGCGACTACGCGACCAAGGTCGCCTCGATAGAAGCGATCGACCGGCACATCGTCGGCCCGGTGATGGAAAAGCTCGAATCCTTCGGCGACCCCGAGCGCGACCCGGAGGCCGAGGGCTGGCGCGTGCTCATCATGCCCGACCACTACACGCTCGTCTCGACGAGGCGCCACGACCCGACGCCCGTCCCCTTCGCGGTCGCGGGCTCGTGGGTGCGGACCGTCGTCAACCGGCGCCTCACCGAGCGCGAGGCCGAGGAGAGCGACCTGCACGTCGATCCAGGGCACGAACTGATGGAGTTTTTCCTCAGAGGCGGGCTCGCCGGCGTGCGCTGACGCCCGCGATCGAACTCGAATCATGGCTGAAAGACCCGAACACGAAGACTGGCGCGACGAAGACGAGCCCGAGGACGGCCCCTTCGAGATCGAACCCCCTCACGATGAGCCGGAGGGCTCGGAGTACGGCCTCGGCCCCGTCGCCTCGGCCGGGGGCGCCGGCGCCCGTCCGCCTGTTGCGACCGCGGTCGCCGGAGACGACGACGACGACGGCCCCGACCTCCCGGATCCGAGCCTTTGGATGATCCAGCCCGGGTGGCCCCGGGAGTTGCCAGCGCTCTACGCCGGGCTTGCGCTCGGCGCCGTCGCGATGGTGATCGCGGGCGTCAATGCCGAGCGGGCGGTGGTCGTCACGGCTCTGCTGACACTGCTGATGACTTGGATGACCGCGGCGCTCGGGGTGGTCTCGCTGCACCTGACCGGTTGGTTCACCGTTCGGACCTTCAACGAGCCGATGCGCGGGGCGACGCGGATGCTCGTTGTTTCGTCGCTCTTTGTGCTGCTCACCGTCTGCCGCTGGCCCGTGCCCGGGCGCATCGTGGACTACCTGATCGCGATCCTGGCGTACGCCGCCTCGCTGGTGGTGCTGTTCAGGCTGCCGCGGTACGAGACGCTGGTGCTCGGGTCGATCCACCTGGGGCTTTGGCTGGTGCTGCAGACGCTCTTTGCGATGGTTCGCCACACCGCGGCGCCGGTGTAGGCCCGGGGCTCTGGTGGCACAGATTTCCGACCTGAACTCTCCCCCTTCTACCCAAGCTCTGCTCGCCTGTTCTCCTGATCGCCTGCTCGACCCTCTCGCTCGCGCAGCGGGCGCGGTTTGTGCGTGCGGGCTCCAGCGCGTATGTTGAGCCGCCCCGGCGGCCGACACCACGCCGCCCAACCCGCGGAGCGCTGCATCCATGGCTGAGACCACCGGCACCACCCCACCGACCGGCAAGCCCCCCGCACCGACCCCCTCAAAGAGAGGCGGCGTGCTCGACAAGATCGAAAAGATCGGCAACCGCCTGCCAGACCCGGCGATCCTGTTTCTGATCGGGGCGGTCATCGTCATGCTCGCCTCGGGTGTCGCGGACTGGACCGGCTGGGAGGTCGTCCGCAAGCAGCCCGTCCAGGTCGTCGACCCGCAGACGGGCGAGACGCGCCTGGAACTCCAGATCGCCACGACCGACACCCGCGTGCTCAACGAGCAGACGGGCGAGATCGAGGTGGTGTCGACGCCGCAGGTCATCCGCCCGGTCAACCTGCTCTCCAGCGACGGGCTGTACTGGGCGATCTCGTCGATGGTGACGAACTTCATGCAGTTCCCGCCCCTGGGCATCGTGCTGGTGGGGATGCTGGGCGTGGGGGTCGCCGAGCGGACGGGGCTGATCGGGGCGCTGCTGAAGGTCTTCATGGCGATCACGCCCGCGAAGCTGCTGACGCCCGCGACGGTCTTCATCGGGGTGATGAGCTCGGCGACCAGCGACGCGGGGTATGTCGTGTTGCCCCCGCTAGCGGCGCTGCTCTACATGTCGGTGGGGCGGAGCCCGCTCTCGGGCATCGCGGCGGTCTTCGCGGGCGTCTCGGCGGGCTTCAGCGCCAACCTCTTCCCGACCGGGCTGGACCCGATGCTCGCCGAGCTCACGCAGACGGGCACCGTCCTGATCGACGAGGGCTACCGCGTCAACCCGCTGTGCAACTGGTGGTTCATGATCGCCTCGACGGTGATGGCGACGCTGGTGGGGTGGTTCGTCACCGCCCGCTTCGTCGAGCCCCGCTTCGAAGGCAAGCCCGCCGACGAGGGCGGCCCCCGACCGCCAGACGCGGACATGGTCAGCAGCCAGAAGCTCACCGAGAACGAGAAGCGGGGCCTGCGTGTCACCGGCGTCGCCGCCCTCCTCCTCGCCGCCGTTCTGCTCTCGATGGTGCTCGTCCCGGGCTGGCCCCTCCACGGCAAGGCGCCGCTGACGCCAGCGGAGGTCCAGAAGATCGAGTCCGCCGCCCTCGTCGAGGCGGAACTGCCCCTCGTCGACGCCGCCGGCTTCGCCTCAACGCTTGGCGGCAAGCTCGAAGGCGAACTCCCCGAGCAGCAGGTCAAAACCGCGATCGACGACGCGATGCTCCTGCACACCACGCCGCTGGGCGCTGCCGAGCGAGCGGCGGTCGTCGGCCCGGCCCTCGCCGGCGAGAGTGAGAACAAGTTCGACCGCTGGGTCGTCGTCATCGTCCCGCTGCTCTTTATCGCCTTCCTGGTCCCCGGCGTGGTCTACGGCATGGTGGTCGGCGAACTCCGCAACAGCAAGGACCTCGCCCGCCTCATGGTCGAATCGATGGCCGCGATGGCCCCGATCATCGTGCTGGCGTTCTTCGCCGCCCAATTCATCGAGTACTTCAGGTACTCCAACCTGGGGACCATGCTCGCCCTCTCGGGCGGCGAGATGCTCGCCCGCGCCGGCCTGCCGACGCTGCTGTTGCTCGTGCTCTTCATTCTGTTGACAGCCGCGTTCAACATGTTCGTCGGCTCGATGAGCGCCAAGTACGCCCTCTTCGCCCCGATCTTCGTCCCGATGCTCATGATCGTCGGCATCAGCCCCGAGCTGACGCAGGTGGCCTACCGCATCGGCGACTCGGTCACGAACATCATCACGCCGCTCAACTCCTACCTGGTCATCATCCTCGTCTTCATGCAGCGGTATGTGTCCAAGTCGGGCATGGGCACGCTGATCGCCATGATGCTGCCCTACTCGATCGCCTTCACGATCGCGTGGACCATCCTGCTGGCGATCTGGCTCTGGCTCGGCCTGCCTCTCGGCCCCGACGGCGGCCTGACCTACACGCCCTCGTAAGTAGAAAGAGCGTCTCGCGCTGTGCGCGTGAGCGCTAAAGACTCGCGTACACCGTCTTGCCGTGCACGAGCGTCCGCTTCAGCCAGCGGTCGTCCCACGCATAGAGCAACGCCCCGAGCGGGTCGATCGAGGGCTCGTCCTCGCCAAGCTCAAGCTCGATGTCCGGCTCGATCAGCAGGAGGTCGGCCGAGCGTCCCTGCTCGATCTGCCCCGCGTCGTCGAAGCCGAGCACCGAGGCGTTGCCACCCGTGATCGACCACCACGCGTGCGAGGCCGGGGGCGCAATGTCGCCGCGCAGACGGGCGACATCCAGCATCGCCCGCGCCACGCGGACCATCGACCGGTCCGGCCCCGCCCCGATGTCCGACCCCGGCGCGGGGCGGATCTTCGCCTCGACATTCCGGCGCAGGTCCATCATCCCCGCACCAAGAAACGCGTTGGCGGTGGGGCAGTGGGCGATCGCGGCCCCCGAAACCCCGATCGTCTTGCGTTCCTCGTCGTCCAAACAGATCCCGTGCCCCAGCACACAGCGCCGACGCAAGAGGCCCGCTCTCGCGTACACCTCCGTGTACGAGAGCCCGTCGAACAGCTCGCGCACTTTCGCGCACTCGTCCCGCGTCTCGGACAGGTGCGTCTGCACGAACTGCCCGGTCATTGCGGCGATCTTCCCCGCCCCGGCCAGAAGCTCGGGCGTGCACGAAACAGCGAACCTCGGCGAGACCGCCGGCCTCACGCGCCCGATCTGGTCGTGCTTGGCCGCCTCTTGCAACAGCTGCGCCGCCGGACGCACCAGCTCATCGGGCGCGTTGCGGTCCATCAGCACCTGGCCGATGAGCGCCCGGACGCCGACCTCCGCCGCGGCCCGCATCGCGGCCTTGGCCGCGTCGAAGTGCACCGTCGCGTACGCCGCAAAGGCCGTCGTGCCGAACGAGCAGAGCGTCCGCACCGCGTGATCGGTCGCCTCGGCCGCCATGTCCGGGTCCGCCCACGACGCCTCGGCCGGATAGACCACCCGCTCCAGCCACTGCAGCAGCCCCAAGCCGTCGGCCCCGATCACCGGGACCTGCGGCAGGTGCATGTGCGCATCAACAAACCCGGGGCAGACGATCGTCCCCGCGCCCCCCATGTCGGCCATGAAGATCTCTTCACCGAGCTCGACCGAGCGGATCACGCCGTGCTCGACCGTCAGAAAGCCCCGCTTCAGGCAGACCCCCTGATGGGGATCGGGCAGCATCAACCAGCCGGCGACGATCATGACCGCCGCCCCGCGTCAATCCGCGGCAGAGTCAAACGGTCGATGCATCCAGGCCTCGTACGCACGGCGCTGCTCCGGGGTGGGGTTCCTGACCTTGCGGACCGTCCATCGGCCGGTCTCTTCCTCGCCAAGGGTAAGCCGCAGCGTGTGCAGGCGGTTCCACCTGAAGAACTTGACCTCGACCTCGTCGCCCGGGCTGTAACCCCGGATGACCGACTCGGCGTTGCCCCCGCTGAATCGTCGCCCGTCGACCGACACGACCTCGTCGTCGACAAGGAGTCCCGCCTCGGTCGCCGGCCCTTCCGACGAGACGCGCGTCACGCGGGCCGGGTGCCCGCCGGCAAAGTCCGCCCCGAGGAACGCCACGGTCCGGGCGTTGCGCAGGTAGAGCTGCAGCCCGACGCGGCGCAGGGCGTCCTCGACCTCGTACTCCTCCGTCCCGTGCACGAAGCGGCGCCAGAACTCGCGCAGGTCCAGCCCGCTCAGCTCCTCTGCCGTCTCGCGGAAGTCGTCGTCGGTGAAGCCCCCGCCCTCGAGCGGGAACCGCTCGTACATCGTGCGCATCAGCGTGTCGAGCGACTCGCGGTCCCCCGTCGCCTCGCGGATCTTCATGTCGAGCTTGAGGTTGACCAGGGCGCCGGAGCCGTAGAACGAGATCGTCGAGTTCAGCGAGTCCGGCGTCGGGCGGTTGAACTTGATCCACGCGTCGAAACTCGACTCGGCCAGGGACTGGAGCATCCGCCCCGGACGCGTGCGGTGCCCGGCGACCTGCGAAGCGATGCGATCGAGGAAGGTCTGCTCGTCGGTCAGCCCGATCCTCGCCAGCGTGAACCCGTCGTAGTAGCTCGTCGTCCCCTCGGCGACCCAGAAGAGGTCGCTGTAGTTCTCTTTCTGATAGTTGTAGGGGCTGATCCCCGCCGGGCGCAGGCGCTTGACATTCCATGTGTGGAACATCTCGTGGCTCGTCAGGCGCAGGAAGTTCTCGTACAGCCCCTCGTTGGTGAACGACTCGGGGCGCGCGCCCATGATCGTCGAGTTCCAGTGCTCCGTGCCCCCGCCCATCCCGGGCTGGCAGTGGATCATGAAGACATACCGCTCGTAAGGGATCTCGCCGAAGATCTCCGCCTGGTGGCGCGTGATCGCCGCAAAGTCCGCCGCAAGCCGCGCCTCGTCCACCTCGCACTCGCCCCAGATCACGATCTCGTGCGGCACGCCGTCGAGGTCAAACTCGATGAGCTGGTGCTCGCCGATCTCGAAGGGCGAATCGACAAGGATGTCAAAGTCCGGCGAGACGAACGCGTGGGGCGTGGAAGGGCAGGGCTCGAGCCCCGTCGCGACGCGCCAGTGGTCGGGCTTCTCGATGTGCACCCGCAAGGACTCGTCGCGGTAGGGGGGGTGGTACAGGAAGACGGCCGACCCGCTGAGGTACGCGTGCGACGGGTCGACATGCGCCATCCGCAGGCGGAGTTGGTTGGCGTAGAGCACATACCCGACCCGGACCTCGTCGGCGCCGGCGGACTCGATCCGCCAGGTCGTCTTGTCGGTCTTGCCCATCGCAAGCTTCTCGCCCGCCGCGTCGCGGGCGTGGATCGAACGGATCGTGCCCGCGAAGTCCTCGATCGAGTAGCGGCCGGGGCGCCAGACCGGCATCTGCACCTCGATCTCGTCGTGCCCGCCCACACCCCGCAGCACCATCTCGATCTCGACCGTCTGGGTCTGGGGGCGGTCGAGCTTCACGAAGTACTCGACCTTGTACCCCTCGGCCAACGCCGGCAGCGCCAGCAGACAGAGCGTCAGGAACCCAACGCAGAGCGACCTCGCAGAGCACCGAAGAGACATGCAAACCTCCTGAAAGACGAACAGGTTCAGCCGCAGTGTACCGGCTCAGCCCGCCCCTCGCGGCCGGCCTCCGGCCCTGATACGCTCTCGCCATGGACTGGCTCAGAGAGCTTTCGGGTGGTGAAAAGGCCCTGATCGGGATGGTGCATGTCGGCTCGCTCCCGGGCACGCCCGCCTCCGCCATGCCCATGCCCCGCCTCATCGACCAGGCCGTCCGCGACGCGACCGTCCTCAAGGACGCCGGCTTCGACGCGATCATCGTCGAGAACATGCACGACACCCCGTATGTCCACGGGAGCGCCATCGGGCCGGAGATCGTCGCCGCCATGAGCGTCGTCGCCCGCGAGGTCCGGCGGGCAGCGAACCTGCCCATGGGCGTCCAGATCCTCTCGGGCGGCAACCGCCACGCACTCGGCGTCGCCCACGCCACCGGCGGCGAGTTCATCCGTTGCGAGAACTTCGTCTACGCCCACATAGCAGACGAGGGTCTCCTCGCAGAGGCCGAGGCGGGCGCACTCCTCCGCGAGCGCCGGCGCATCGGGGCCGAGGCCGTCGCCATCGCCTGCGACATCAGGAAAAAGCACGCCAGCCACGCCCTGACCGCCGACCTCACGATCGGCGACATGGCCCACGCCGCGGCCTTTTTCGGCGCCGACGCCCTCATCGTCACCGGCGCCTGGACCGGACGCGAGGCAAACCCCGCCGACATCACAGAAGCGAAGGCGGCTTCGGGCCTGCCCGTCCTCGTCGGCTCCGGGGTCACGCCGAACAATGTCGGCGCGATGCTCGCCGAGGCCGAGGGCGTGATCGTCGGCTCGTCGATCAAGGCCGAAGGCTCTTGGCGAAATCCCGTCGATCCGGAGCGGGCCGAGGCGCTGGTCAAGGCCGCCCGCAAGGGCTGACGCCGATCGCCGCCGCAAGTCTCGTCAGTCGTTGTGCTCGGGCGGCACGCGCAGCGTCAGCGCCCCTGGCAGCGTCTCGATCGTCAACAAGCCTTCGTCGGGCGTCGGCAGGGGCTCGCCGTCGGCCTGCAGCATCGCCGGCATCTCCGCGAACTCGATCCGCATCGACGAGCCGGTGTCGAACACGCTGGCGGGCAGCCTCCCGTGCTGCCTCAGGCGGCAGGCGATCGCCCAGCCCAGAGCCTTGGGCGCGTTCTTTGCCGGCAGCCAGACCATGTCCAGCTTCCCGTCGTGGGGCGAGGCCAACAGCGCCGGGTCGAGCCCCGCGCCGTACCGGCGGAGGTTCGCGACCAGCAGGATCGCCCGCTTCTCCGGGCCGACCGCCTCGCGCCCGTCGACAGAGACCGACGCCCGCACCAGCCGCGGCGACACCGCCTCGCGCAGCACCGGCCCCGCGTACGACAGCTTCGTGATCGTGCCTTCCCGCTTGGCCGCAAGCCGGTGGATCACCCCCGCATCCGGCCCGGCGCTGAGCATGATGGCAAACGGACGCCCGTTGGCCGTGCCGAGATCGATCTTCAGGTCCCGCCCGCGTTCGATCGCCCCGAGCAGCCGGCGTGGATCGGAAGTCATCGAGAACGAGCGGGCGACGAGGTTCTCAGTCCCCGCCGGCAGGTGGTACAGCGGCGAGCCGAGCTCGATCAGGCGGGGTAGGGCGTAATGGATCGAGCCGTCGCCCCCGGAGACGACCACCAGATCCGGGCTGCCGCCCGCGCCGTCGTCGGTGAAGGCTCGCGGGGCGAGGAGCTCGACCTCGTGCCCCGCGTCGGTCAGCTTCGCTCTCGCCCGCTCGGCCAGGCGCAGCCCGCGCCCCGCGCCAGAGTCGGCGTTGGCGAGGACCAGGATCCGCTTCGGTTCTGTGCGCACGCGGGTGGTGACTCGGGTGAAATAGTCGGTCGAATCAGGGTGTCTATGCCGGACAACGGCGGAAACTTTCCGCTCAAGGGCTTGACCATCAAAATCCGATGGCGAAGATAGTCAACACGACCGGAGAACTTTTCGTGGCCCAGCTTCCGCAGATCAGCACGATTCCCTCCCAGAGCATCAAGGTGCTTCCGGGGATCGTCTGCTTTTGCATGAAAGCCAAACTCCACGGGACCACGATCTCCGGCGTCGGGTGCAAAGCCGCCCGATAAGACCCCCCAACGCGTTCAAGCGACGGGCCCGCCGGAGATCACCGGCGGGCTTTTTTTCATCCACATCCAAGCCAGACCCGCGGGCAAGACGCCCGAACCCCACGGAGACACAGCCATGAGCGACACCCAGACCCAGACCCTCACCGCCACCTGCCCCGAGTGCGGCGCCGTCATCAGTTTCGACCGCCAGCCCCGACGCCACGAGATCGTCCAGTGCCCCGACTGCGGCACCGAACTCGAAGTCGTCGCCACCGATCCGATCCGGCTCGATGTCGCCCCCGAGGTCGAGGAAGACTGGGGCGAGTAAATCACGCCGTTGCCGCAGCAACCTCAGCCCGACAAGACCAGCCAGACTCACGAGAAAAGCCCCCATGCGCGTCACGCTCCTGCACTCCCGGATCCGCGTCGAAGAACGCCTGCTGCTCGACGAACTCGAGCGCCGCGGGATCGATGTCCGCCCGCTCCACGCCGACGAGACCGTCATCGAGCTCACCAGCGACAGGGACCCGGGCCGCCCCGAGATCCTGCTCGACCGCTGCCTGAGCCACACCAAGGCCGCGGCAATCGTCCGAGCCTTCGAGGCCCAGGGCGTCGACTGCATCAACCCCTCCAGCGTGATCGAGACCTGCGGCGACAAGCTGCAGACCACCGCCGCGCTCGCCCGGGCCGGCGTCCCCTCGCCCCGCACCATCGCCGCCTTCAGCTACGAGGGCGCCGTGCAGGCCGCAGAACGCCTCGGCTACCCGCTGGTGCTCAAGCCGACCGTCGGCTCGTGGGGGCGGATGGTCTCGAAGATCAACGATCGCGACGCGCTCGACGCCGTGCTGGAACACAAGGCCCACCTCGGCGGCGTGCAGCACGGGGTGATCTACCTCCAGGAACTCATCAACAAGCCCGGTCGCGACATCCGCGCGTTCGTCGTCGGCGACGAAACCATCTGCGCCATCGTCCGCCACAGCGAGCACTGGATCACCAACACCGCCCGGGGCGGACGGGCCGAGGGCTTCCCCGTCACCGACGAGCTCAACGAGATCTGCGTCCGCGCGGCCCACGCAATCGGCGGGGGCGTCGTCGCCATCGACCTGATGGAAGACCCCGAGCGGGGTCTGCTCGTCAACGAGATCAACTCGACCATGGAGTTCAAGAACTCGATCGCGCCGACCGGGGTCGACATCCCCGCCCGGATCGTCGACTTCGTGCTCCAGCACGCCCACGCCGGTGTCTCGCGGGGGCTGGCATGAGCGTGCGCGTCGGCATCATCGGGGGCACGGGCTACACCGGAGGAGAGCTCGCCCGCCTGCTGGTCGGTCATCCCCGCGCCGAGATCGCGTGGGTGACCTCCCGCTCGCGGGCGGGGTGGCCCGTCTCGTCCCTGCACCCCAACCTGCGGGGCTTTACGGACCTGAAGTTCGTCGCCCCCGATGATGTTGAGCCCGTCGATGTCGCCTTCCTCTGCCTCCCCCACGGCCAGACGGCGAGCGACATCGAGCGGTACACCCAGCTCGCAGACCGCGTCGTCGACCTCTCGTCTGACTTCCGCCTCAGCGACGCGGCGCTCTACAAGGCGACCTACGGCGAGCCCCACCCCGCGCCCGCGTGGCTGGACCGCTTCGCCTACGGCTTGCCCGAGGTCTACCGCGACCGCATCGGAGGCTCAAAGCTCGTCAGCGGCGTCGGGTGCAACGCGACTGCTGTCAACCTCGCGCTCCTGCCCCTCGCCAGAGCCGGCGTGATCGAGCGGGTGGTGGCGGATGTGAAGGTCGGCTCGTCGGAGTCGGGGGCGGAGCCCTCCGGCTCGTCGCACCACCCCGAACGCTCGCACGCCGTGCGCACCTTCGCACCGACAACCCACCGCCACGAGGCGGAGATCCGCCAGGCCCTCGGCAGCTTCGATCTGCACTTCACGGGCACCGCGATCGAGCTCGTCCGGGGCGTGCTGGCGACCTGCCATGTCTTCGTCAACCGCGACCTGACCGACCGCGACCTCTGGGGCATGTACCGCGACGCATATGCCGCAGAGCCGTTCGTGCGGGTCGTCAAGGAACGCCGGGGGCTGTACCGCTTCCCCGAGCCCAAGATCGTCGCGGGGACCAACTTCGCCGATGTGAGCTTCGTCGCCGAAGAAGGCTCGCGACGGGTTGTGGCGATGTGCGCGATCGACAACCTCGGCAAGGGCGCCGCCGGATCGGCCGTCCAATCCATGAACATCATGTGCGGGCTGGAAGAAACAGACGGTCTTCTCTTCCCGGGACTTCACCCTGTTTGACGGAAGCCGGGGGCCGAAAGCCCATCCGGTGAGACGCCAGACTCGTAGAACCAACACGCGGCGGCGCTCGACGCCCCGCCCGAACACGACCGAACGGAACACACC
>REET01000054.1 GCA_007694925.1 Phycisphaerales bacterium | reverse complement strand
TTGAACCCGTCGGCCCACATCGTGCAGTACGAGCAGCGCTTGCCCATGTTGTGGATGATGAGTAAGTCGCGTTTGCCCGCGAAGAGGTCTGCGAGCGAGACCTCACCGTCGGATGTGGTAAACGCATACTCGCCAACGGGCTCGGCGAGGTCGCCATGTTGTTGTTCGATGTCGTGCATGATGGAAACTCCGCGATTCTATCAACAGTCAGATACGCGACATGCAACATGGTTTTTGCGACTTGGCCAAGTGAATTACCACAGTTTAATCGACTCGCGTGACATCGATGCACTGTCTTTTCCACCTGCCAAATACATACTCACAAAATCCGTCTACCGCCTGATGTTCCACCAAGCGGTGCAACTCCCGGCCGCTCCTTGTCAGAATGGCCGACCCCACCGACAACTCTCCACTAAACTTGACCGGAAACCTCATCTCGTACTTGCTACCGCCATACACCAGCCCCGCATGAACGGTTTCAATTCGCGCGGTAAATCCCCCGCCGAGGTAGTCAAAGCGAATCAGCCCAATATCATCGAGATGAGAAAGCATCCAGAATTCCAGATCGTGCTCTTTGTAGAACCCAATATTGTCGTAGTACACAAAGAGCCACGGCTCACCATCTAACAACGGCGCAAACCGACAAGCCAAAGAAAACGCCCTCGCATCATCGGCGTTCAATGTCCTCAAAAACTCAACGGTTCGCTTCGAGAACGAACCCGGTACAGCCGCTTCACCAGCAAGCACCCTCGCCCACAGCTCCTGCATTTGGACATCCGTGATCAGCTTTGCCTTGTCGACGAACAAGAGAAGCCAATCCGGATCAATGTTCCGCACTGGTGCCGACTCCGAGACCTTAGACGCTGCATTTAGCAGAATGCTTGACGCATTGCAGTACTTGATAACTTCTTCAGCACTGAGACTGTCAAGCACTTGGGCTCGAATCCGTGCAACCTCAACATCTGTCTTGGCTTCCAAAATGCGGGCGTCGCGATTCGCTTTCGCAGTTCTTCGAATAGCGGCTGGCTCAAGGACGAAACCCGTAACATCTTTTATGACCTGAAGGAGTTCCGTCGCGGCTTTGGACAGCTCTTGAAGCCCCGTATCGAAAGACACCAGAGAGAAGTTCTGCTTGTTGTTCACTACAACACCCAGAGATCGTGATTCGGTCATCCAAACGACAAGTCGGCCTGAGTGTACCAAGTGATGCCCGAACAAGCAAACACCGCCGCCGGGGCATCCCGGCGGCGGTTGATCTCGCTCTGCTTGTCCGTCGAGGCCGGTTCGGACCCGACCCTTCGCTCCGCTCAGGGCTCGGCGTCAAGGTTGCGGTGCTCGCTTGCCCGCTCCCCGCCCGGCTTTGCCGGGCGACCCAGCGCCCCGTGCCCCAATCCCTGCGCCCCGCGGCCTCCGGCCGCGATCACGCAAAGTGCGCGAACGCCTTGTTGGCGTCGGCCATGCGGTGGGTCTGGTCGCGGGTGGTCATCGCCTTGCCCTCGCCCCGTGCGGCGTTGTAGATCTCTTCGGCCAGACGCGACGCGACCGGGCGCCCGCGCTCTGAGCGTGCCGACTGGATGATCCAGCGGAACGCCAGCGACTGCTGACGCTTGCGGTTGACCTGCATCGGCACCTGGTAGTTGGCGCCGCCGATGCGCTTGGAACGCACCTCGACCGCCGGCTTGACATTGTTGATCGCCATCTGGAAGACCTCGATCGCCTCCTGCGGGGCGTTCGGGTCCGTCTCGGTCTTGAGCTTTTCCTGGATCAGGTCCAGGCAGTCGTACATCACGCGCTGGGCGACGGACTTCTTGCCGTCGTACATGATGCAGTTGATGAACTTCGCCAGGACCTTGTCGTTGTAGCGGGGGTCGGGGCGGAGCTGTTCTTCACTCTTGGTGATGCGGCCGGCCATGGGCTGCCTTCCTTTCGGCTCATCCGCCGGCTGAAGCCGGCACTGTTCACCGCCCCGCTGGATGGAAGTCCGGGGCGATTACTTGCCGGGCGGCCACACCGGCCGCCCTGAAACGCTGGGTTGTCTTACTTGCTCGACTGCTTGGCGCCGTACTTGGAGCGGGCCTGCTTGCGCCCGTCGACGCCGAGGCAGTCGCGCGTGCCGCGCACGATGTGATAGCGGACACCCGGGAGGTCGCGGACTCGGCCGCCTCTGACGAGGACGATCGAGTGCTCCTGCAGGTTGTGGCCTTCGCCGCCGATGTAGGCCGTCACTTCCTTGCCGTTGGAGAGGCGGACGCGGGCGACCTTGCGGAGGGCGGAGTTGGGCTTCTTGGGCGTGACGGTGCGGACATTGAGGCAGACGCCGCGGCGCTGGGGGCACGCGTCGAGATCGCGCACCTTGGACTTGGCCTTGGGGGATCGCCTCGGGTTGCGGATGAGCTGGTTGATCGTCGGCATGTACTGTCCTGCTCCGTCCCCGGCGCACCAACGCCGTGGGTATTTCTGTAAGGGGACAATGGTACCCGCCAACAGGGGCCCGGCAAGCCCCCGAGCAAACAAGCGCCTTCAAGATCGCTTGTCCGCTACCCTCCGCCCATGCCGACCGACCCGCCAACCCGCCAGCCCCACGACCCGCCCAACGCCGACCTCACCATCGACCGCTTCCAGGAACTCATCCGCGAACGCTACTACGCCACCGACAGCGCCCGCGGCACCCCCGGCACCTTCATGTGGCTCATCGAAGAGGTCGGCGAGCTCGCCACCAGCCTCCACGAGTGCGGACCCGGCCAGTCCCCGACACCCCAACAACTTAAGAACCTCGAAGAAGAATTCGCCGATGTCCTCGCCTGGCTGATGCCCCTCGCCAACATCAACGGCGTCCGCATCGCCGACGCCCTGGTCAAGTACACCGATCCGGAGCGAGTGAAGGGCACGAAGGCGTGAAAGGGGTGTAGGGCGTGGGG
>REET01000013.1 GCA_007694925.1 Phycisphaerales bacterium | reverse complement strand
CCGCGGGCGTCCCCGGCGCCGGCATGGTCATGCTGGTGATCGTCCTCCAGAGCGCGAACATCCCCGTCGAGGGCATCGCGATCATCCTCGGTGTCGACCGCCTTCTGGACATGTGCCGCACGGCTTGCAATGTCACCGGCGACGCGGCGGTCTGCGCCGTCGTCGGGCACACCGAGGGCGAGCTGCTCACCGAGGAAGAGGTCGAACGCCTCTACGGCGACATCGACGACCCCGAGACGATCGACGAGGGCGACCCGCCTGGGGATGAGCCCCCCGACGCGCCTCTGGTGCCCGAGAAGAAGGGCTAGGCGTCGCTCTCCATCCAAAGAAACAACCGGCCGGCCCCGTTCGAGGCCGGCCGGTCCAATGCGCGGGCAGGGCCGGGGGGTCTGGAGGAGATGCTCCCCCCGGCCGGCCCTTGGAGAGCTCCGGCGATGCCCTGCCTTCGCGAGCCGCGTCTCCCCGTGCTCGCCCCGGTTGGGTGTTTTGACGCACGAGCCCTCGTCGTGTTCCCGGCCCCGGGCACACTTTCCAAAAAAAGTTCACGGGCCCCGGGAGAGTGTCCGCGGGGCCCGTGAGGGAGGGGGGGCTTGGTTGTGTGGGCGAGGCTCAGCCGGCGGCCATTTTGGCCCGGTGCAGCCCGGAATGGACCCGGAAGACGATCTCGAACATCCGCTTGGCGGCCTCGACGAGGGTGTCCTTCTCGCTGTCGGAGAATTCGCACGCGGCGAGGTTCTCCTTGAACGCGCCCCAGACCTCGGGCTGGCGTTCGCCGTAGGGCAGCAGGTAGCGCAGCCCGCCGGACTCGCTCAGGCCCATGGCGGGAGCGGCGGCCTTGGCGATGAAGCGGTTGCCGTTGTTGGAGCCTTCAAGCACATAGTGCAGGCCGAGCAGGCCGAGGGGCTCCTCGCGGGCGGTCCGCCGGATCTCTGCGACGGCCTCGCGGGTCTCGGGCAGGGCGGTGATCGACCCGGGATCCCGCCCGAAAAAGGCGAGGTCTTCGAGGATGTAGGGCTCCTGGAACTGCTCGTCGGTCACGACGGCGGCCAGGGCGGGGACGCTGGAGCGGTGCTCGCGGATGGCCTGCTCGAGCTCGCGGTGGACGAGGAGCATCTGTTCGAGCATGTCGGCGTAGACCTCGCGGGGGAGCTTGCCCTTGACGAGGGCCTCCTGGAGCGGGGCCTTCTCGGCCTTGGTGTGCAGGTCGCGGGTCTCGGTGCGGAGACGCTCGGTGATGAGCGAGCGGTCGGCCGCGGCTTCGGTGGACATCTCGGGAACTCCTCGGGTGGGCCGAATCGTGTTGCGACTCGGTCTCAACTATTCGGGAGTCCGCGGGGGATGTCAACCTGGCGGCGATGCTCCCGCGCGGCGTGCGATCACGAGCCCTGGGCGAAGAGCCTGAGGAAGGCGAAGAAGTCGTCGGCGTCGATCACGCCGTCGTAGTTGAGGTCGGCGAGCGGGTCGGCGTTGGCGAAGGCGTCGAGGAAGAGGAAGAAGTCGTCGGCGTCGACGACGCCGTCGGCGTTGAGGTCGGCGGGGTGGGTCTGGCAGGGCGAGCCGTCGGCGTTCTGGAACGAGCGGGTCAGGGCGCCTTCGGGGGGGAACTGGACGGTGTGGTGGTCGGTGGATTGGAGGAGGAAGTAGAGCTCAACCTCGCGTCCGCAGGCGGCGCCGGGGATGTTGACGACGCTGAAGCCGTCCGAGTCGGTGTAGAGCAGTTCCTGGAAGTCGTTGTACCCGTCGAAGCGGGCGAGGACGATTGTGGCGTCTGGGTTGGCGGTCGCGTAGCCGTCGGTGACGCTGAAGATGATCGGGTTTGTCTGGCCGGCGACGAATGCGTCGGGGATGGCGTGGGGCCTGCGGAGGCGGACGGGTTCAGCGACCGCCTCGGCCATGACGAGGACGGACTCGAGGAGTTCTTCGGAGTTGGGGATGATCTGCTCGGTGGGGAGGACGAAGCCGCCGATGCCGGCGCCGGCGGCGGGGCGGAGCTCGTAGGTCCATGAGAAGGCGCCGGTCGCGTCGTAGACCCAGTCTTTGTGCGTGCCGCTGGCGGGGTAGAGGCCGGTCATCGAGTTGAAGGCGAGGTACTCGACGCCGTGGAGCGCGTACATGGTGTCGGCGAGTTCCTGGCTGAAAGCGGGGAAGAAGGTCGCGTCGGGCTCTGGGAGCGGGTCGGTGGTGAAGCCGTAGGGCCAGAGGACATACTGGCTGTAGGAGTGCACATCGATGTGCATGGCGAGGTTGTTGATGCTGAGCAGTTCGTCGCGGACGGCGACGGTCTCGGGCTCGCTGAAAGCGAAGGGCCCGCGGTAGGTCTGGCTGGTGGTGTTGCCGCTGGAGCCCTGGCCTCCGAAGTTGATGTCCCAGTTCCGGTTGAGGTCGACGCCCCTGAGCGCGCCGTTGGCGTTGCGCCACTTGTTCTTGCGCCAGAAGCGGTCGTCTGTCCAGCAGTACTCGTACCCGTCGGGGTTGGTGAGCGGGACGATCATGAAGACGGCGCTGTCCATGAGCCTGGTGATGCGCGGGTCGACTGCGTAGCCCTCGACGAGCTTCTGGGCGGTGTACATCGAGGCTGCGGGGCTGATCCACTCGCGTGCGTGCTGTCCGCCTGTGAGGAAGACGACGGGGCGGTGGGTCGGGTCGCCGGGGCCGGTGATGGTGAGCACGCGGATGTTCCGGTCCTCGGTCGACTGGCCGATGATGCGCTGGCTGACGAGGGCGGGGTTGTCGGCCGCGAGGTCGATGGTGAACTGCTCGATCGCGTCGTAGCGGTGGTAGACGAGGAAGAAGTTGGGGTCGTCCATCGCGCTGATGGCGTCGATGGCGGCGCGTTCCTGGTCGACGACCGCCTGGAGGTCGTCGATGACGACGCGCATCGGGACTCCGAGCTCCTGAAGGGCCTCGCGCTCTTCGGGGCCGACGCGGAC
>REET01000067.1 GCA_007694925.1 Phycisphaerales bacterium | reverse complement strand
CATGGACCAGCACCCGACCGGCGACCCCGCCGACACCCCCGCCCCCCACGACGCCCAAATCGACGCCACCACGGGCAGCCCAGCGGACCTCGCGGCCGACCCCGCCCGCCGGCCAGACCCCGGCACACCCCACAGCCGCCGGATCACCTTCTGGCTCGCCCTGGTCCTCTTCCTGCTGGTCGCGTGGATGCAGAACTACGAGGCGATCTTCGGCTCGCCCGAGCCCGCCGAAGCCGCCGAGTTCGCCGCCCCCGGCCCGGGCGACGCCCTGGTCACCGGCGCCCGAGCCACGATCGGCCTGCGTGAGCTCTTCAGCCGCTGGGGCCTGGAGCCCGGCTTCGCCGACGCCATGCTCATCCCCAAGATCGACCAGGACGCCCCGGAGCAGGACCAGCTCCGCCTGCTGATCCTCAAGGCCGAGCTCGAGGGCATCTCCGCGGCAGATCAGGACCTCGCACGCCTCCGCCGAAGCCTCGACCCAGAGGAGGAGGCCCAGGCCGATCTCCTCGCCGACATCGAGACCGTCGACCTGATCTGGGGCGAGGGCGTCACCCGCGTGCACCCCGACGACCTCGAACGCCTCAACGAACGCCACGCATGGTTCGCCTCGCTGGCGATGGTGATCGGCGAGCCCGACGACGCCGCGGCCCGCGCCGAACTCCTCAAAGACGCGCGGAGCTTCGCGACACGCCTGCTCTCCGCCGGCGCCGCGATGGTCGCCCTCGCGGGCCTGGGCCTGCTCTGCTTCCTCATCGCCCTGTACATGTTCGCCAAGGGCAAGCTCGCGCCGAGGTTTGTGCCGCCGGCGCCGGGCGGGAGCGTCTACCTCGAGATGCTGCCGGTTTTCCTCGCCGGGTTCATGGCGATCGGCATCGTGGTCTACATCATCACCGCGATCGGCGTCCAGCTCCCGATGGCCGCCGGCGCCGCGCTGCAATGGTCGCTGCTGCTGGTCGTCCTCTGGCCCGTCTTCCGGGGCGTTCCCTGGGCCCGCGTCCGCCGCGACCTCGGACTCATCGCCCCTCGCGGCGTCACGCGCGAGGTCCTCTGCGGCGTCTTCGGCTACCTCGCCGGCATCCCCCTCCTGCTCGCCGGCATGCTCCTCTCACTCCTCATCATGAACCTGTGGAACGCCGTCGTCGGCGAGCCGCCCAATGTCCACAACCCCATCGCCGACCGGATCGCCCAGGCGGGCTTCCTCGAACTGCTCCTGCTCTTCTCCCTCGCGACGCTCTGGGCCCCGGTCGTCGAAGAGCTCGTCTTCCGAGGCGGCATGTACCGCCACCTCCGCGCCCGCTTCAGAGTCGTCTCCACGGCGATCGTCGTCGGCCTCGTCTTCACCCTCGTGCACGCCTACGGCCCCACCGCCGTGCCCGTCCTGACAGCCCTCGCCGTCACCTTCGCCCTCCTCCGCGAATGGCGCAACTCGATCATCGCCTCGATGACCGCCCACTTCATCCACAACAGCCTCGTCCTGACGGCGATGTACTTCGTGCTCTTCTCTTGATCGGCAGACCGGAACCCGTGCCACCGACCTCGGCCGCGAGGTCGGTGCTCTGGATGAACGACGCGGGTTCTATATCCGCGGCAGGATCATTAAAACGGGAGCACCGACCTCTTGCAGAGGTCGGTGGCACGATCAGACAACGACCCGCGCCGCTTACGCACACCCCGCAGCAAACGCCGCCAAGAACGCGAAGAAATCATCCGCGTCGATCACCCCGTCCCCGTTGAAGTCCGCAGCCGCATCACCCGAGCCAAACAACCCCAGGAACGCGAAGAAGTCGTCCGCGTCCAGCACGCCGTCGCCGTTGATGTCAGCGCGGCAAGCCTCCGCCGGGTCCGTCCCATGCACCCGCAGCTCGAAGCTGTTCCAGGTCGCGATGTTGCTCGGCCGCTCGTCGGCGATGTGCACCGTCCAGTCGCCCTCGGACAGCTCGCCCCAGTGACGCACGCTCGTGAACACAAAGTTGCTGTAGTTGCTCGTCGAGTCGCTCCGCGGCACCGCCAGCAGCGACTCGGTCCCCTCCGGCGAGGTGATCCGCACACGCAGATCGCCCACATGCGCCGTCGTCGCGTTCAGCACCAGCTCGACATGCTCGATCCGCACGCGATCGCCCATCGCCACCGTCACGCTGTGCCCCGCCGCGTTGTTGTCAGGCAGCGTCACGCCCACCTGCACCGCCCCCGTCGTCGCCGAGACCTCCTCGCCCACGATCGTCCAAGTCTCCGCCAGCGTCACCGCCGCCGTCGCGTCGACAGCGCCGAACCCGAAGTCGTAGTTGATGTCGTACCCCGCCCCGTTGACCTCCCACTGGGGCGAGGCCGGGTGCACCTTGCGCGCCGACTCGACGAGCACATGCTGCACATCGCGCCAGCCAAGCTGCGGGTTCGCCTCCAGCATCAGCGCCACAACACCCGCCGCCAGAGGCGAAGACGCGCTCGTCCCCCCGAAGTTGTTCGTGTAATTGCCCGTGCGATCGGTCGTCCAGATGCTCCGCCGACCGTTGTCATTAGAATGCGCCCCGACCAGCAACGACGAGCCCCGCTCCGAATACGACGCACGCCGGTCGAGGTCGTTGATCGCCCCCACCGCGATCGTGTACCGGCTCGACGCGTAGTTGTCGTAGTCCACGCGGTCGCCGATCCCCCCGTTGCCCCCCGCCCACACGAACACAACGCCCCGCCCCCCGCGCCCGTTGTTCACCGCGTTGCGGATCGCGTTCGCCTCGACATTCGTCCAGAAGCCCAGGCGTCCGTTGTCCGGAGGGCCCCACGAGTTGTTCTTGATCGAGATCAGGTCGTTGCGGTGGCTGAACGCCGTCGCGTTCTGCGAAGCGCTCCCGAACGCCATCACGCCCAGCCCCGCGTTGTACGCCGCCCCCGTCACGCCGATCCCGTTGTCCCCCACCGCCCCCACAACACCGGCG
>REET01000120.1 GCA_007694925.1 Phycisphaerales bacterium | reverse complement strand
CCGACTTCAGCGCTCGGGCTCATCCGGTCCGGGGTCTGCGAACTGGAAGCCCTCGAAGCGGACGCCGTGGGCCGAGGCGAGCTTTTCAGCCGCGGCGTGCTGCTCGGGCAGACCCGCCTCGGTGTTGGACCTGAGGAGCACGGCGTCGATGTAGTACTCGCGGTCCTCGGCGTCTTCCTCGTTCTCTGAGCGTTCGATCTCGTCGAAGCCGGCCTCGCGCAGCACGCCCTCGAACGACTCGGCGACGGCGGGGTCGGTCGCTGTGAACGCGAGGATCCAGAGGAGGGGGGCGCCCGCGGGAAGCCCGCAGTCGGTCAAGTGGCGCAGCCTCCACGCGGCGTCTTGTGCGTTCATGGGCTTTTCGAACTCGTCCCAGTCAAACGCCTCGAAGCAGGAATGATCTTCGTACTCGACCCCGTTTTCCTCGGCGAGTGCGGAAAAGGTGCGGACCCATCGCTTCGCCTGATCGCGGCTCATCTTCGTCTGGACGGTGATCGCCAGCGCTGTCCACTGCGCGTCGCTATCGTCTTGTGCAAGCACCATCTCGTGCTGGAAGTCCGCCTCGCCGGCGAATCGCTTTACAAGGCTCTCGCCGAACTTCTCCAGCTTCTCGGGATCCTCGTCGTGACGAAAACTGAACATCCAGAGCATGTCGGTCTGCTCCGGATCGCAATCGAGGTTGTCGATCATGTGATCGAACGACTTGTCGATGTCTTCCGGTGTCTTTCCCATGGCCTGACTCCTCGCCGCTCTGCTTCCCGGCGGCCGACACGAAGCGTACCGATTCACGCGTCCCGGTGCTCTCTGGTCCGGCCCTGCCTGCTCTGAACCCTGCGCCCCGCCCTGTTCCCTGCGCCCGTCCGATCCACCCGACCCTTCGCTTCGCTCAGGGATCGGCGTCCGGGCTTCTCTCACTTCTCGAAACGCACCTTGTTTCGCAGCGTGCCGAGACCCTCGATCTCGACCTCGACGGTTTCGCCGTCTTTGAGGAAGCGGGGCGGGGTGCGGGCCATGCCGACGCCGCTGGGGGTGCCCGTCAGGATCAGCGTGCCGGCGGGGAGCGTGGCGCCGCGGCTGAGGTCGCTGATGAGGTTCGCGATCGAGAAGATCATCTGGCCGGTGTGCCCGTCCTGCATCGTCTCGCCGCCGACGACGCAGCGGACGCGGAGGTTCTGCGGGTCTGCGATCTCGGCGGTTGGCACGACACGCGGGCCGACGGGGCAGAAGGTGTCGAAGGACTTGCCGCGGCAGAACTGGCCCCCGCTGCCCTTCTTCTGCCACCACCTCGCCGAGACATCGTTGCAGCATGTGTAGCCGAGCACGAAGTTGAGGGCTTCGTCTTCGGGAACATCGCGGGCGTCGCGCCCGATGACGACGCCGAGCTCGGCCTCGAAGTCGACCTGCTCCTCGTTCTGGCAGACCTTGGGGACGACGATCTCGTCTCCGTCGAGGCAGGGGGAGGCGGGGCTCTTGACGAAGACCATCGGGCGGTCGGGGATGTCGGCGCCCTGCTCGGTCGCGTGCTCTGCGTAGTTGCGGCCGATGCCGATGATGTAGCTGACGGGCAGCACGCCCGATGGGGTCTCGATGCCGACGCCGATGCCGTGCCTGATGATGTTCATGGGGCGAGGGTAGCGAGCCGAGCGAGCCGTGGGCTCGCTAGAGAGGCGAGAGGAGAGAGTCGAGAGGCGAGCTGCGCGAGCCGTTGGCTCGCGAGAGGGTGGAGAGTCGAGCAGGTGAACAGGTGAGCCGGAGGAGGGGGAGGAGGGGTAGTGACGGGCTCAGCCGGCGAGGTCGATGTGGCCGGGGTCGGGAGAGAGGCCGGCGCGGAAACCTTCGCCGAGGAGGAGTTCGAGGGCGCTTCGCCCGGGCTCGCCCATGTCGAGCGTCAGGCCGCTGACATACATCGCCAGGTAGCGATCGACGAGGGCTTCGTCGCGCCACTCCGGGCGGGCCTCCGAATGCAGCAGCAGGAACCGCTTGGAGGCGCCCGAGTGCTCGCGGGCGTGGCGGACGGAGCGGCCGAGGAGCTCGGCGACCTCGTCGACGCTGCCGCTGCCGTAGCGGTCGTCGAGGTCGCGCTTGAGCACATTCAGGCCCAAGGGCAGCGGCAGCTTGTGGGCGATCGACCACGATTCGCCGAGGTCCATGAGCCGGCGCAGCCCGAGCTGCTCGAAGGCGATCTGCGCCTCGTGGATCAGCAGCCCCGCGTCGACCTCGCCTTCTGCGACGGCGCCGGGGATCTCCGAAAAGAGCATCTCGCGCACTTCGAAGTCGCGACCCAGCAGCAGGCGGAGGGTGAGGTACGCCGTGGTGTGCACGCCGGGGACGGCGACAACCGGCGTGCGGCTTTCGAACAGCGCCTCGGGCGTTTCGGCCGGAATGTCGCGCTGCACGACGAGCTTGGGCCCGTACCCCTCGCCCATCGAGGCGCCGCTGCGCGTGATGCGGTAGCGGTCCTTCAGGTACGGGTAGGCGTGGGCGGATATCGCAGTGATGTCGAGGTCGCCCCGCTCGATCGCGCGCCGGTTGAGGCGTTGCACATCGTCGGGGATGGTCTGGAAGCTGAAGCGGTCCGAGACGATGGCGGGCGTTCCTTCGGGCCCGTCGACGGGGCGGCCTTCGGGGTCCTTCATGCCGACCAGCGGCCACCACATCACCATGTCGTCCGCGTCGGGCGAGTGGCCGAGGGTGAGCACGGGGCGGTCGTCGGAACCAGCCATCGCGTTCAGCCCCCCCTCGCCCTGAAACGCCGGACGAACGAGGCGTACTGCTCGGGCGTGTCGATGCCCGAGGAGCGGGTCTGGTAGATCGCGACGGCCATGGGCACGCCGTGGTAGACGAGGCGGAGCTGCTCGAGCTGCTCGATGGATTCCAGTGCGGTCGGGGCCATGTCGAGGTAGGCGTCCAGCAGCCAGCGCCGGTAGGCGTAGAGGCCGGCGTGCTTGAGGGGTTCGTGCCCGGCGGGGTACTCGCCGCTGCGGGCGAAGGGGATGATCGAGCGGGAGAAGTAGACGGCCTCGCCCCGCCCGTTGAGGACGACCTTGACCTTGTTGGGGTCGGAAAAGTCTTCACCCTCGGCAAATGGGCCCGCAACGGTGGCGCTGGGGCACTGGCCCTGGTCGATCGCGCCGACGAGGGCGTCGATCGCGCCGGGCTCGATCTCCGGCTCGTCGCCCTGGACATTGACGACAATGGCGTCGTTGTCGAGGCCGAGATTCGAGGCGGTCTCGGCGATGCGGCTGGTGCCGTTGGGGTGGTCGGGCGAGGTCATGACGGCTTCTGCGCCGAAGGCCTCCACGGCGTCGACCACTTCCTGGGCGTCGGTCGCGATGACGACGCGTTCGATCCGCTCGGCGGCGGTCGCGGCCTCCCACACATGGCGGACCATCGGCGAGCCGGTCTCGGAGGCGAGCACCTTGCGCGGGAACCTCGTCGAGCCGAGGCGGGCGGGGATGACGGCGACGGCGCTGGTCATGGGCGAAGGCCGATCTTGGAGGGGAGCAGTGCAGTGCGCGGTGTGGATGAGTTTGGTTCAGTCTCGCCCCGAAGGGGCGAAGGGTTGTAGCCACGGGTGCAGCGAGCCGCAGGCGAAGCGCAACCCGTGGGAAGCGTTGAAAATAGAGCATCGCCCCGGAGGGGCGAAGGAACGGTGTTTGTCTGCTTTGCTTCGATGATCAGCGGGCGCTCGATTCCTCCGCCCCTTCAGGGCGGCGTGTTTATCACTCGCCTTCCACGGGTTCCGTCCGCCTTGCCGGCGGACTCCACCCGTGGCTACATTCTTGCGCCCCTTCGGGGCTTACGCAGCGCTTAGACCACGGAACGATCGAGCCACGCCGCCACCCAGCGCCCCGCACCCCGCGCCCCTACTTCAACTCCGCCACCAGTTTTTTGATCTGCTCGCGTCGGTCGCGGATGTCGCGGTAGCCGATCTGTTCGATGGCGATGTCGCTGGCGAGCTTCTCCGCCTCGCTCGCGGCTTCGAGGTCTTTCTCCTCGCCGGCCTTGATCGCCAGAGCTTCCATCAGCCCGTAGCGGAGCTCCATGCCGAGGCCCGAACGCTTGTCGCCCTGCTGTTCGATGCCGGCGCGGAAGGTCTGGATCGCCTCGTCGAGCCACTTCTTGGCCAGGAACGAGCGGGCGAGCAGGGTCAGCGACTGCACGCGGTTCTTCGGGTCGTTCTTGGACTCCTGGAAGAGGGCGATCGCCTCGTCGTGGTTGCCCAGCTCGAACTCCAGCCGCCCGAGCTGGTACTTCAGCGCCACATCCGTCGGGTACGCCTCGACTCTGAGGCGGTACTCCTGCAGCTCCATCTCCAGGAACTTCTGGCGGGCCTTTTTGGCGTTGGCGACGGCCTGCTCGTCGTCGGGGTTCTGCTCCGCGGCAGAGAGGTAGTCCGCCAGCTTTCTCTTGGCCTGACGCAGGCGGATGTCGCCCGCCTGCTGGCGGAAGCGGAACTGGCCCGAATCCTCGAACGCCTTCATCAGCAGCTTGTACGCGCGGACCTCGTCCTCGGGGCGGCCCCGCTCGATCAGCGCCTTGACGAGCTTGCTGATCGTCGGCAGGTCGTCGGGGCGTTCCTTGAACTCCTGCTCGGCGGTCAGGATCAGGCGGTCCTTGATGTCCTCGGTCTTGACGAGGCGGTCCTCGTCTGAGAGCTGCTGCTGCTTGGAGGCGTCGCGGATGTTGGCGAGGAACCCGCCCTCCTCGCCCGTCTTGTCGTACCCGCCCGACGACATCGTCGCCTGCGCCGCCATGTTCTTGACGCGCGTGGCGAGGCCGACATCGGTCGGGTCGATCCGCACGCCCATGTCGCCCGATCGGACCGCAAGGTCGTACGCCCCCACCGACGCCGCAGACTCCATCAGCTTCACGCACAGGTCCTTGCGGGGCTTCTTGTCACGCCCGATCAGGGGCAGGGCCCGTTCGGCGATCCAGTAGGTCGGCTCGGCCATGTCCGCCCCGTCGACGCCGTGGAGCTTGCCGGCCGTCTCGGCCGCCTTGACCGCCAGGGCCGGGTTGAGCTGCTCGACGCTCCAGTCGAGCAGGGCGCCGAGGTACTTCATCACCGGGTCCTTGCGCTCGGCGAAGCTGCGCTTGGTCTCGCGGCTGAGCTTGGTCCCGCCCTCCTGGATGAAGGTGGTCGCCGACTTCCAGAACCCCTCCAGGGCGTTCATCTCCGAGGGGTCCAGGCGCATGCCGTTGAGCCACGAGGTCATCGCGTACTCGTAGTTGGTCGCTTCGTGCACGGTCTTTGCGTGCTCGAAGAACCGGCGTGCCTTCTCGGGGGAGAACTTCGGCGCCGCCTCCTGCTGCTCGGTCTCGGGCTCCGGGGCGGCGTCGCTCTTCTTCTTTCCAAATAGTGCCAACGGTTCGTTCCCTCCGGCAAGTCGTACGGGGAGCGCTCGGGTGAGTCCAGCCGGTGATCTTATCGACCCGGGGGCGGACGCGCCCGCGGAGACCATACGATCGGCCGATGAGCCCCGATCCCGCCCACAACGAAGTTTCCGACGCCGCCGACCCCGGTTCCCTCTCGATCGTCGAATACCCCCACCCCGCCCTGCGCGCCAAGACCCACAAGGTCGACCCCGGCGCCCAGAGCGTCCGGGCCGTCGCCGAGCGGATGCTCGAGCTCATGTACGAGGCCGAGGGCATCGGGCTGGCCGCCCCGCAGGTCGGGCTCTCGTGGCGGCTGTTCGTCATCGATGTCCCCCACCGCGAGAACGGGCGAGAGAAGGCGTCGGCCGCAGCCGACCGGGCCGAGTCCACCGGCGGCCCCTTGGTCTTCATCAACCCCAGGCTCAGCGACGCCGAGGGCGCGCCCGAGGCCATGGAGGAGGGCTGCCTCAGCCTGCCCGAGATCGCCGGCGAACTCCTCCGCCCGCCCCGAATCACCGTCACCGCGACCGGCCTCGACGGCCACGAGTTCACCCTCAAGACCAGGGGCCTGCTCGCCCGCTGCGTGCAGCACGAGTTCGACCACCTCGAAGGCATCCTCATCATCGACCGCTTCACCCGCTCCGCAGAGCTCAAAAACCGCAAAGCGGTCAAGAGCCTCGAAGAGACGGGCTGAGGGGCGCCAGCGATGAAGATCGGCTTTCTCGGCTCCAGCCCGTTCGCCCTCCCAACGCTCGACGCGCTGCGCCGCGAGCACGAGCTCGTCATGGTCGTCACCCAGCCCGACCGCCCCGCCGGTCGCGGCACGCGCACCACGCCGACGCCCGTGGCGCAGTGGGCCGCACAGCACGCGCCCGGAGCCGAGCTCTACAAGCCCGAGCGCATCGGCGAGCACGGCGCGATCGAACGCCTGCTGCTCACCGGCGCCGACGCGTGGGTTGTGATCGCCTACGGACAGAAGCTGCCCCGAGCGCTCTACAACCGCGTGTTCATGATCAACCTGCACGCCTCGCTCCTGCCCCGATGGCGCGGCGCGGCGCCGATCAACGCGGCGATCCTCGCGGGCGATACCGAAACGGGCAACTGCGTCATCACCATCGCCGAGAAGATGGACGCGGGCGAGGTGCTCGCCTCCACCCGGCGCACGATCGAGCCGGATGTCACCGCCGGCGAGCTGCACGACCTGCTCGCGTCCGACGGGCCGCCCCCGATCCTGCAGACACTCGACGACTTCCAGAGCGGCTCGCTCGGCCCCGTCTCGCAGGACGAGTCGCTGGTGACCCACGCGCCGAAGATCTCGCGCGACGACGCGTGGGTGGATTTCTCGCAGAGCGCCGACGCCTGCCGCCGGCGGATCAACGCCCTGAGCCCCAGGCCGGGCGTGAGCATCCCCGACGGGGACCAGCCGCTGAAGCTGCTCAAGGCGGCGCCGGGGGACCGCCCGGCGGACGCCCCGCCCGGGACGCTGGTGGACGCCTCTGCGGGGCTGCTCGCCTGCGGCAAGGGGACGCTGCGCCTGATCGAGGTCCAGCCGGCGGGCAAAAAGCCCATGGCGTGGGGGGATTTCGCCCGGGGCCGCCGCCTGGCCGAGGGCCATACATTCATGGGAACGCCTCGCTGAGACGCCCCGTGTCCCACCGCCTCAAACACACGACCGTGACAACGCCCGCCGCCAGCGCCGGCCGCAAGCCCGGGCCCGCCGCGCCGAGGCCGCGCGCCCCCGGCCCGACGATGGCGCAGCGCTACGAGTCGCTCACCGACGAGATGCTCGCCCGTTATCGCGTCCGCGTGCGCAAGTGGCGCACCAGCATGTCGGGCTGCGCGTGGGAGGTTTCCTACCGCGACGGCAGCGTGTCGAGGCTCATCGAAGCGCCCAGGCCGAAGGGCCCGATGTCCGCCGCGGTCTTCCTGCACGAGATCGGCCATCACGCGATCGGCTTCCACACCTACAAGCCGCGCTGCGTCGAGGAGTTCTACGCCTGGGCGTTCGCCCTCTCGGAGATGGACCGGCACGGGATCGGCATCACCGAGAATGTGCGCAAACGCGTCTACGACGCGCTGCACTACGCGGTTCAGAAGGCCAAACGCCGGGGGCTCAAGGAACTCCCGGAGGAACTGCTGCCCTACGAGCACCCGAGGCGCAAGTGATCGCGGCCGTGACGCTGCTGGTCAAGGACGCGTCGATGTGATGAGAAGTAAAGGGGCCGCCGATCTTCACTCGCCCAGCGGCGGAGCGATCACGACGCGCCGGGACATGTCCGAGACCCAGACGCCGCCGGGCCGCTCGATCGTCACCGCGAAGTGCACCGCCTCGCCGACGGGCAGGGCCGGATCGATCGGGATGATGATCTCGCCCGGTTTGCCGTAGCGTGCCGCGGCGTTGAAGACGCCCCCGCTGACGCGCTGGTTGATCGCGTCGTCGCCGTAGCGGGCGTCGATGATCCAGAGCTGGTACTGCAGCTCGGTCGGGTCGTTCATCGGCAGGCCGACGAAGCGCATGAAGCCGGTCTGGGTCTCGTCGTCCCAGACGACATCGCCCTCGACGCCTTCGAGCTCGGGCGGGGCGTCGGGCCCCATCGCCCAGGGCGTCCACTCGATCGGCTGGACGCCCCGCTGGATCAGTGCTTCGCGCGCCTCGGCGAGCGTGGCGCCGAAAGTAGGTTGCTCGGGCGTGCCCGCCGGGCGCAGCCAACCGAGCACGGCGACCAACGCGATCGCCGCTGCGGCCGCCCAGGGCAGCCATGCAGATCCTCCGGACCTCGGCCCGCCGACGCGGGCGACGATGTCGGGATTCTCGTTCCGGCGCGGACGGTCGTTGGGCATCGGACCGCTCGGCGGTTGGGCCGATCGCTTCGAGCCCGGCGGAGCGGGCAAGTCGCCTCCGGTCCTGCGGCGAGAACTGGCGCTAACGAAATGGTCGGCCCGATCCGCCAGGACGCGGTGGATGTGATCGGGCAGCGGGCCTTTGTCTTCGGCAAAGAGCACCGCGACGGCGCCCGCCGCGAGTTCGAGCGAGGCGTCGTCTTCGACCTCGCCCTCGGCGATCAGGCTGCGCAGCTCGGCCTCTTCGTCGGCGTTGAGGCCGAAGATCGCCCGCTGGACGAGGAGCTCTTCACCGCGGCTGGAGTAGGGCTCGCTCATGACGCCCCCCCCTTCGCCTCGGGCGTGGCGGCGAGCAGTTCGCGGAGCTTGATGAGCCCGCGCCTGGCGTGGGTCTTGACGGTGCCCAGGGGCAGGCCGGTCGCTCGGGAGATCTTTTCGTGCGAGAGCCCCTGGTGGATCGACAGGCGGAGCACCCGCTGCTGCTCGTCGCTGAGCTGGTCGAACGCCTCGGAGACCCGGCCGACATCGTCGGAGATCGAGGCGCGGTCATCGGGGGCGGAGACGGATGACGCGGCCCCCTCGGGCACCTGTTCCTCGTTGGGGCGTCGCCCGGCTCGGCGCTGGCGGTCGATCAGACGCCGACGCGCGATCATCGCGACGAAGGCTGTCTCCGACGCGATCGAGGGGTCGTACCGCCCAGAGCTCTTCCAGACATCGATGAAGATCTCCTGGACGGCGTCCTCGGCCTCAGAGGCGGTCGGCGTCAGGCGCCGGGCCAGCGACCAGACAAGCCCCCCGAACCGGTCAAGGCACTCGCGGACGGCCGCGGGCTCGCCCGAAGCGACACGCTGGAGGATGCCCGGCGCTTCGGCCGAAATCTCAGCCGCAGGGTTGTTTTTCTTCCCGCCTTCCACGCAGCGATCGTAGCGCCGATGGCGGTTGCCCACCACGCCGGAGACTGTTTCCAAGAACTTGTTTGCTTGCAGAACGGATGACATAGAACGGATCTCATGAGCGGATTCGCCGTGGACGGGTGCGCCGGATGCCCCTCGCAAAAAAACAACCGGGCGCCGCTGGGCGCCCGGCTGCAAGAGGAGATGGATGCGTCGCCTTTGCTTGCCGTCCTCGGGGTTAGTTACCGGGCAGGATCACAGTGTCGATCACATGGATCACGCCGTTGCTCGCCTCGATGTCCGCATTGACCACGCGGGCGTCGTTGACCATGACGCGGTTGTAACGGCTGCGGATGCGGATCTCGCCGCCCTGCACCGTCTCGGCCCGGCCGGCCTCGAGGGCCTCGTTGCTGTAGACGCGTCCGGCGACGACATGGTACTTCAGGATCGACGCGAGCTGGTCGCGGTTCTCCTCGAGCAGCAACGACTCGACCGTGCCGGTCGGCAGCTTGCGGAACGCCTCGTCGGTCGGGGCGAAGACGGTGAAGGGACCGTCGCCGACGAGCACCTTGACCAGGCCCGCCGCCTCGGCCGCGGCCAGCAGCGTCGAGAACGATCCGGCCTCCTGCGCGACCTCGACGATGTTGTTGGTCTGCGGCAGGATCACGGTGTCGATGACATGGATCACGCCGTTGGAGGCCATGATGTCCGTCGCCGTGACGGTGGCGCGGGTGCGGTCGTTGCCGACGCGGACGCGGCCGTTCGTCGACTCGACGGTAATCCGCTGGCCGTTGACACTCTTGTGCGCCGGGGCGCCGACCACGGTCTCGGCCTTGGCCCGGGCGGGCACGACATGGTAAGTCAGGATCGCCACGAGCTTGTCGCGGTTCTCAGGCTGCAGCAGGGCCTCGACAGTGCCGCTGGGCAGCTTGCGGAACGCCTCGTCGGTCGGGGCGAAGACGGTGAAGGGCCCCTCGCCGCGGAGAACCTCCGACAGTTCCGCGGCGTCGATCGCCGCCAGCAGCGTGCCGAACGAGCCGGCGGCCCGAGCGGTCTGCAGGATGTCGGGGCGGCGCTCGTCGGCGTCGCGGCTGTACTGCTGGGTCATCGAAGCGGTGACGACGCGTGCGTCGTTCTGGTTCGCGACGGTCTCTCCGCCGCACTGGGCGGACGCTGTTCCTGCAACAACCATCATTCCGAGCGCAGCCACAGCCCCCGTCATCACACGGTTCTTCATGATCAATCTCCTTGCGTTCGTCTCCGGCGCCGGTTCACACCGGCCATCCGGAGTTGTTTGAGTCGGGCGTTGACCGGAAGGCCACTCGCCCCGCGGTTCACGCCCGAACCGGTTTGCTCACCGGTCGTGCCAACGCTTTCGGCCCCGGGTGCACCCGGATGCAGCGAGCGGCAGAGAGACGCAAAACGACAACCGGGGCGGCTTGCAAGCCGCCCCGGCGCTTGGAGATTGAAGATTGCGGTGTCGCCTTACTGGCCCGGGCCGAGCACGACGATCTCGACGCGACGGCTCTCGGCCTTGGTCCCGCGCGGGCGGGTCGGGCCGAACGAGGCGGAGTAGATCCGGTCACGCGGGACGCCCCGCTCGATCAGGTACTGCTGCACCGTGATCGCCCGCTCGGCGCCGAGGTGGTCGTTGGACTTCCAGCCCGAGCGTCGGATCGGGTCGGAGTCGGTGTGCCCCTCGACGCGGATGGTGTTGTTCGGATAGCGCTGGCGGATGACGCTCGCGACACGGTCGAGCGTGGAACGGGCCTCGTTGCGGACCGTCGCCTGACCCGGAGCGAAGAGCACATCCCCGGCGACGCCGATGACAACATCGGTGCCGCGGGTGGTGACCGAGACGCCCGAGGGCATCTGGCCGAGGTCGGGCTGGTTGGACGCCAGGACGCCGCCGCGACCCATCTTCTCCATCTCGCCGGAGATCTCGCGGAGCGCCTGGGAGAGCTCGGTGTTGGTCCGGTCGAGGCGCTGGTTCTCCTCGCGGAGCCTGCGGCTCTCGACCTCGAGCGATTCACGCGCCGAGTCGCTGGCGATCACACGCCGGCGGAGCTCTTCGTTCTCGTCGATCGCCAGGTCGTAACGCTTCTGCAGGTCGCTGGCGCAACCCCCGAGAAATGCGGCCATGCCCACCAAGAGCACCACGCGGCCGAAACCGCCCCGCAGCAACGAACCCATCATCACGCGCCTCCATTCACGCTTGCAACGCCATCACCGCGGCGCCGGGCATCCATCGCCCGGTCCGAGCCGCCTCGGTGGTGCAGAATGTATGGCGCTTGCAATCCCGCCGTCGGCGGAGCCGACAGCCCGATCCGCAAATTACGCAGGCACACGCCCCCCCGCTGAAGCCCGGCGCGTCGGGGTCAGGGCATGCGGAACGCGCCACGCCCCCCGAACAGCCACGCGTCGATCAGCGTCTCCATCCCCGGCCGGAAGAAGATCAGCAGCACCGTCGCGATCGCCAGGGCCGGGCCGAAGGGCATCGCCCGCCGGCTGCCCCCCCAGATCACCCGCGCGAGCACCTCGATGTACAGGGCCACAAACGCCGCGGCGAAGAACGCCAGCACCGGATGGATCCACCCCAGGCACGCCCCGACCGCCGCCATCAGGTGCACATCGCCCAGGCCCATCGCCTCCTTGCCGAACGCCAGCGACCCGGCGATCCGCACCGCCCAGACCACCGCCCCGCCGACGAGATAGCCCAGGAACACCCCGGCGATGACATGCAGCCAGAGCGGGACCTCCTTGGCCGGAACCATCGAAGCGGTGATCTGGTCGTAGCTCCAGGGCCCCCCGTACCAGACCGCCAGCTTCCACCCCAGAAAGCCCAGGAGGGCCGCGGGAGCGAGGAAGGCCAGCTCGCGGATCATCTCTCGCCGCGCGTGGGGGTACTGCAGCCAGAGTTCGGGGTCTTCGCCCACGCCCTTGGCTTGCTCGGCGTCTGACGGCTCGTCTTCTGTTTTCCCCGCGGGGCCGAAGACCGCCCGCCCGACGACCGCCGCCAGCACCGGCCCGACCACCAGCCCGACACCGACCCCGATCGCCGGGATCACGCCCGAGGGCGTCAGCACCCCGCCCAAGACGGCGCACACGAGCACCACCCCGGCGAACAGCCCCACGCGCGGCAGGTCGATGTAGCGCCGATCGCCGACCGGTGGCGGGCCGAGCTCGTCTTCGGTGGTCGTTGCTTCGATCGCCCCGAAGACGCAGTCGTGGTTCTTCGGCTCGGAGGTGTCGGGGAACGCCTCGCGCTCCCACTGCTCGTAGTCCTCGAAGCTGCGCCGGATCAGGCCGGCCCGGATCAGCAGCAGCCCGACGCCCAGACCGAGCACAGCCCCGATCGAGAGCCCGACCCAGCCCCAGCCAAGGGGCCCGGGCGTGGGGATCGCGTACGACCAGCCCATCGCCCAGCGCCAGACGCCGGGGCGGTACTCGACGAGGAAGACCTGCGCCGGGTGGGCGAGGATCGCGACGATCGCGGGCGCCCAGGCGAGTTTCAGCGGGATCATGAAGGTCTTGGCGTCGACCAGCGTCATCGCGACCAACGAGCCAACGAGGATCAGCGTCATGACAAACAGCGGCCATGTGCGCGCAAACCCGTTGCTCGCCCACGCCGGATGCACCGACTGCCAGTCGATCCCCAGCCACTCGATGCTGATGGTGTACTGCGCCGGGAGCGTGTAGTAGAGCAGGTAGAGCGTCACGAACAGCAGGGCGCAGAAGAGCTCGACGAGCATGTACTCCGGCGAGATCTTCACCTTGCAGAAGCGGCAGCGGCCGCGGAGGAAGATCCAGCCGAAAACGGGGATGTTCTCCCGCCAGGTCAGGCGGGTGGCGCAGGCGGGGCAGCGCGACGCGGGGGTGACCACGCCCATGCCTCTGGGCATCCGGTAGACCAGCACATTGATGAGCGATCCGACGCACCCGCCGAAAGCGAACATGAACAGCAGGAGGGTGCCGTCCGCGAGGAGCTGATAGAGGCGGTAGTCCTGCATCGCCAGGGTCATCGAGCGGCTTCCTGCCGGACCACCCTGTTCAGGCGTCCTCGGCGTCCGTGGTTCTGGGGGCCTTGCCGGCCTCTTGATCGGACGCATCGGCCCGGTTCAGCAGCGAGGCGTTGATCTCGGTGACCCGTTGTTCGGCCTTGTCGAGGATCTCGCGGCTCTTCTTGAGCAGGGCCGAGCCCCTTTCGTAGGCCGCGATGGATTCCTCCAGCCCGTACTCGCCGGACTCGATCTTCTCGATGATCGCCTCGATCTCGTCGAGGGCGTCCTCGAAGCGTTCGGGCTCTTGGGGGGTGGGCGGTGCTGGCTTGGGGTCTTTGGGCACGCTGCGAATCTAGCCGTTGCGTCCGAAAAGATCCAACTGGTCCGGGTCGTCGCGTCGTTTGCGCCTGGCGCTGCGTCGGCGGGGCGGGGGCGGGGCTGGCCGAGGCTGGCTCTGGTCTCGGCTCTGGATGGGACCTTTCGCGTCGCCCGAGACGGTGGAGGTGAACTCGCCGTCGGAGACTGTGGTCCGGAGCACTACGCCCGGGGTCGCCTGGCCGGCCGAACGAACGACTGTTCCGTCGGCGAGGCGGGTGAAGGAGTAGCCGCGGCGGAGGACCGAGGCGGGGCCGACGGCTTCGAGTTCGCGCTCCAGCCCTTCGAGCCTGACGCGGTGGTCGCGCAGGTCGGCTCGGACCGCTTGGCGCAGGCGGGATTCGATCGGGCGGAGGTCGAGGCGGGTTCTGCGGGCCGCGGCTGCAGACAGGCGCTGGGCGAGGTGGTCGAGGCGGGCGCCGATCTTCGCGTGGCGGACGCCCGGTCGGTGGCGCTCTAAGCGGAGGGCGAGGGCGTCGAGGCGTCGGCGGGCGACAGCGAGGCGGGTCGCCGCGGCGCCCGAGGCTCGGCGTGCCCGCGCGTCGAGCCGCTCGGAGGCGAGGTCGATGATCGAGCGCGGGTCGCTGAGGACGGGGTGGCGCGAGGCGGAGACGAGGCGGTGGCGTTCGGTCTGGAGATGGCGGCTCACCCCCGAGCCCATGCGGCGGGCGAGGCTGTCGAGCTGGCGCCCCAGCGCCTCGCGGTCTGGGATCAGGCGCATCGCGGCCTGCGTGGGCGTCGCGCAGCGGAGGTCGGCGACGAGTTCGGCGATGGTGGTGTCGGTCTCGTGGCCGATCGCCGCGACGACGGGGAGGGGGCAGCGGACGATCGCCTCTGCGACGGCGCGTTCGTTGAAGGCCCAGAGGTCTTCCATGGAGCCGCCGCCGCGGGTGACGATGATCGCCTCGACGCCGAGCGCCGGGCCTTTTTCGCCGAGCAGACGGATCGCGCTTGCGACCTCGGGCGCCGCGCCCTCCCCCTGCACGCGCACATCAAACACCATGAGTTCGACGGCCGGGAAACGCCGGCGGGCCGTGTCGATGATGTCCTGGAGCGCAGCGCCGGTGCGGCTGGTGACGACCGCGATCTTCCGGGGAAAGACCGGCAGCGGCTTCTTGCGCGACTCGTCGAACCAGCCCTTGGCCTTGAGCTCTTCGCAGAGCTGGCGGAAGGCGAGGTCGAGCCGCCCGGCGCCGACGGGCTGGATCGAGCCGACGACCAGCGAGACCCGCCCGCCCTTGGCGTAGAAGTCGACCTGGCCCGAGACGACGACCTCGTCGCCCTCGCGGGGCGTGTACGCGGCCCGCTTTGCGGCCGAGGCGAACATCACACAGTTGACGACCGCCCCCGCGTCCTTGAGGTCGAAGTACCAGTGCGTCCGGTCGCGGAACCCGCTGACCTCCCCCACCACCCGCAGCTTGGGCGGGAGCGTGCGCAGGGCGCCCTCGATCCTCGCGGCCAGGGCCGAAACCGAGAGCGGCGCGTCCTCGGCCTTCTCGGCGGCAGCGGCGGCCTTGGACTTCATCTTGTCGGGATCGAAGGGGAGGCGGGGCATGGGGATGGGCGCTGGGAGTTGGGCGCGGGGCGCTGGGGTTGTCGTTTGGGCATTGAAGGCGCGGGTGGGGATCGATGAGCGATCGGACCCGACCCTTCGCTGTGCTCAGGGATCGGCGTCAGGGGAGCTCGCTGGTGGCACAGCTCTCCGAGCTGTGCCGGAGGAGCTCGGATCCGACGGCGAAGACCCACGGCACAGCTCGGAGAGCTGT
>REET01000112.1 GCA_007694925.1 Phycisphaerales bacterium | reverse complement strand
CGACCTCCAAAGGAGGTCGGTGCTTCCCTCATCCAATCGATGCGCACAAAGCTCGAAGACCTGCGCAAAGGATCACCAGCCCTACACCCGCTTGACAACCACCAGCGTGATGTCATCAGTCCTCGGCGCGTCGCGGCAGAACTTCGTCACCTCGCCGATGATCGTCCGCGCGATCCGCTCAGCGCTCTCGCCCGCGTTGCGCCGGATCAGTTCTTTGAACGCCTCGCGCCCGAACATCACGCCGCCCGGATCGCGAGCCTCCCAGATCCCGTCGGTCCCGATCACGATCACCGTCCCCGGGTCGGGGCAGGCGCACTCGTGCGATTCATAGGGCCAGTCCCGCTCGATCCCCACCGGGATGCCGCCCCCCGTCAGCTCGTCGAACGAGTCCGTCCGCGGGTCGTAAACGATCGCCGACTCGTGCCCGGCGTTGACCCAGCGGAGCTTTCGCGACCCGTCCTCGCCCTCCGGGTCGATCATCATCAGAAACAGCGTCATGAAGTGGCCCAGACGCACATCGTGGGCCAGGTGCCGGTTGATGTCCTTGACGATCTCCCGCGGGCAGTCCGTCGCGTCGGCGCTCCGGCGCAGCACCGCCCTCGCCGTCGTCATCAAGAGCGCCGCCGCAACACCGTGCCCGCTCACATCGCCCACCGTCACAGCCCACGCGCCGCTCCCCGAGCGGATGAAGTCGTAGTAGTCCCCGCCGGTCTCGTCGCAGTAGCGGCTCAGCCCGTGCGCGTCGAACCCCTCGATCGCCGGCGAATCGCCCGGCAACAGCCCGCGCTGCACGCCCATCGCCAGCCCCAGCGACTGGCTCATCCGCAGGTGCTCGCGCAGACGGGGCATCATCTCGTTGAACGCCGCGCCCAGCTCGGCGATCTCGTCGTTGCCCCGGATGTTCGTTGTCGCGTCGAGATCGCCCGACGCCAGTTTCCTCGCCGCTGAAGCGACATCGTTCACGCGCCTCGTCACCGTCCGCGACGCCAGGAGCGCCAGCAGCATCGTCACCGCCGCGATGCCGACGGTCATCGTCAGCATCACCGTCATTTCTGTCTCGGTCCGGCGCACCACCTGGTCGCGCATGTTCACCGCAGAACGCACCACCGGCTCCGTCGGCGTGATGAACATGAAAAAGAAGCTCGGATCGCTCGCGAACGGCTCGAACGCCGCCATCGAGGTCTCGCCCCGGAACATCACCTCACGCACCGTCGAGACCGAACGCCCCTCCGCCGCTCGCTCGATATCAACGACCAGCCTGCGCGCACGATCGCGGTCCTCGGCCCGTTCGAGCCCCTCGAGCATGAACGGCTCCAGCAGCGCCGGCTCCTCCGCAGCACGCCACCCGCGCCCGCCCCCCTCGCGGTTCTCGGTCTGCGAGAACACACGGAGACGCTCGTCGAAGTGCGACGCGCCCCGCGGGATACCGATCAGCAGCGACAGCGGCACATTCGAGATGTCGTCCACCGGGATCCCGCGCAGCACCTCGTCGATCGCCAGCTCGATCCCCGCCACACCGAGCAGCTCCCCGCCGCCGTCCCGCAAGGGACGAACGCAGACCATCCCCGCCGTCCCCGTCACCGGATCGATCACCGGCATCGTCCAGACCGTCTGGTCGGCGAACTGCGACGCCCGCTCGTACCACGCCGTCTCCCGCGCGTCGAACCCCGCGGGGTACCCGCCCGTCGCGGGGTACGACATGTACACGCCGCTCGACAGCGCCACAAACTGATGACGCACCAGGTCCGGCCGCCCCTCGCGGAGCTCGATCTTCAGATCGATCAGGGGACGCAGGCGCAGCGCCGCCTCCTCGACCTCGCGCACCCCGATCCCGGGCGCCGGAACGAACACCGGCTCGGCCAGGCTCAACGCCACCCGCTCGGCGCCGTTGGACCCGTCACGACGGACCATCCGCTCCGACACAACCATCCCAGGCGGACGCCGCCCTTCGTCGATGTCCTCGCCCGTCCAGAACGAGGGCGGCGCCGACGCCGACGCCGGTTCACGCAACAGACGCGAAGCCTCACGCCCCTGCAACAACACCAGCGTCTCCACCAGGCTCTTCTCTTTGTCCAGAAGCTCGGTGTACGACGCCACACGCCGACGCAGATCGCTCCGGGCCCGCGAGATCAGCTCCGACTCGATCTCCTCGGCCAGCCCGGACCCGAACGCCAACGCCGCGCGACGGCTGGACAGCCCGACCACCAGGATCGGCGCCAGCGCGATCAGCAGAAGCAGAATGAGAAGCTTGGTCCGTAGCCGCATGGATCCGCCGCCGACGCCTCTCCTCGGGAAGGCGATCACCGAAGCGGATACTAACCTGCCACCCCGACCCGGAATAGCCCCAACCCAAACGACCCGCTATCCGCCCCCGCCCAGAGCCCCCTCCGGCAGCATCCCCAGCACTTCCGCCACCCGCGCGTCCCGCTCCTCCGCCGTCTCGGCCAGGATGTTCACATGCCCGAGCTTCCGCCCCGGCCGGGCCTCCTTCTCGTACAGGTGCACCCGCGTCCCCGCCACCCCCAGCACGCGCCCAATATCAGGCAAACACCCCACAAGGTTCACCATCCCCGCGTGCCCCAGCGCCCGCGTCTCGCCCAGGGGCAGCCCCAGCACCGCCCGCACATGCTGGGCGAACTGCCCGCACGCCGCACCGTCCATCGTCCAGTGCCCCGTGTTGTGCACGCGCGGAGCAAACTCATTGGCGATCAGGCCCTCGCCCGTCTCGAACAACTCGACCGCCAGCACCCCCACATGCCCGAGCCCCTCCATCAGGCGCGTCGCGTGCGCCCTCGCCAGCGCCTCAACCTCGGCCGACACCCCCGGCGCCGGCGCGATACTCGTTAGCAGGATCCCGTCCCGATGCACATTCTCGGTGATCGGGAAAAAACGGCAAGCCCCGTCCGCCCCCCGCACACCCCCCCGCACACCC
>REET01000014.1 GCA_007694925.1 Phycisphaerales bacterium | reverse complement strand
GGCATCCTCGTGAACGGGCTCGGGCTGGGGTGTCTCGTTTCGGCGGACGGTCCAGCGGATGGAGCGTTGGAGCATCCAGTCGAGGTCGGGGTTGGATTCGGGGTGGGGGCTGATGATGAGGACACGGCCGTTGCCGTAGTCGGCCGTGGCGATCGCGGGCTTGCCGATCATGTGTTCCTGCGGTCGGTCGTTGCGTTCGACGGGGACCTTGAAGGTGGCGAGGGTTCGGAATTGGGGCAGGTCGAGGCCGGGTGTGTTGCCGGCTTCGTGTCCGAGGAGCGGGCCGTTGGCGTAGCGCATCGCGGTGGGTGGGAGGTCGCCGAAGAGTTCGCGGCCTTCTGGGGTGAGCTCCACGGTGACCTGGCCCGTGCCGGTTTGCCATGGCTGGATGTGGTAGGAGTTCATGATCCGGAGGTACTGGTCGAGGCGGCAGGTGGCGAGGTAGGCGCCTGCGCAGATGCCGAGGTAGCCGCCGCCCCGCTCGACGAGGCTCTGCACGGCGGCGCGGCCTTCATCGCCGAGGGCCGTGCCCTGTGCGCCGCCTCGGCCGCCGGTGAAGATGACGGCATCGGCGCGGTCGAGGGCGCCGCCCCTGATATCCGCGGCGTTGACGATGCGGAGCTGCGCGTCGGGCATGGCCTCGACGATGCGTGTGAGGTTCCGGACGCCGCCGTCGCCCGCGCCGGAGTCTTGATAGAGGGCGATGCGGATGGGGAGTTCGCCTGCGCCCTCGGCGAGGTTGTTGTCGTTGGGGTGCTCGGGGAAGACGGTGTGGGGGTGGCCGACCGCCATGCCGAGCTCTGTGAGCAAGGCGTGGACCATGAGTCGGTGCTGGCGGGCGCGGAGTGGCATGGGCTGGTCGCGCCATGTGGTTTCGAGGATCGCGCCCTTTGCGCCGAGGTGGAAGATGGTGGCGCGGGCGAGGCTGCCGTTGATGGGGCCGTTGCGCCCGAGGTTCTGGAAGATCTTCTCTTCGTCGTCGACCTCGGCGTTGACGGCGTCGAGCATGGCCTGGGCGTAGGGGGCGGTGCCCTTGGCGCTTGGGTGGATGACGCTGGAGCCGACGGAGTTTGAGTTTCGGGCGTTGAAGTCGAAGCCTTCGTGGAGGTCGAGGATCCAGTCGGGCTGGAGGTCGGTCACGAAGGCCCAGAGGGCTTCGGCTGTGGGGCCGACGGTGGCGAGTTCGTCCGAGTCGTCGCCTGTGCGGGGGAAGTTGCGGTTGAGATCGCCCTCGGCGCGGGGCTTGCCGGGGATGCGTCGTGTGTTGGCCTCAAGGGCTGTTGGCGCGGCTCTTGGGATGACGACCAGGCGGCCTTTGGCGATGGGCCAATGGCGGATCTGGTCTGCGGCTTCGGCGCCCGCGGGCTCGTTGCCGTGGATCCCGCCGACGATCAGCACGGTGGGGCCGGGCTGGTCTGCGGTGATGTCGTACCAGGGCGTTCGCTTGTCGCCCTCGCCGAGCCATCCTGCGGGCGTTGCGAGGGCGGGCGCCGCGAGGAGGGAGGCGATGAGGGCGATGAGGAACGAGGGAGTGGAAAGACGGGCGTGCATCGGCATCGGTCTCCGCGGCTCGTCCCGATTCGCGATGGTTGGATGTTGGAGGATACTTCGGCTCGTGCGTGGGCACAATCGGCCGATAAAGACACCCCCGCGGCTGTGCCGGCGGGGGTGTTGAGGGAGCGAGGGTTGTGCCGGGCGGTTCAGCAGCCCTGGGCGAACAGGTTGAGGAAGACGAAGAAGTCGTCGGCGTCGATGACGCCGTCGTTGTTGAAGTCGGCGCGGAGGTCTCCGTCGGCGAAGAGCTGGAGGAAGAGGAAGAAATCGTCTGCGTCGACGACGCCGTCGTTGTTGAGGTCGGGGCGGCAGATGGGCGCTCCGCCTCCGGCGGCGTACTCGAGGGCGTTGGCCATGATGACGGCGCCGTCGGTGCCGACCTGCCACCAGCTCGCGCTGAAGTTGGACGATGGCGGGTACATGCCGAGGTCGACGCGTCCGGGGCGTGTGTCGCTGACGGTGATGAGGGGCCTTCCGTCGTTCCAGGTGGCGATCATGCGTCCGCCTGGGCCGAGGTTGAAGGTGTTGGGGCGGAAGGCGCTGCTCGCCGAGAGTGAGAAGACATTCTCGGCGGTTGGGTGCGTGGGTTCGAGGATCGTGCCGAGGGAGGCGGAGGAGCTGGTGTTGCCGCTGCGGGGTTCGATGATCCAGTACTGCTCGCTGTCCCATCGTCCGAGGAGCGAGCGTCCGACGGTGGTGGTGCTGGTGGTGAAGACGGCGGTGACGACGCCTCCGCCGGCGTCGACATAATCGGCGAGGACATTGCCGAGGTCGAAGTCGCTGGCGTAGGTCTGGTTGCTCCAGACCATGACGGCGTCGTACTGCTGGAGCAGGGCGAGCGTCGGCGTTGTGCCGGCGGTGCTGGCGTCGTGGATGTCCACGACGGCGAAGCGGTTGGTGGCGAGCAGGTTGGCCTGTGTGTCTGCGAACTGTCCTGTGCCGGCGGCGCCGGTCAGGAGGACGCGGACATTGGTCGCGTCGGCCGGTGAAGTCATGGCGGCGCAGACGATGCCCAGGGCGATGATTCTGGCAGAACGCATTTGACAGTTCCTCTCTCGATGAGCGCCGGAGCGCTCAATTCTCCCACGAGCCACCGGCGACCGCGGCGGTCGCCCGTCGTGGCCGAAAACCACGCCGGGGTCGAACTCGGCGGAGGGCCCGCCGCCCGGACAGGAAACAAACTAGCGTGCTCGCGCGGGTCGTGTCAACACTGTTTTGGCGTCTGGGAAGGAAAAAAGAGCCCCCGCCGGTGTTCCGGCGGGGGCTTTGAGGTCGCGCGTTGGGCTTTCAATCGTTCAGCAGCCGGCGGCGAAGGCGTTGAGGAAGGCGAAGAAGTCGTCGGCGTCGATGACGCCGTCGTTGTTGAAGTCGGCGCGGAGGTC
>REET01000052.1 GCA_007694925.1 Phycisphaerales bacterium | reverse complement strand
CGCATACCTCACGGATGTCCTGCCCCGAATCGCCGACCACCCGGCGAAGCGCATCGCCGAACTCCTCCCAGACCGGTGGATTTCAAGCTCTGCGTAGGCGCAAGACGGGGCACGTCGGATGGTTACGCTCCTCCCGGGTCCGGCTCGAAGCCGACCTTTTGGTAGAAGGCGATCGCGCGCGCGTTGTCTTCTCTCACCCACAGGCCCAGGCCGACGCAGTCGTCTCGCCCACTGGCGAGGTTTGCGAGCATGCGGATCATGGAGGCAGCGTAGGATTCGTTGCTCCCCCTCGCGTTGCGTTGTCCCTGGAAGCGCTTGTGGATACCGATCACGTAGATCAGGAGGTAAAGGGCGCGTTTGTCGGAGCCATCGAAGGGATGGTCGCTTCTGCGAAAGGCTACCGAGGCGTAGCCCACCACATCGCCATCCCTCTCGGTGAGGAACTGATAGGTTGGAGGGGCTGAGACGCCCTTGGCGACGTTGAACCACTGGCGGGCACGAAAGTAGGCATCGACCTCCTCGTTTCCGCTGACGAAAGCGTCCAGGTCGGGGTCATCCGGCAGCGCGAAGCGCATGTGAAGGGGTCCGTTCAATCCTTCTGCCTGCTGAGTCCTTCGCATCAGAAAGGATGGTGATCGTAGCCCGCTGCAGGAGGCACGGTCAACGCCCCTCGACCTCGTCGAGCCTGCGCTCCCGGTCTTCATCGACCACTGGGAGATCGGCGTGTCAGAGCTTGGGACCGAATCGATCCTTCACTGATGCCGCCGTTCCCGCCCGCGGACGGGAAGTTCGGCTTTGCACCTCACGCGAGTGCCTTCACCCCTCGATGCGTGATGGAGCATGGCCGATCGTACCGACTTCTTCTTCCGTCAGCGAGTAACCGAGGCAGAGCTTGACCTTGCCTTCGAGCTGCTTGAGCGCGCCGACCGGAATCTCGCCGCAGACATCGGGGTCTTCGGCATCGTGTCCGGAGCTGCGCCCACACCGCACGCGCCGGTGGCAGACCTCACCATCGACCTGACGGCACCCGCTCGGGCGTATGATCGGGCGGGGCGTCGCATCGCCTACGGGACCGGGCAGCGGGTCGACTGCTCCGTCGACCTGGCCGGCGTGCCAACCGAGGTGCTCACGCCCGGCAACGAGCGTTGGGTGGGCGTCTTCCTGAAGTTCGACCGTCAGCTCTCCGACCCCCGAACGGATGGGAACGGTCAGCTGGTCTACTTCCGCCGAGACGAAGCCTTCGAAGTCGTGGTTCGTCAGGGTCCCGACGGGCCGGCGGGCAGTGCTACGCGTCTCCCGCTGCCGGAGGACGAGCTTCTGGTCTGCGAGGTGCGCCGGCCTTTCGGGCAGACGCAGATCCTCGCCGAGCACATCGATGTGTCTCGCCGCCAGGCGTTCATCTTCGCGAGCGGATCGTCGGTCGCCGTGCAAGCGGGCTTCTGGACGCACCTCGCTCCGGTGGTCCCGACCGTTCAGGCTGTGCTGGACCAAGTCGATGCGGACCTTGGCGGGCACCTGCGAGGCGAGCGCTTACGGCACCCCGCTGCCGACATCGACTACGACGCGCCCGCCGACATCCAGGGGGACAATGTGCAGACCGCACTGACTGATCTCGTCTCCAAGCTAGTCAGCACCGTCGGCAACGCCGGCGCCGGCTTCGTGCGCAACGGCTCCCTCCCCGGCATTCCGAACAGCCTCACGGCGGGCTCGGTCCGAAGCCAGCTCGCCAGCCTCCTGAGCTGGCTGAACTCCCACCTTGCGGCCACCGGTGGTGCGCATGCGGCGGTGGCTATCTCTGCCACGCCCCACGAGCACATCTCCGCCACGAACGTCCAGACGCAGCTCCAGGAGATCGTCGCCGACTACAAGTCGAACATTGTGTCCCAGGGCGTCTCGCTGATCGGCAGCGCGTCGATCGCCGCCGGCACGGTGTTCGGCCTGACCAATGGAACCCTGCGCAGCCAACTCGTTGCTCTCGTGAATCGGCTGAATCAGCACGTCGCCGGCGGCGACCACGACGCTCGCTACTACCGGATCGGCCAGCAGGTCGGCGACGCCGGCACGGTCGGAGGGCTTGCCGCAGATGAGTTCGCGCTCGCCGGCCATCTCCACGACAGCCGCTACCTGCGCCGGACCTACCAGCAGTCTCGCATCTTCAACGCGGGCGAAGAGTTCCAGATGACGGCGCTCTCGACCCGGCCCGACCTGGTCATCGTCGCCTACAACGAGATGGAGCCCTCGGGCCTGCCCAGCCCCACGACCTGGGTCATGGGCCAGCGCTCCTGGCAGCTTCGCACCTGGGTTACGAAGCAAGGCTCGGGCTCGTCGAAGACCTACGCCGTGTCGGTCCACAACACCTCGTCCGTGCAGCTCTACGTGACCGTGGCTGCCTTTGCCCGAGAGTAGCCCGATGACGATCCCGATGTCCGATGTTCGTGAGCGCCTGGCCCGCAGCCTCGAGGCATGCCTCGGAGAAGACGCGCAGCCCTACGCGCGCTTCATCCAGGGCGAGGAAGCGGCCTCCGGCGATGCCCCCGTCCCGTGCTGGGGCGCGATTTTCGAGCGCTTCATCGAGGCGTTCCCGACCGCGCCGGAGCGCTCGCGCGCCTTCGAAGCGCTCGTTGCTGCCGGGGATGCTCGCCCGATCTTCCTCTTCGTGCATCTCGCGCGGGAGGACGGTGAACTCTGGTCCGCTGTTGTTGAGGCCGCGCCGCGCCTGCCGATCGGTGTACAGAGGCTGGTCGCCTCACTGCACCCCCCCGAGTCCTGGCCGGTGGCGTGGTCGAGCGCCCTGAGCGCTGAGGCCCGGCAGACCGGAGCCGACCCCGACCGCCGAGTGCGCGAAGTGGAGCAGTTCGAAGCGCGTCTCGGGGAGCTCCTCGCCTTCAGCTGGTTCGTGCCGAGTACGTCCGAAAGTCACCCGGAGTGAACCCGCGA
>REET01000095.1 GCA_007694925.1 Phycisphaerales bacterium | reverse complement strand
GCGAGCCTCTCGGCTCGCGTCGCGTCGATCGTTATTCAGTGGATCAACTGGAGATCAAAGCGGGGATCAGCTGGGGGGGATCAGAACGAGATCTTGTCCGTGCCCATCGCGCCGTGGTCGTCCATGCCGCCACGGGCCGCCGCGGCACCGCCGCGCTGCTGCTTCTTCTCCTCGCGCTCGGCACGCTCCTCCTCCACATTGCCCCACTGGGCACGCTTCAGAGAAAGACCGATCTTCCGATCGCCCGTGTCCACGCGAAGGATCTTGACATCGAGTTCCTGACCGGCCTCGACAACATCCTGCGGGTTCTCGACCTTGTGGTCGGCCAGCTCGGAGATGTGCAGCAGGCCCTCGAGGTCGTCCTCGAGCTCGACGAACACGCCGAAGTTGGTGATCTTCGTGACCGCGCCGCGGACGACCATGCCGGGCTGATAGGCCCCGGGGATGGCCTCCAGCCACGGGTCCTCGGTCAGCTGCTTGACGCCCAGGCTGATCCGCTGCTTGGACTGATCAACATCCAGGACGACACACTTGACCATGTCGCCCTTCTTGAGCAGCTCGTTGGGGTGCGTGACCTTCTTCGTCCAAGACATGTCGGAGATGTGCAGGAGGCCGTCGATGCCCGGCTCGATCTCGACGAACGCGCCGTAGTTGGCCAGGTTCCGCACCACGCCCTCGATGATCGTGCCGGGGGGGTACTTCTCCGACACGAGCTCCCAGGGGTTCACCTCGGTCTGCTTCATCCCGAGGCTGATCTCCTGCTTGTTCTTGTCGATGTCCAGGACGACCACTTCGACGGGATCGCCCGGCTGGACCATCTCCGACGGGTGGTTGATCCGCTTGGTCCAAGACATCTCGGAGATGTGCACCAGGCCCTCGATCCCGTCCTCAAGACGCACGAAGCAGCCGTAGGACATGAGGCTGACCACCTCGCCCTTGACGCGGCTGCCAACGGGGTACTTGGCCTCGATCTCCTCCCAGGGGCTGGGCTCCTTCTGCTTCAGCCCCAGGGCGATCTTCTCCTTGTCCATGTCGATGTTGAGGATCCGCACCTCGATCTGCTCGTCGATCCGCACGATCTCGGAGGGGTGGTTGACCCTGCCCCACGACATGTCGGTGATGTGCAGCAGGCCGTCGATGCCGCCGAGGTCGACGAACGCGCCGAAGTCGGCGATGTTCTTGACTGTGCCGCGGACGGTGTCGCCCTCGTTGATCGTCGAGAGCAGGCGCTTCTTGGCGGCCTCGCGCTCCTCTTCGATCAGCTTGCGGCGGCTGATGACGATGTTCCGGCGCTCCTGGTCGATCTTGAGGATCTGCGCCCGGATCTTGCGACCGATGTACTCGCCGATCTCGCCCGGACGCCGGATGTCCACCTGCGAGGCGGGCAGGAAGACCGGCACGCCGATGTCGACCAGCAGCCCGCCCTTGATCTTGCGCATCACGGTCCCCTCGACCGCGTCGCCCTCCTTGGTCGTGTCGATGATCCGGTGCCAGTTGATCTGGCGCTCGGCCTTGCGGCGGGAGAGCTGGATCAGCCCGCTCTCGCCCTCCATCGACTCCAGCAGCACATCGACCGTGTCGCCCACAGCGATGTTCTGCGAAAGCTCGGCGAACTCCTCGCGCGGGATCAGCCCCTCGCTCTTGAGCCCGACCTCGACCACCACATCGTCGCCGGCAAAGCCGATCACCTTGCCCTTGAGCAGCTTGCCCGGCGCGACATCCTCGATCACATCGCCGATCACAGAATCCATGTTCCCGCCCGCGGCGTCGTCGCCGAGGCTGTCACGGAGCATGGACTCGATCTCGTCGTCCTGGATCTTCAGCGATGCAATCAGTGTTTCGTCAATCATGGACCGTTTCTCGTGTCCCGCAGACGCGATCGCTCCCGCCGGGTCGGCATATGCGGGAGACCCTCACGCCGCGGATGGCGACGCCCGAACACCGGGTGAAGCCAGCCCGCTCTGGGGCGGCAGACTCATCGTGTTTCTGTGCCGGGCCCCGCAACACGCGGAGCAACTCCCGGCCCGACCCGTCAAGACAGGCCTAAATGATAGCTCCCGCGGCTGCGTGAAACCCCCGCAGCCCGGCCCGATTTCTCTCCCCGGCCGCCCCCGCGCCCGAGCAGGCGGGAAGCCCCCTCAGGCCCTCGACCCGCCCCGCCCGGCCAGCGCCAGCAGGATCTCGGGCATGTTGCGGTCCAGAACCCCCCGGGCGAGCACCTCGTCCGCCCCCGCGTCGCGGGCCTGCTGGAAGAGCTCGACCAGCACATGGGGCCCGAACGCGACGACTCGGATTTTCTGGTCCTGTTCACTCGCCCCGTCGCCCCGCAGGCGGGCGATCATCGCCATCGCCTCTTCGGGCTTCTCAAGATCGAGGAGCACCGCCGCGACTTCGCAGTCCGCAAGCCGGGCTTCGAGCATCTCCGGGGTTCTCACCGGGCGGCAGGGCACCCCGAGGTGCTCGGCAACGCCCTTGATTTTCGTCGCCCAGATCAGGTCCGACGCGAGATACAGGATCACGGCTGCCTCCGACGCCGCCAAGCCGGCGGCGGGTTCGCGAACAAGTCAGGAACTCCCCTCCCGAGCGTCTCTCCCGAGGCGGAGGTTAGCGGTCCTGGAGGCCGCGATCGAGAACGATGCACACTCGCCCCGAATCGGTCGATGGGGGCTAGAGTTGGGTTACGCAGGTCTCCGCTCACGGGTGTCCGCGGCAGACCGACACGCGATCCGTTCGGACACCCGACTCGGCAACCGCGCCCGGTCAGGTCACGGGGCATTCAGCGAGAGCAGACAACGCCATGAGCACGACCGCGACGAACGCGTCTACCGACGCGAATCAGGCTTCAACGGCAGCGTGGGATCCGATCTTCGACGAGCTGAACTTCCCCAAAGATCCCGACAACATGTACGCCCAGACGGTCGCCACCATGCTCCACGGCGCCGAGGTTGTCGGGCTCCGCCACCGCGTCAAGATCATCCTCGCTCAGCCCAAGAACGAGCTGATGGTCCACTTCCCCGTCAAGATGAACGACGGGCACCACCATCTCTTCAAGGGCTACCGCGTCCAGCACAACAACGCGCTGGGCCCCTTCAAGGGCGGCCTCCGGTTCCACCCCGATGTCCACCTCGACGATGTCAAGTCGCTCGCGCTCATGATGACACTCAAGTGCGCGCTCGTACGCATCCCCCTCGGCGGCGCCAAGGGCGGCGTCAAGTGCAACCCGCGTGAGATGTCCGTCGACGAGCTCGAACGCGTCGCAAGACGCTTCACCAGCGCCATCCAGCACGTCATCGGCCCCGACTACGACATCCCCGCCCCAGATGTCGGCACGAACGCCCAGGTCATGGCCTGGATCGCCGACACGTACCAGATGTCCACCAACGACCGCACCAGCACCGACGGCATGCGCGTCGTCACCGGCAAGCCCGTCGAGATCGGCGGCTCGCTCGGAAGAAACAAGGCCACCGGCCAGGGCGTCGTCGATGTCCTTGTCGAGATGCTCCCCGCCTTCGGCATCCCCATCGAGGACATGCGCGTCAGCGTCCAGGGCTGGGGCAATGTCGGATCGTGGGCCGGACGGATCCTCCAGAAGCTCGGCGCCAAGATCGTCGCCGTCATGGACCACTCCGGCTGCCTCCTCAACGAGGACGGCTTCGACACCGAGGCCCTCACCGCCTATTGCCAGGAGCACGGCTCCATCGCCGGCTTCGAGAAGGCCCACAAGACCACAGGCTCGGGCAAGGACACCTCCAAGGGCGCACAGCCGATCAGCCTCGAAGACTTCTACAAGACGCGCGTCGATGTCTTCATCCCCGCCGCACTCGAGCAGATGATCAAGGCCGAGGAGGCCTCCTACATCAACTGCCGCGTCATCGCAGAGGGCGCCAACGGCCCCGTCACCCCCGAGGGCGACGAGGTCCTCGAAAAGCGCGGCATCCACTGCATCCCCGACATCCTCGCCAACGCCGGCGGCGTCACCGTCTCGTACTTCGAGTGGGTCCAGAACAAGACCTACCACATGTGGGACGAGGAAAGAGTCGACGCCGAGCTCAACCGCATCATGGTCATGGCCGCAAGGCGCACACTCGTCGCCAAGCAGAAGTACGATGTCCCGATGCGTCAGGCCGCCTACTGCTCGGCGCTCGAACACCTCGGCGCCGTCTACCGCGTCCGCGGCATCTTCCCGTAACCCGCCGATCGCAACAACCAACAAGAAAGCCCGCCTCCGAGGCGGGCTTTTTTCGTCTCTTGCCGAGGCGCCCCGTTCAGGCCGGCTTCAGCCGCTCCCGGGCCATCTTCTCGCGCGTCGAGAGCGACAGCCGAACCGTCAGGCCGATCGCCAAGAGAAACAGCATCGCCCCGATCAGTTCGGAGATCTCTTCGGCCGACTGCGAGTAGATCGGCGCCACAAACTGCCCGCGACCTACCAGGTCGTCGCAGGCGTAGCCGACGAACAACGCCCCGGCCGCGATCGCAAAGAGCCACCACGCCCGGTCGCGCCCCCTGATCAGCAGGAACGCCCTGGGCGATGCCTTGAGAAGCGGGGCCACCATCGCCACCGCGATCACCGCGGCCAGCACCGCCCAAAGCACACGGGGCAGCACCGGCGCGTCGAGGCTGAGCCACCAGTCGATCCGGTAGCGGACGCCCCAACTCCCCAACACCTCGGGGTTGAGCAGGGTGTGCCCGTCGGCCTCGCGGAAAGCCGCGAGCGCCGAGACCAACGCCAACCAACCAGCGTACAGCCGCTCCCGCGGCCGCTTGCGGTACAGGAAAACACCAAGGGCCACCAGCGACGAGCAGACCCACAGGGACATCTGCGCCGTCTCGACCGGCCCGTTCTCCGCGATCAGGTTCTGCATCAGAACACTCGGGCGCTCGTCGCGTCCGCCTCAGATGGGCCCGACCCCGCCGAGCGAAACACCGCCGGCGGTCGCCGAACAAGCCCGAACGATAGCGGCGTCCACCGGCTGGCAAGGGCCCCGAGCCGAAGCAGAGGGAAATCGACCGCTCAGGGATACTCCTGCCTCGTCGCCCGGATCACCACATCGTTGATGTGGATCCTCGCCGGCTGCGACACGATGTAGCGGATCGTCTCGGCGATGTCCGCCGGCTGCAGGAGCGGGCCGTACTTCTCGGCCATCTGCGCAAACCACGCCTCGTCGTAGCCCGCCCCGGCCTGAAACTCGCTGACGACGATCCCCGGCTCCACCAGCGTCACCCTGACCCCCTTGGGCCCCAGCTCACGCCGCGCCGCCTCCGCCAGCGAGTTCACCCCGAACTTGCTGGCGCCGTACATCGAGCTGAACGGCGAGATGTGACGCCCCACCGTCGAGCCGAGCACCACGATGTCGCGCGAGGTGTTCTGCCACGACTTGGGGTCGAAGCCCTCGGTCATGCGGACCGCCGCGGCCCGGATCAGCCTCGCCGCACCAACAAGATTCAGGCGGACCATCTCCTCCCACTTGGAGTCGTCGGAAGTCACCACAGACCCGCCGAGCCCCCGCCCGGCGTTGACCACGACCAGATCCGGCGCCGCCCCGAAACGCGAGCCCGCCTCGGCGAACATCCGCTCGATCAACTCCCGATCGGCCGCGTCGCCGGGAACGCTCACAGCCTTTGTCGGCCCGCCGAACTCCTTGACCAGTTCGTCGAGCTTCTCTTTCCGACGCGCGTTGAGCACGACCCGGGCGCCGGAGGCCGACAGCGTCCGCGCCGTCGCCTCCCCGATCCCAGCCGAAGCCCCCGTGATGATCGCGATCCGTCCTTCAAGCTCCGCCATTGCCAACAAACTCCTTGCAACCCCAGTCTCTCAACCTCTCCGTCTCTTCGTCTCCCCGTCTCTCCGTCTCTTGCCCAGTCCGTGCCTCAGTGCCTAATCCCCTTCCCCTACTGCTGCGTCAACCGCAACCGATGGAACGCCTCGGCCGTCAGCTCTTCCCGCGTGTTCGAGTCGATCCGGTGCCGGAAGAAGCCGGTGCGCCTGCCCGACGCGTCTTCGATGAAGCCGTAGAAGTATTGATAGCCCGTGCGCGGGGTCAGCCTGATCGACCACTCGCCCCTCGCCCCCACGGGCACCTCTTTGATCTCGGCGTGCTGGTGGTCGTAGACAAAGACCTTCGAGCCCCGCGAGGCGGTGCCCGAGAGCTCGGCGAAGAACGCGCTGTCGGCCATCGGGCGCGAGTACGCCAGCGTGAACCGGGCCGTGGCGGGGTCGAACACGCGCCGGTGGAACTCTCTGCCCCGAAGGGCCAGCACGCCGTTGTGCGCTCGCTCGAGCGTCCGGAAGTCGGGCGCCGTGAAGTTGTACGCGTGGCTCTGGGCCCGACCGTCCGCCAGGCGGACGGCGCTGCCCGTCGGGTAGTCCTCGATCTCCATCGCCCCGGCGTCGCGCAGCGCCCTGCGCACCGCGTCCGCCTCGGTCATCCCAGACGGCTCCGATGGCGTGAAGACATTCTCGACGATCATCGAGACGCGGATCGGCTCATCCCGCACCACCGGCGCCGGACGCGGTCGGGCGCACCCGCCGATCGACGCCCCGAGCACGCAGACCGCAAGCACCCAGCAAAGCCCGCCCCGCCCCGCAGATGTCCTCAAACCATCCATGGCCCGAGGATACGCCCCCACGCCCGGGCGCGCCCCCGGCTCTACAGTCGCGGCGTGTTCGGATCACACCTCTCCATCGCCGGCGGCATGGTCAACGCCCTCACCGAGGCCGAGGCCCTCAAGCTCGACACCGTCCAGGTCTTCACCAAGAACCAGCAGCAGTGGAAGGCCAAGCCGCTGGATCCGGTCGCAAAGGCCGACTGGCTGAACGGGCTGAAGCGCCTCGGCTGGCAGGACCGCACCACCAGCCACGCGAGCTACCTCATCAACCTCGCCAGCCCCGATGACGAGCTCTGGAACAAGTCCATCGATCTCATGACCATCGAGGTCGAACGCTGCGCCGAGCTCTCGATCCCCTACCTCGTCCACCACCCAGGGGCGTACACCACCTCCGACGCCGAGAGCGGGCTCGCCCGCATCGCCGAGGCCTACCGCCACCTGTTCAAGAGAACAAAGGGCGCAAAGGTCGTCTGCTGCCTGGAAAACACCGTCGGCTCGGGCAGCAACCTCGGACGCACCTTCGAAGAGCTCGCCGACCTGCGGGCCCGCATCATCGACCTGACGGGCGAGCCCGAGCGCGTCGGCTTCTGCTTCGACACCTGCCACGCCCACGCGGGGGGGTACGACTTCTCCAGCCGCGACGGGGCCGACGCCGTCTTGGACGAATTCGACCAAACCTGCGGCTTGGCCCACCTCAAGGTTGCGCATATCAACGACAGCCTCGGGGGAGTCGGCTCCCGCAAGGACCGGCACGCCCACATCGGCGAGGGCGACATCGGCCGGGGGACAAGCGCGAAGGCCCTCCGGGCCTCCGGGTTCGCCGCGATCGCCAACCGCCCGGAACTGGCGGGTGTGCCCAAAGTGCTCGAAACGCCGAAAACAAAGAACGAAGCGGGCACGCCCATGGACACGATCAATCTCGGGCGCCTCAAACGCCTGGTCGGCGTCCCCACGGCCTCCGGGGCGCGATAATCGGGCCCAAGCGCCGCTCCGAGCGAACCGATAGACCGATCCGGGCGTCCATTGCCCCACAGACCAACGCCACGCCAGAACGGACCCTCGACCATGACCAGAGCTGAGTCTCCCGGCCGCACCGACGCCCAGGCCCCCGTCTGCAGCCCCAAGCGGGCGATGCCCCTGACGACCGCCCTGGTCCTGCTCTGCGCCGGGTTGCTCGCGGCGGTGTCCATCGGCGGGTGCCAAACGACGCGGACGGGCACAGACGAAGACAGGCCCGACCGCCCCCGCCGACCGGTCATCGGCGCCGAACGCGACGAAAAGTCGATCTCCGCCCTGTTCGAGGGACGCCGATACGAGCGCGAGGGCGAAGAAGACTCCGCCCTCCGAGCCTTCGAGCGGGCCATCGAGATCAACCCCGAACTCACCATGGCCTACATCGAGGCCGGCAACATCTACCGCAGGCGGGGCGATTACTCGCTTGCAGAGCGTCGCTACGGCGAGGCCGCACGCGTCGAGCCCCTCAACTTCGAGGCCCAGTACCTCCACGGCTTGGCCCTGCAGCTCCTCAACCGGCTGACCGAGGCCGTCCGCGCCTACCTCCGCGCCCTGGCGATCGATCCGATGAACCTCGACGCGAACATGAACATCGCCACGGCCTACCTCGGCCTCGGCGAGCCCCGCCAGGCGATGCGTTACGCCATCCGCGCCGTCCGCATCGACGGGGAGAGCGGCCCGGCCCGCGCCAACCTCGCGGCGGTCTACCGCGAACTGGACGAGCACGAGTCGGCCGTGACCGAGCTCCGCCAGGCGGCCGAGCTGATGCAGCTCAGCCCCGAGCTCTTGCTGATGCTTTCAGACAGCCTGAGCCGCACCGGACGCAAGGACGAAGCGATCGTCACCATCGAAGAGGTCCTCGCCCTCGGCCCGTCGCCTGTGGCGTACGAGACGCTCGGCGCCCTGCTCTTCCGCGATTACCGCTACGACGAGGCCGAGGAGGCCTTCCAGCGGGCGATCGAGCTCGACCCCACCCACTTCCCCGCCATCAACAGCCTCGGCATCTACCGCCTCAACCAGTATCTCTGGAGCGAGAAGCGCAACCGCGACGCCCAGCGCGACGGCGTCCGCCTCCTCCGGCGCAGCCTCCAGATCAACCCCGACCAGCCCCGCATCGTCGAACTCGTCCGCCGCTACGGCGCCTGATCAGGCGCGATCCGCCCCTTGCCCAGCGATCCAACATCCATGCCCAACCGCTCGCTGCTCGAAGCTTTTACAACACCCTCCGATACGCCGTTCGTCATCGAGCATGTGTCCGAGGAGTTCACCAGCGTCTGCCCGAAGACCGGCCACCCGGACTTCGGGCATGTGACGCTGCGCTACCAGCCCCGCCCTGGCTCGGAGGGGGGTGTCTGCGTCGAGCTCAAGAGCCTCAAGCTCTACTACCAGAGCTTCCGCAACGAGGGCATCTACTACGAAGCGGTCACCAACGCCATCCGCGACGACCTCGTGAAGCTGATGAACCCCGCCTGGCTGCAGATCGTCACCGACTGGAAGGGACGGGGCGGCATCCGCAGCACCATCCGCGCCGACCACGGCGAGGTCCCGCCCCACTTCCGCGGGCGCTGAGGGCGCACGAATACACCGGGAAGGCCCCTCGGACCCTCCCGGCGAGCGTGAGAGATCGTGTATCGGTTCGCTCCGTGTCAGGCCCGGCGTCTGCGCACCGCGCCGAGACCCGCGAGCGCCAGCAACGAAGCCGCGCCGGGCGCGGGCACGACCGAATCGGGGTCGAACCGGATCAGGAACGAGTCCACGGTGCCACGAAAGGGTTGAGTCCCGCCCAGCCCGCTCGTGTACAACTCGGCACTGGTAAAGTCGCTCAACTCGAGCCCGACGAGATCGGTCGAGTTCAGCTCACTCACCTGACCGAAAATCGAACCGCCCGGGGCGTCGGCACGGAGCGTCAAAGAGTTGATGCGACCGTCAGACGTCCGCATGCCGAAGCGGGACAGCACCGAGTCTCGTAACGAATGATGATTGGTCGCCAGATCCGTTTCCGGAACAACACCGTTAGTCTCAGGCTCGATCACGATCGGCTCGCCCCCATCGAATGAAAAAGTGATCGGATCGAGGGCGTTCACCCAGATCGAAGAGTTGTCATTCCCAAAGGTTCGTGACACATCCGCCGGGAACACATACCTCGCCGACCACCGCTGGCCTTCGTACACACTCGCGAAGGGTCCGAGCAATTGGTGATTCGGGTCGACACTGTGGAACTCACCCGAAACGAGCATCTCGATCATGACCGGCCGCGCCGACGCCGCCCCGCACAGGACGATCGACCCGGCGAGGCCGGCGAACACACTCTTGCTGCTGACCATCTTCAGGATCCTCTCTTCGCCGCGACCGTGCGGGGAGGCTCCGACGGAGCCGCCGACCTCGGCCGCGTGTGTCCTTCTCGCCCCGGTGCGTCCCGGAGCCCCTCCACATCTTTTTTGACGCACCTGTCCGCCCCGGGTTCCCACCCTCACCAAGAAATCCCGCGCATTTCTCCCCGCCCCGCTACACTCGCCTCCTATGAGCAGCCAGACCGCCCCCAGCGACCGCGTGTACATCGCCGACCTCGACCAGCCGCCGCAGCGCATCGCCGGCGTCTTCACCGTCGTCAACGCCCAGATGGGCATGACGCGGACGGAGAAGCCCTACCTCCGCTGCCTGCTCCGCGACCGCTCGGGCGAGATGCCCGCCCGCATGTGGTCGATCGACGAGGCCACATTCAAGACCATCCCCACCGACGGGTTCGTCTTCGTCAAGGGCGAGACACAGGCCTACCAGGGCGAGATCCAGCTCATCATCCACGCGATCGAGCCGCACGAGCCCTCCCAGGACGAACTCCGCCACCTCATCGCCTCCTCCGAGCGCGATCCCGCCGAGATGCTCGAAGAGCTCTCCGGCATCCTCGCCACGCTCAAGCACCCGGCGATCAAGGCCCTCGCCGAAACCTATCTCGCCGACGAGCATCTGATGGAGGCGTTCAAGCGTGCCCCGGCCGCCAAGCAGATGCACCACGCCTACCTCGGCGGGCTGCTCGAGCACACGCTCAACCTCCTCAAGCTCGCAGACTCGATCTGCCCGCTCTACCCGAAGATCAACCGCGACATCGTGCTCATGGGCCTCTTCCTGCACGATCTGGGCAAGACCCGCGAGCTCGGCTACGACGGCCCGTTCACCTACACCGATCGCGGCGAGCTTGTCGGCCACATCGTCGAGGGGGCCATCATGCTCCACGACAAGGCCCAGCAGATGATGACCGTCACCGGCACACGACTCCCCGCCGGCGCGCTCACCGTCCTCCAGCACATCATCCTCAGCCACCACGGCATCCCCGAGTACGGCGCCGCCAAGGTCCCCATGACCCCCGAGGCCCTGCTCGTCTCCATGCTCGACGACATCGACGCCAAGATGGCCATCAGCCTCGAAGCCACACGCCCCGACACACCCGGCAAACTCGACCGCGGCGGCAACTTCACCGACAAGAACTGGGCCCTGGGCGCCAAGCTCTACCGGCCCGACCCGCTGGCGGAGTGATCATGAAGAGTCAGGGCGGCGCCCCGCCGATTTCCCTCGCCTCAGCCGCGATCGCTCGGTAGCATTGGCCAAGGCCCGAGCACCATGTCCGACGCGACCACCATCTCGGTCAACTTCGCCAAGCCGATCCCGCTCTTCCCGCTGGACTCGGTCACCCTGCTCCCCCAGCAGGTGCTCCCCCTGCACATCTTCGAGCCCCGCTACCGCCAGATGGTCGAGCATGTCCTCGACGGCTCGGGGCAGATCGCCATGGCCGTCTTCCGCGGCGAGCGCTGGAAGCAGGAGTACCACGGGCGCCCGCCCCTGCGCCCCTGCGTCTGCATCGGGCAGATCATCCAGCACGAGCGCCTCGCCGACGGGCGGTACAACCTGCTGCTGCAGGGGGTCTGCCGCGCCAGGATCGTTGAAGAGTCGCCCCCCTCGGCCGAGCGTCTCTTCCGCGAGGCGATGCTCGAACCCCTCAGCACGCCCCACGCCGAGGAAACCACGCCCGAGCTCGACATCATGCGCCGCAGCGTCGGCCGGATGCTGACCGACGGGCCGCTGACGCACTTCGCCGCGGCCGAGGCCGTCGCCGAGTACGCCGACGACGAGGATGTGCCGACCAACGCGTTTTTCGAGCTGATCGCCTTCACGCTGATTTCCGATCCGGAAGTGCGTTATCGGCTCTTGGCCGAGGCGGACGCACTGCGCCGCGTCGGGGTCGTGCAGGACGAGCTGAGGCGGCTGGAGTCCCTCCTCCGCCGCGCTGAGCGTCAGCATCCCGAACAGTGGCCCAAAGGCTGCTCCTGGAACTGACCGCCCGCCCCCGCCCGGCCCCGTTTCCGGGCCGGTAAGCCCACAACGACATTTTTCTCGACCGCCCGTTCACCGGCCGGCGGACCCCGTCGCATTGCTTGGGGAAGAACACCCAGCCCCGAATCACCGGGGCCGGCAGGAAAAGGAGCGGCGACATGTCAACCAAGCGACTGCACACCCGCGCCGGCCTGGGCCTTCTGGCCGCCGGCCTCGCCATGGCCACTTTCGGCTCGGGCTGCAACAACGCGGCCGAAGGCGCTGCCTCCGGCGCTGCGCTCGGCGCACTCGCAGGCTTCGGTCTCGGCTCGCTCAGCGGCAACGCAGGCAAAGGCGCTGCCGCGGGCGCCATCCTCGGCGGCGCCAGCGGCATTGTCATCGGCGACCAGAACGAACGCAGCGGCACACGCGTGCACTACTGAACGCTCGCGGCCCGGCTCGCTGAGCCCCACGCCGCCTGAAGCACCGGAACGACACTCTCCTCAACGGGCAACAAACAACGCCCCGTCGGTCCTCCACCGTCCGGGGCGTTGTCCGTTTCATCCGAGCGTGGACCGGAGGCTCACCCTGCCTTGGCGATCTCGTCGGCCATGATCTTCAGGGCGTCCTGCCAGTCTGAGACCTGAGCCCCCATGTCGTCTTCGAGGGCGTCGCTGAGTGCGGACCAGTCCTCGTCGCCCAGAGCCGACGCAAGCCCTTCCAGATCCGTCCTGAGCGTGCCGATGCGGTCAGCGATCGGCTTGGGCGGGTCGCCGGCCTGGATCGCCGTCAGGTCGCGGTCGAGCAGCGCCCCGCCCCGCTGGACCGCCAGCACGACGAGCTGCCAGAGCGAGACGACCTGCTCGAGCGAACGGCGCGCGTCAGAGAGCCGGCCCGCCTGGATCTGCGCCGCGGCGGACTCCTGGTCCTCGCGCACGCGGTCGAGCGCGTCGGCCGCGTCGAGCAGGATCTGCTGCACCATCACCGAAGGGATCGCGGAGGCAAAGCGGAGCTCGGCGTAGCCCAACGGCTCGTCGGAAGGCTCGTCGAGCAGGTGCGAGGGGAGGGGCTCGCCATCGGCGTAGACCTCGATCACCACGCGTCCGGCGCCGTTGGCCAGGCCGATCGCGGCGGACATCGCCGCACGCAGCGACGGGCGTTCGACCTCGATCTGCTGTTCGTCCAGGAAGACTTTCACGGGGCGTTCGCCTCCTCGCTGGCGGGATCGGTCAGGACGCCGTTGGCGGCGTTGCGCAGCTCACGCCGGCGCTTCTTGTGGATCAGCCGGATGTTCCGGGCGTAGATCACGATCCCGGTCGACTGGCCGAGCACGCCGACGATGTCGCGCCGCCAGACAAAGTACACGAACAGGCAGACCCCGCCAAGCAGGCTGATCCACCAGAAGATATCCGGGATCACCGACTCCCGCTTGCGCTCGCTGACGATCCACTGGATCAGGAAGCGGCAGGAGAAGACGATCTGCCCGCCCAGCCCGATCGCGATCCAGACCAGGCTCGCGTAGGTCGTGATGTTGAAGATGCGGAAGACCGCGTTCCGCTCGCCGCGAATCTCCCGCACCACGCGCGAGCCGAACATCGCCTCGAACTCGGTGAGTTCAATCACCTCCGAGGCGTGCCCCTCCATGCCCAGAACGCGGAAGGTCTCTTGCCCCGGCTCGCCGTGGACTTCGACGAAGGTCCGGGCCTGGCCGATCGTCGCTCGATGGACGACGGCGCCGTCGCGGGGACTGACGCCGGGCCGGGCGGGGGGCTGCATCCAGACCAGCGCGATGCCGACGAGCACCAGCGCGACCATGAGCACGATCGGCTCGAGCTTCATCCGCCCTTTGCCGCTCACGCCTCGGCCCCTTCCGATGACCGCTCGGCGGCGACCTCCTCGCTGTCGACCGGACGCCTGCGCGAGCGCATGTAGCGAACCGCGAAGCAGTCGATCAGGCCGGGGATCGCCCGCTTGGTGATGCCCATGCCGTACTTGGTCTCGCCGGCGAGGCGTGGGCGGTGGTTGACGGGCATCTCGACAACCTTGTAGCCCAGGTGGCGGGCGGTGACGGGGATGAACCGGTGCATGCCCTTGAACTGCAGCGGGAGCTCAAGGGCGACCTCACGCTTCATCAAGCGAAGCGAGCACCCTGTGTCGCGGATCGTGTCGCCGAGCAGCGTGCGCCGGAAGACGCGCCCGACGACGCTCCCCCACTTGCGGACCGCCGAGTCCTTTCTGGCGTGCGAGCGGTCGCCCTGGACCATGTCCGCGCCTTCACGCTGAAGCAGTTTGAGCATCGCGGGGATGTCGGCGGGGTCGTTCTGGAGGTCGGCGTCGAGCACGGCGATCAGGCGTCCCCTCGCGGCCCTGAACCCGGCGTAGAACGCCGCGGACTGCCCGCCCCCCGAGCCCTCCGGCGTCCGCGTCATCCGGACCATGCGGAGCCACGGGCGGGAGGCCATGAGCTCCCGGGCTTTCTCCGCGGTCGCGTCCGTCGAGCCGTCGTCGACGAGCACGAACTCGAATACGAGCCCCGACGCCTCGCCCGCGGCCCCCACCTGCTCGACGAGCGCCCCGACATTGCCCTCCTCGTTGTGCGCCGGGGCGACAAACGAGAGCTCGACCGCCCGGTCCTGGGCCGGAGATGGCGTGGGTTGCGGGGGCATCGGCCGCAACGATAGCGCACGGGACCGCCCGCTCGCCCCGACAGTCACCCGAATCGACGACCAACCGGCCCGCGTTCGGGGCTCCAAACAGCCGTACGATCGCCCGATGGCCAAGCGCGTGCTGCACGACAGATTCTTCAAACAGGCCAAGGACGAGGGGTACGCCGCCCGCTCGGCCTACAAGCTCAAGGAGATCCAGCAGCGGTTCCGGATCATCTCTCCGGGCGACCGCGTGCTGGACCTCGGCTGCGCCCCGGGCTCGTGGCTGCAGGTCGCGTCCGAGCTCGTCGGCCGCAACGGCGTCGTCGTCGGCATCGACCTGCTGCCGGTCCGGGCCCCCGTCGGGCCCAATGTCACCTCGATGGTCGGCGACATCACCACGACCGACCCCGACCGCCTCACCGCCCCCGCGGGCGGGCTGTTCGATGTCGCGATCAGCGACATGGCGCCCAACACCTCCGGCGCCCCGGGCGGCGCGGACCACTTCCGCTCCGTGAGGCTCTGCGAGGCGGTGCTCGACCTGCTGCCCCGCGTCCTCAAGCCGGGCGGAAACATGGCGATGAAGGTCTTCGAGGGCGAGGCCCTGCCGGCGCTGGCGGAGCGGGCCAAGGGCCTGTTCGATCAGTTCAAGCACTTCAAGCCCAAAGCGACGCGCGACATCTCGCGTGAGATCTACCTCGTCGCGGCCGGTTACCGCGTGCCGACGGAGGCCCGGCGTTGACCTTCCT
>REET01000015.1 GCA_007694925.1 Phycisphaerales bacterium | reverse complement strand
GAGATCCGCGGGCTGGAAGATGAAGTCGGTTTGGTTGGAGATCCGCCCCGAGACACGCTGCTGCGATGGCAGCCCCGCGATGTTCTCGCTGGGAAACCCGACATACCCGACCGCGTCGCCCACAAGCGACCTGGAATCGACGCCCGATGCGATCTTCAGCGGCGCGCCGAGATCCGTCGCCGGCTCGGCCGGTGTGAGGACCGCGACATCGCACGGTTGGATAAATCTGAACTGCAGCAGCCGCCCCGCAGCGTCGCCCTGCAGCTGGCGCGAAAGGATCTCGGTCCATCGCTTGTAGCCCGGGTGGATGAGCATCTCGGACGAAAGCGTGATCATCTGTTCACGCCGCCCTTCGCGCAGCGCGACCGGCACCGCGCCCTCGATCATCTTGGTCAGCGTCTCGAGCGCTTCGGCGACATGCGCGTTGGTGGCGAGCTGGCTCTCAGAAACCGTCCAAGCCGTGCCGCCCGCGGTAAACCCGCCGGTCTCCGGGTTGATCACGCCCGTCAGCCAGACCGAGGGCGACGCCTCGACAAGCACCTGCGCCATGCGGTCGCTGGGCTGTTCGCGCAGCTCGGTCACCGACTCGCGCAGCGTGGCGAGCTGCGCCTCGGTGAGCTCGGTATCTGCCGCGATCGCGGCGCGGAGTTCTTCTGTACGGCGTTCGAGTTCCTCGGTCGTCTGCTGGGCGATCACTTGCCCCTGCCCCCGCACCGCGAAGATCCAATAGCCCAGCCCGCCCCCGACCAGCAGCACGAGCACAACCACCGCCGCGATCAGCTTCGGCGCCCGGTTCGCCCGCCGGATCACATCCCCAGACACGCGTCCGACCGGCAGCGGCGCCCGCCCGCCCGTCGGCCTCGCCTCGGTCGCGGGGAGCTCCTGCCCGACCGCGCTCGCACCCAGCCGCGGCCCGCCCTCGCCGAGTTCGAACTGCACCTCGATGTCGATCGGGTGCGACTCGCCCGCGCCCAGACGCTTGAGCGTCCTCCCCCCCGGGCCGAGCACGGTCACGCCGCTCTGGTGATGAGCCGTCAGCGTCCAACCGCTCGGAGAGTCCGGCGATTGCTCGATCGTCGCGTGGACCTCGCGTGCGCAGGCGGTGTCCTTGGTCGGGTGGAGCCGGACATCCGCGTTGGGCCCGCGCCCGATCGTTACGCGCTCCTGCTCAAACTTGCCCGACCACGGGCTTGCGTACCCCGTCTGGATCTCGATCTGGATCGCGGCCATCTTCGGATTCACCTGTTCCAGGGCCCGGGCCCCGAGCGTGCGTCGCTCCGGTCGCCTTCGGGCATGTCGTCACACAGAAACCGGTTGGCTATCGGTGATTCGTTCCACGGAGGTTCATCCCGGGTCCGTAAGAAAACGGTCACCCGCCGGCCGCGAGACCCCTCCAACGGGCGGCCGACGCATCATGCCCGGCGCCGGGTTCGGCGTTGTGCAGGGTCTCGTACAGGCTCGCCAGCATCGCCGCGGCCTGGCGCGGGTATCCGTGCCCCTCGCCCAGCGCACCGGCCAACAGCAAATGCGCCTCAAGCAGCACCGGCTCGGCCTCGCTCGCTCTCCCCGTGCTCAGCAGCGCCGCCCCAAGACGCAGCAGGTAGAGACCAAGCGCAGACCCGTCCCGTCCCGCCCAAGCCTCGCGCGCGTCGGAGAGCCTCGGCCCGAGCGCCGCCGCGGCATCTTCGAACCGGCCTTCCTCAAGCAGCGCCGCGCCGAGGTTGTGCACCGCAGTCAGCGTATCGGGATGGGTGCGCCCGAACTCCGCCTCGGCAAGCTCCGCGGCTCGCTCCAAGACGGGCGCCGCGTCGGCACGCCGACCCTGCCGCTGCAGCACGCTCGCGAGCGCCGATGCCGCCGCCCACGCCTGTCGGCGCTCCGCCTCGCCCCGGCGCGTGTGCGTTTCCAGCAGCTCCCGATAGATCGCCTCGGCCCCGGCCGCATCGCCCATCGCGGCGCGCACATCCCCGAGCGCCTTCGCCGTGGCGCTGGTGTACGGATGGTCGGGGCCGTGGGTCTCGCGCCGCCCTTCCAACACCTCGGCGAACAACCTTCCCGCCTCGCCCAGCCGTCCGGATCGGGCGAGCACATCGGCGACGTTGTGCAGCAGCCGCAGCGTCGTTGGGTGGCGATCGCCCAGCGACACTCGGGCGCCGTCGGCCGCTTCCTGCAGCAGTGCTTCTGCTCCGGAAAGGTCGCCCGCGTCGCGCTTCAGCCCCGCGAGGTTGACCGCCGCGCTCAGCGTCGAGGGATGCGTTGGCCCAAGCACACGCGCAGAATTCGCGTGCGCCTCCTCCAGCACCCGCCCCGCCTCAGCGCGCCGTCCCTGGCGCAGCCGCAGCACGCCGACATTCGTCATCGTTGCGATCGTGCCCGGGTGCGCGTCGCCGAGCACGCGCCGCCGCCCTGCCAGCGCCCCAAGCAGCAGGGGCTCGGCTTCTTCGGGCCGATCCAGCGACTCGAGCAGCAGCACCCCCGCGTTGTTCATCGCGGCCAGCGTGTCCGAAGCATCGTCGCCGAGCGTACGCCGCCGCCCCTCCAGCACAAGCCGGTAGTAGGGCTCGGCCTCGTCGGACCGCCCCAACGCGCGCAGGGCCGCCCCGTAGTTCGCCGCGGCGGTCAGCGCCGCCGCATCAAGCTCGTTCCCGGCCCGCCGCCAGCCCTCCATCGCCTGCCGATGCCCCACGAGCGCGCCCTGCAGATCCCCAGCGTCTGATCGCAAGTGCGCCAGCACGCCGATCGCAGCGAGCGTCGCCGGATCGTCGGGCCCGAGCGATCGTTCGGCGCTCTCCAGCACACGCCGGATCAACGCCTCCGCCTCGCCGAGCTCGCCCGCGTCACGCAGCGCACGCGCGAGCTCCACACCCGCCACGATCGAAGAAAGGTCGTCCTCGCCCAGCACCTGCACGAACACCGACCTCGCATCACGCTGCGGCAAGACCGCCCTCCCGTGCAGCCCGAGCTCACGCAGCG
>REET01000016.1 GCA_007694925.1 Phycisphaerales bacterium | reverse complement strand
ATCCCGTGCTCTCGCGCGTGCTTGGCGAGGCGGACCTTCAGGCGGGCTGCTTCCTGCTCGTGGCGGATCTCGTCGGCGAGCTCGGCAGGGTTTTCGGCGTTCTGGGGGACGCTCTTGGCGAGGGCGGCTTCGAGTGCCTGCTCGGCCTCGTGGGCGCCGAGGCGTTCGGCGGGGATCGCCTTGTCGGCGATGATGATCAGCTCGTTTTCGGCGACGCGGGCAAAGCCGCCGTCGATGAAGAAGTGGCGGCTGCCGCCGTGGGCCTTGCCGGTGTCGGGGAAGTCGACGCGGAGTTCGCCGAGGCCGAGCTCGGTGATGAGCGGGCCACGGTTGAACTGCACGCCCAGCAGGCCGTCGTGGGCGGGGAGCGAGGCGTACAGGGCGTCTTCGTTGAGGAGCTGCTCGGTCGGGGTGACGACGCGGCAGCGGAAGGTCTTGTCGGCCACGGCGGGGAGCCTCCGTTGGACTGGTTCGATCGGTCGCTGGGGCGGACATCGTAGACGGCTTGAGGGCATTGATCCGCCCCGGCGGGCCCGGCGGCGGCGTCGCAGGGCCGATAGGCTCATCGCCTTGGATCGCAGGACGGCCATCTGGCTGGGCGTGTTCGGCGGGGTGTTGGCCCTGGCGGTCCTGCTGCGCCTGATGGTCGGGCCGGCGGGCCTTGGGTGGCCCTCCGACGCGACGGTGCTCGGGCTGCGGGGCACGCGGGTGCTGACGGGGGTGATCGTGGGGGGCTCGCTTGGGGCGGCGGGGGTGATGCTCCAGGCCCTCCTGCGGAACCCGCTCGCCTCGCCGGATCTGGTTGGGGTGTCGGCCGGGGCGGGGTTCGGGGTGATGGTGAGCTTTGCCCTGGGAGCCGCGGCGGGGCAGGGGGCGGTTCCCTTGCTGGGGCTCGGCGGTCCGGCGCTGGTGGGGGGCGCGGGGGCGCTGCTGATGGTGGTTGGGCTCAGCCAGTGTCGGGGGCTGGTGGACCCGGTCTCGATGATCCTTGTCGGCGTGATCCTGTCGATCGTGCTCGGGTCGGCGTCGATGCTGCTGCGTCAGGCGCTGCCGGACCGGGGGCTGCTCGCGGCGAGGTGGCTGCTTGGGGATCTGTCCGACGATGTGTCGCGTTCGCAGCTCTTGTGGGGCGGGGTGATCTGCGTGGTGGGGGTCGGCGTGGGCGCGTGGCTGGGGCGGGCGATGGACGCCGCGTCGATGGGCGAGGACGAGGCGCGGTCGGTCGGCGTGCCACTCGGCGGGTTGCGGGCGACGCTGTTTCTCGGTGGCGGGGCGTTGACGGCGTCGACGGTGGTGCTGGCCGGGCCGATCGGGTTTGTGGGATTGGTGGCGCCGCATGTGGTGCGGCTGGTGATGGGGCCCTCGCACCGGGCGTTGGTGGTCGGAGCGGCGATCGCGGGGGCTGCGCTGGTGGTTGGGGCCGACGCGGCGATCAGATTGGTCGAACTGCCGGGTGGGCGGCCGCCGATCGGGGCGATCACCTCGCTGATCGGCGGGCCGCTGTTCATTCTGCTGCTGCGCAGGGAGATGGGGCGCGGGGCCTGAAACTTCGGACTGTGGACCGGGCCCTTGCTTGCCTAAGGCGTCGGCTTGGCGCGTCTCTTTGAACCGAGGTAGCCGACAACGGCTCCTGCGGCGCCGCCCGCGGCCCCGCCTCCGATCAGCGCGGCCCCTTCAACATTGAGCAGCTTGAGGATCACAACAACGGTGACGCTGACAATCACGGCTGTGATCACAATCAGGCCGAGGTCTTTCCCGTTCATCGGACACCCCTTGGGTTTGAGAGCCGCAGACAGGACGCCGCATCGGAGCGGGCCGCGTCTGCATGCTACTGGAAGGCGGCCGAAATCCTGCGTTCGAAAGACGCACGAATAGCGACATTGAGCGGATTCTGGGCTGTTCATCGTACAAAACTTGAACAAGCGTTCGCGGAGGGGTTGACGCGCGGGGCAGGATTCTGCATAGTCGGGGTGAGCGATACGGCGGGGAGGCACGGCCCGGACATGGCCCAGTTCACACTCCATCGCGACGGATCGACGAGCGGCAACATGCCGCCGGCGATGTTGTGGTTTATGACGCGGGTCTTCCCGCTGCTGTTTGTGGCGGTGGGCGTCGGGATGCTGGTGGTTGGGGTGATCGGGTTGCGCCGGGCCGCGGCGAGCACGGATTGGCCGACGACGCATGGCGTGATCGTGTCGTCGGAGGTCGAGCGGGTGCGTCGCAACGACCCCGATCGCGGGTTCACATGGACCTATCACGCGAGGATCAGCTATGGCTATTCCGTCGGAGGCGAGCCCTACACCGGCGACAGGGTCGGCATCGGCGATTACGGCAGCAACACCAATCACCACGCGCGGAGTGTTGTGCGGCGGTACCCGGTGGGCTCAAATGTGACGGTGTACTACGACCCGGATCGGCCGCAGATCGCGCTGTTGGAGCCGGGTGTTCGCCCGATGGCGTTTGTGATTCCGGGGATCGGCGTGGCGTTTGTGTTGTTCGGCGGGTTGTGCTTTGCGGTGTTCCAGCTGCACGACAGGAAGCAGCGCGGGGCCGCAGAGGAAATCGTTGCCGAGCCGGTGCAGGAAGATTGAAGCGACACCGCGGCATTGCGGCGAAGCATCTGTTCATGGCAGGATGTTCGCCCGGGCGGGACGCCCGGGCCACGGTCGTTTGCGTGGATCAGGCGGTCGCTGTCGCGGGGGTTTTCTTTGCGCCTGGCTCGTAGCCGAGGTTGGGGGCGAGCCAGTGCTCGATCTCTTCAACGCTGACACCTCGCCTGCGGGCGTAGTCGGCGACCTGGTCGGCGCCGAGCTTGCCGACGGCGAAGTAGCGTGAGAGCGGGTGGTTGAAGTAGAGCCCCGAGACCGACGAGGGCGGGTTCATCGCGAAGCTCTCGGTGAGGCTGACGCCCGCGGCCCGATCGGCGTCGAGCAGCGTCCAGATCTTGGACTTCTCGGTGTGGTCGGGGCAGGCGGG
>REET01000017.1 GCA_007694925.1 Phycisphaerales bacterium | reverse complement strand
AGAGGAAGGCGAAGAAGTCGTCGGCGTCGATCACGCCGTCGTTGTTGAAGTCGGCCCTGGGGTCGCCGGCGGCAAAGAGCTGGAGGAAGAGGAAGAAGTCGTCTGCGTCGACGACGCCGTCGCCGTTGAGGTCGGGCGGGCATGCCGGTGCGCCGCAGTCGGGGAGCTCGATGCGGAAGAAGCCCTTGCCGAAGCGGTCGCCGATTGCGGTGCTGGCGAAGTCGTCCTTGACGATGGCGGTGAAGTAGTAGTGGGTGTCTGTGAGGAATGCGCGGTCGTCGTTGAAGACGGCGAGGAATGCGTTGTCGTCGTACTGTCCGTTGCCGGAGAGGTCGACGGGGTCGCTCTCGCGGACGAGCTCGAAGACTTCGCCGCTGGCGCAGTAGAAGACGACGACGGCGTCGCGTGCGAGGTCGGGGTTGTCGGTGAGGCCGCCGACGACATAGTCGCCGCGGTTGTTTGCGCTGAAGGTGAAGAAGACGTTGGCGAAGTCGGAGTTGTCCCAGACGGAGTTGTCGGGGAGGCCGGTGGGCGATCCGAGCCATGCGACGGGCTCGCCGTTGAGGAGGATGTAGCGGTCTGCTTCCGGTGTTGCGGTGTTGCCCCTGACCATCCAGTTGCCCGATCCGGTCATGAGCTCGTTGATCGGGGCGAGCGCGAGGCCGTTGATCTGCGGGGCGTTGGGGATGGCGAACTCCTGCTGGAGTACGACGGCGTTGTCGAGCGTGACGACGGAGTTGTTGGTGGTCGGGGCGACGAGGTCGGATCTGGAGAGCACCTTTGTTCCGTCGGCATTGATGTAGGTGCGGTTGGCGGTGAAGAGGTTGTACGGCCTTGATCCGCCGTCGAACTGTCCGGTGGGGATGTCGATCCCCTTGCGGTAGATGGTCTGGTTGCCGAGGACGACGGCCGCGTTGAAGTCGGTGGTGGTGCCGGCGAGGCTTGTGGCGATAGCGCCGACGCGACCGTCGTTGGTGATCATGGTGTTGCTGAAGAGCGTGCCGAAGGAGACGGACGGGTCGCCGGGGAGTGGGTCTCCGTTCTGGATCGGTGCGGAGAACTCGGCGGTGGCGGCGTCGAACTTGATGACGTACTGGCGTGTGGGTGTGACGCCGGTTGTGCGTGTTCTGGCGGCCCAGCTGCCGCTGTCGTTGATCGAGACGCGTTCGTCGATGGTTCCGATGAGTGCGCCGTCTGCGATGAGGGGGTCGTTCTGGCTCTGGCCGAAGACGACCGTGCCGGACTCCTCGGCGCCGACAACGACGACATTGGTCGAGCCGGTGGCGTCTGTGAATCCTCTGAAGATCCAGAGGCTGCCGTCGGGGCTTGCGAAGGGGAATCCGAAGGCGGTTGTTGCGCCGGTGCCGGTCTGGAATCGTTCGCCGGGTCGTCCGGGGACCATGGAGTTGTCCAGGGTGTGGACATTGGAGAAGATGGTGCGGACGGGCGGGAAGTCCGAGGCGTTCTGCGCGATGAGGAGAGAGACGCCGGCGATGTCGTTCGAGGGGTCGGGGTCGGGGCCGGCGTGGCTGATCTCGACGGTGACGAGTGCGTTGGGGTTCGCGGCGACGGCGGTTGTGTTGACGGTGAAGGAGCCGGTGTTTGCGCCGGAGAAGGAGGGGATGTCGAGTGTGACGGTGTTGCCGCTGATTGTGCCGGCGGAGGCGCCGGTGATGTTCAGCTCGGGGGGCGCGGTGAAGACGATCTGGACATCGGTGGCTGTGATGAGCCCGAGGTTGTCGTAGTCGATGGTGAAGTCGACATCGGGGTTGGTGGCGATGACGACCGGGTTTGCGCTGCCGACCATGGCGACGGCGAGGTCGGTCTCGCCGACATTGACCGAGGCTGTGGTGAAGTTGTTGTCGGGGTTTGGGTCGAGCTCGTTGATGTCGACCTCGGCCTCGACGACAAAGACGCCGGGGGCCGTCGGGTTCGTGATGACATTGATTGTGGTGGTGCTCAGCGAGGTGAGGTCGCCGAGGCTGGCGGTCAGCGTGTTGCCGACGAGTGTGCCGCTGCGGTCGTCGGAGACATAGTCGAGGCCGGAGGGGAGCTCGATCTCGACGACGACGCCTGTGACATCGGCGGGGCTGGGGTTGAAGATATCGAATGTGAAGGTGACATTCTCTCCGACGCCGACGGAGTCTGAGGAGACGCTGGAGGCGATGCGGACATCGAAGGGCTCGGGCGGGACATCCCGCTGGATGGCGAGCGCGCCGATGACGATGGGGTCTGAGGCGTTGCGCTGCCAGTTGAAGGTGATGGTGCCGGTCGAGCTGCTGAAGGTGTCGAAGGCGAGGTCGTCCCAGACCTGAGTGTCGCTAGAGAGCTGGTCGTTGATGCCGAATGCGCTGGTGCCGGACTTGACCTGCTGGAAGTTGATGGCGTCGATGTTGTCGCCGTTGCTGACGCGGACGGTCTGGTTGAAGGCGAGGGAGGCGCGGTGGGCGACAAACCAGTACTTGTAGGGCGCGTTGGGTGTCAGGCCGCTGAAGGTGACGGAGTAGACATTGTCGTTGGTGACGAAGCGGTAGCCGATCATGCCGCTGAGGTCGTAGGTGTGCTGGGGGATGAGGTCGGCGGTGATGGCGGCGCCGGCGATGTTGCTGGTCGGCGCATCCCAGTTGACGCTGACGCCTGTGGTCGCGCCGGAGTCGTCTGTGAGGTTGAAGAGTGTTCCGGAGGCGTCGGCGATCCGGTTCCAGTTCTGCGGATCGGGGATGGCCCGGGTTGCGGTGGTGAAGTTGATACCGATGAGGTTGTCTGAGGCGACGGCGGCGCCGGCGCACGCAAACAACACAATGGCCGCGCTGGACGCGGCTGCGAACGATGGTCTACGCATGACTTCTTTTCCTCCGGGTGAGGCGGGGCGGCCTTCGGCACAAGCCTCGGGCAGGGCTCTCTCGGCCCCTTCCTCAAAAGCACCCTCAGCGTACCCGGGAGTGTGGATGGGTGCAATGTTGTCTTTGCCGAACCG
>REET01000245.1 GCA_007694925.1 Phycisphaerales bacterium | reverse complement strand
GTTCCTCGTGCACATCAAAGACTGCATCGAGAACCCCGAGCGCCTCATGCTCAAGATCTGAGCAAGGCAGAGAATCAGCAAAGGACCTGTGGCACTGGCGGCTCGCCCGCCAGTGTTTTTCTGCGCAGACGCTCCAAAGACACGACCCCGATGAGAGCAGAATGCCTCACCCCTCCAGCATCGCCCCGATCAAACCATCGCACGCCCCGTCGAGCATCCGGTACACGCGTTCGAACCCGTCGCCCTCGCCCCAGTAGGGATCGGGGACATCCGGCGGGTTGTCGGTGTGGTCGGGGTGGAAGGACATCATCAGCCGCAGGCGCTCGCGCGGCGCGCCCGCCTTGAGCAGGTCCTTCTCATTGGAGCGGTCCATCGCCAGCAGCAGGTCGAACCGCTCGAAGTCGCCCGTCTTCACCTGGCGGCCGATCGAGGGCACGCTGATGTCGTAGCGCGAAGCGACCTCGATCGTCCGGGGGTCGGCCCGCTGGCCGACATGCCACGAGCCCGTCCCCGCCGAGTCGACCAGGAACCGATCCCGCACGCCTTTGCGCTCGATCTTGTCGAGAAAGATCGCTTCCGCCAGCGGCGAGCGGCAGATGTTTCCCAGGCAGACAAACAGCACGCCGATCTTGTCGCTCTCTCGGTTCGGGTCCTTGGGCATGCGGTCTTTCTAGGCGCTCGCCCGGCCCCGAGCCGAAACCGCCGACCGCACCGCCTCTGCAAACGCGGCCGCGGGCTCTGAAAGGTCGACCGGCTCGGGCTCGCATCCGTCGGCGAGTGTCTGGGCGAAGTCCCGCGCCGTGTCGCCGGGCGCAACGAGCCGGGCATCTTCGCCGCCGGTGATCTCCAGCAGCCGGCGCATAGAACTCGGCACGACCGTCCGAACGCCCAGGCCCCTCGCGAGGCCGATGAGTGTCGCGACCGACGCAATCGGCTCGCTGACCGGCTGGACGACCGCCGCGTCCATTTCGACCAGCAGCGCCGGCAGGACGCCCGGGGGTGTCAGCAGCCCGTTGGTGTTTTCGAGCTGGCGGTGCAGGCGCACCGCCTCGGCCTTGTAGCCCATCCGGTGCGAGAGCACGCCGGTGGTGTGCACGCCCATCGATTCAAGCAGTGTGCCGACCCACGCCGCGAGCCTCGCGTCGCCCGCGTCCGGCGGATCGGCGATCAGGCCCACCACCAGCCCAAGCCCCGAGGGCGCCGCCCGCCTCCGGGGCGCAGCGGGCGTGACGATCGGCGCAGGCAGCCCCAGCCCGCTCCACTCGGCCAGCGGCCGGTTCATCGGCAGGACGAAACATTCCGAGCCCGGCGCACGCAGCCTCCACCACGCCGCGGCCCCAATGCTCCACGCGATCACGCGATCGAAGACCGCCGCGCCGGCGGGCGCCGACCTCCGAGCCCAAATGCGAGGCAGCCCGATGCGCCCGAGCACGCGTTCGATCGGATCGGGCGAGAACGCCACGCCGTAGCCCTCACCGAGCCCGGCGTCGGCCGCCTGGCGGGCCCATGCGGTCGGGCCGAGCAGCAGGGGGGTGTGGTCGAACTCGGGCAGGCTGTCTCTGATGAACGCGCAGGCCGCGAGCGAACCGACAGCGCCGCCCCCGCCTCCGGCCCGGGGGGATTCGAGCAGGTGCAGCACGCGTGGGCGCTGGTCGCTCACCGGCCGCGGCTGTCGCGGGCTTCGTGCTTGAAGAAGAGCTGGGCGACGCCGATTCCCGTCCACGCTGCGAGCTGATCCTGGGCCATCAGCATCTCCGTGCGGGTGGTCGGTGCAGTGCCTTGCTGCTGGGGCATGCTCAGCGAGACAGGGTGCCCGGCGCGGGTGTCTTCGCTGGTCGGCCAGAGTCGGCCGCCTTCGGCGACATCGATCACGCGGACGCGGACGCTCGAAGAGGGAACGAAGGTCGTCCCGTCGGGCGAGAGCGTGAACTCATCGATGCCGACCCAGATCACAAGGTCCGCCTCGACGGCCTTCCCGATCTCCACCATCGACATCGGCTCGCCGAAGCGCTCGCCGCGTGCGGCGATGATGGCGGCGCGCCCGTCGATCACATCCGGCGCCCGGCGCTGAGAAAGCAGGGCCTGCTCGGCCGCCTCGGCGATCTTGGACCGCAGGTCGGCGCGTCCGAGGCGGTTGGCCCGGTCGTCGACGAACACCACGACCGACTTGCCCTCGGGCAGCTGGAACTGCGCAGGAACCGTCGGGGGCCCTTTGAGCAGAAAGTACCCGGCGCCGACGATGTTGCACCCCTGCATCGCGCCGACGCCAAGGCCGACAACAAGAGCCGTCAGCACAAGCAGCAGCCGGTCAGAATGTGAGGTCTTTGGCTTCTTCATGGTCATAGAACATCCAGGCGGCACGCCTTGAGAACCTGGAGACCAGGGTCGAGGCGACAACCCCGGCACCGAAATTGTCCTGCGAGAACCCCGAGCTGTCGGGGAAGCCGACGCGGATCATCCGCTGAAAGCGGTACTCGCCCGCCAGCGGGCCGTCCGCCTCGATCACCGCGACCATGCCCGAGGCCTGCCCGTCCCACAGGTAGCGGTTGCCCGGCTCGCGAAGACGGAACTCGTCCAGCTCGATAAAGACCACGCGGTCGACCCCGCCGAGGGCCTTGCCCAACTCCTCGCGGTCCATCAGCGCCCAGCGGGGCCGCTGCTTCTGGAAGAGGATCACCTGCTCGGCGGGCACAAACCCCGCGGCACCGGCGTTCTCGGCCAGGTTCGCGGTGATCCGTGCCGTCAGCTCGGGCACCAGCGCCGGGAACTCGGACTGCACCATCTGGCTCGCGGCGACGACCACCGCGAAGGTCTTGCCCTGCAGGCCCGTGTACTCGGCGTACACCTTCTTCGGCGTCGCGTCGTCGATCGCCTTGGCGACCACGCCCGCGACACCGAGGATCTGGCAGCCCGTCCCCGCGATCAGCATCGCACCCGCCGCGGCAAGGGCGCAGAGGCGTCCGAAGCGGTGCGGGAGTTCCGAGCGTGTCACGTTGCGCGGCATCGATCTGAACCTCCGGTGGGTGTCCCTGGCGATCCTCTTCCCGCCCGGCCGCCGCCGGGCCCGGCGATCATCCGGTACGCAGGCGGGGGACAGCCGGTCGCGTCAGGCGCCGGCGAATGTGGCGATCTTATAGACCCACCCGCCCAGCCAGAGGGCGGCGGTGGCCCAGATCACCCGCGACCGCAGCGATCGGGCGCACAAACGCCCGAGGTGCGAGCCGGTCGCGGCGGTATACACCCCGACCCAGAATACCACAGATGTGCCGATCACGAGCAAGGCCCCGAACGGCTGGGCGTGAAAAGACCCCAAAAAGTCCGTAGAGGCCGCCCGGGAGAACGAGGTCGTCATCCCGCACATCGGGCAGGGCTTGCCGAACCGCTGCGGCCACGAGCACGGGTCCATGCCCATCTGGGTGTGGGTGCCGATGCCCTCCTCGGCGGGGGTGAGCGACCATGCGGTCACCATCAGGGCCATCGCCAGCAGGGCGACGCCGGCCCAGACCAGACGCACCGACACCGTCTCGGGCGAGAGCCGCCCCCCGGGCTGTCTTGCGCGTGCGTTCATGGTGAGATTGTTGGCCGTCGTCCGGACCCGGCTCGGCGAGCCGGGCCACCTATTCGCACTGGGTTCGTTTCTCTCAAGCACCGGGCTCGGCCCGGCCTGAACAGCCCTCGGCCCGGCCTGAACAGCCCTCGGCCCGGCAAAGACAGCACCGCACCGGACTCGGTCCGGCCCAATCAGTCAAAGTTGAAGACGCCCTTGCGGAACCCGTAGACGTACGCGACGATCGTCGTGAACAGGAAGAAGAAGATTCTGAACAGCCAGATCCCCGCGTCCGGGTTGGCGGGGTCGAGGTTCGGGAAGGTCGTCGCCCAGGGGTAGAGGAAGATGATCTCGACATCGAAGACGAGGAAGACCATCGCAATCAGATAGAACCGGACATTGAACCTTTTGCGGGCCGTGCCCACCGGGTTCATGCCCGACTCGTAGCTCATCCCCTTGTTGGCGCCGCGCCGGGAGGGCCCGATGATCTTCGTCAGCACGATGTTCGCGACCGCGAAACCGACCGCGCCGACGATGATGACCGCCAGCGGCAGGTACTGATCCAGCGCCACATTGGGCTGAGAGGCGAGCGTCGTCAGCGGGTGGAGCATCGCGCGCAGATCTCCGGGGACAGCGGGAGGGCACGATCGTAGCCGGACGAGCGCCCTTCGTCACGCGTGCTTCCACCACAGACTGCTCGCGCCCCGACCCGTTGGGGGCGTCGCCCCGCAAAAGCCGCCATCTGGTGGATCGGCGGAGGGGATGGCTGTCGGGCTGGGTGCTCGCCTGCCACTTCGGCAGGCCGCGGCACGGGATCGGCCGCTGCTGTCAGGCTGGTGGGGCGGGATCGGGGTCGATCGGGGCGGATTCGGCTCGGAGAGGGCTGGCACGCCCTTTGCCCCTGTCTGTGCCACCGCGATCGGTCTCGGCCGGCAACGACCCTGACCCTTCGCGGCAGACAGAACGATTTTTCGCCCGGCGGGGGCCGACCCTCGCGGGCCCAGCCCGCTTTCCGGGGCCGAGCAAGAGAGACCTTTTCAAAAGCTGGAGTCAAACGCCCATGGCCGTCAAAGAACTGACCTTCGACCTCGAGGCGCGTCAGGCCCTGCTGGCCGGTGTCGAGAAACTCGCCAACGCAGTCAAGAGCACCCTCGGCCCTCGCGGGCGCAGCGCCATCATCGACAAGAGCTGGGGCGGCCCGACGGTGACCAAGGACGGCGTGACCGTCGCCGAGGAGGTCGAGCTCAAGAACAAGGCCGAGAACATGGGCGCCCTGCTCGTCAAGGAGGCCGCCAGCAAGACCTCCGACGACGCCGGCGACGGCACCACCACCGCGACCGTCCTGGCCGAGGCCCTCTTCCGCGAGGGCCTGAAGTACATCGCCGCCGGCGTGGACGCCAACGCCCTCATCCGCGGGATGAAGCAGGCGGTCGAGGCGTCCGCAGCGGCGATCGACAAGCTCGCCACCCCGGTCGACGGCAAGAAGGACATCCAGAATGTCGCGTCGATCAGCGCCAACAACGACCCCGAGATCGGCAAGATCATGGCCGACGCCTTCGAGAAGGTCGGCAAGGACGGGGTGATCACGGTCGAGGAGGGCAAGAGCCTGGAGACCGAGGTCAGTGTCGTCGAGGGCATGCAGTTCGACCGGGGCTACCTCAGCCCCAACTTCATCACCGACGCCGACGAGATGAAGGTCGTGCTCGACAAGCCCCTGATCCTCGTGCACGAGGGCAAGATCGACACGATCACCAAGCTCGTCCCCCTGCTCGAGAAGGTGATGCAGGCCAAGAAGCCCCTGCTCATCATCGCTGAGGATGTCACCGGCGAGGCCCTGAGCACGCTGGTCATCAACAAGCTCCGCGGCACGCTCCAGGTCGCGGCCGTCAAGGCCCCGGGCTACGGCGACCGCCGCAAGGCGATGCTGCAGGACCTCGCGGTCCTCACCGGCGCCGACCCTGTGATGAACGACACGGGCACGGAGCTTGACAACATCGAGCTCTCCGCCCTGGGCATGGCCAAGAAGATCGAGATCGACGCGGACAACACGACCGTGATCGAGGGCGCCGGCGACAGCAAGGCGATCCAGAGCCGCGTCTCGCAGATCCGGCGCGAGATCGAGTCCGCCTCCAGCGACTACGACCGCGAGAAGCTGCAGGAGCGTCTGGCCAAGCTGGCCGGTGGCGTGGCGCAGATCAAGGTCGGCGCCGCTTCCGAGGCCGAGCTCAAAGAGAAGAAGGCCCGCGTCGAGGACGCGCTGCACGCGACCAGAGCCGCGGTCGAGGAGGGCATCGTCCCCGGCGGCGGCGTCAGCTTCATCCGCGCCCGCGCCGCGGTCGAGAAGCTCAAGGAGTGGAGGTCGGTCTACGCCAAGGCGAAGGAAGTGACCGCCGAGGACATCGGGCAGGCCAAGTACGATGTCGCCGTCGGCCAGCATGTGGTCTGGACGGCGCTGGCCGTCCCCCTGCGGACGATCGCCGACAACGCCGGCGCCAAGGGCTCGGTGGTCGTGGCGAAGGTGGCCGAGAACGAGTCGCCGAACTTCGGCTACAACGCGCTGACGGGAACCTTCGGCGACCTGATCGCCGACGGCGTGCTGACGCCGGCGAAGGTCGACCGCTCGGCGCTGCAGAACGCGTCGAGCGTTGCGACGATCCTGCTCGCCGCGGACTGCCTGGTGACCGAGAAGCCGGGCGACAAGGACGAGGGCGGCGCCCCCGGCGGCGGCATGGACGGGATGGGCGGCATGGGTGGAATGGGCGGCATGGGAGGCATGCCGGGCATGGGCGGGATGGGGTTCTGACCCCGGCCTGCGCCGAGCATCCGTAGCCGACCCGTTTACAACTGAACATCAAGACGAACGCGGCTTCGCCGCGAGATAAATGGAGCTAGATCGCCATGGCAGTCAAACCGCTGGATGACCGGATCCTGGTCAAGCCGATCGAGAAGGAAGCGAAGACGGCTTCGGGGCTGTACCTGCCCGAGTCGAGCAAGGAGAAGCCGATCCAGGGCGAGGTCGTCGCCGTGGGGCCGGGCAAGAGGCTCGACAACGGGCAGCGGGCCAAGATGAGCGTCAAGAAGGGCGACCGCGTCGTCTACGGGCGGTACGCGGGCTCGGATGTCGAGATCAAGGGCACGACGCACCTGATCCTCCGCGAGACCGAGCTGCTCGGCATCATCGACTGAACGGTACTGAACGAGCAGCGGCCCGAACGCACGAGTCAGGGCAGCGAGAGAGAGATTCACGCCCGGCCCAGCCCGCAAACGGCGGGGTCGGGATTCAGCGGGGCATTCGCCGGGGCTTCCCCCGGCCGCGAACAACACCAAGCATCCTGCGAGGCCAAGCCATGAGCAGCAAACAAATGATCTTCGGGACCGACGCCAAGTCGCAACTGCGCGACGGGGTGGCGCGGCTCGCCGACGCCGTCAAGTGCACCATGGGCCCCAGCGGGCGCCATGTGCTGATCCAGAAGTCCTACGGCGGCCCTTCGGTCACCAAGGACGGGGTCAGCGTCGCCAAGGAGGTCGAGCTCTTCGAGCGGTTCGAGTCCATGGGCGCCAAGATGGTCCACCAGGTCGCCAAGCGCACCGCCGACAAGGCCGGCGACGGGACGACCTGCGCCACCGTGCTCGCCCAGGCGATCTTCACCGAGGGGCTCAAGGCCGTCGCGGCCGGGCACAACCCGATCGACCTGCAGCGCGGGATCAACAAGGCCGCGGAGGTCGCCGGCGAGGCGATCGACGACCTGGCCACCCCCTGCAAGGGCAAGGCGGACCTGCAGAAGGTCGCGACCGTCTCGGCCAACCACGACACGACGATCGGCGAGCTGATCGCCGAGGCGATCAACCGCGTCGGCGCCGAGGGCGTCGTCGAGATCGAGGACGGCAAGACCGCCGAGACGACGCTGGAGTATGTCGAGGGCATGCAGTTCGACAAGGGGTACCTGAGCCCCTACTTCATGACCAACCCGAAGAACGCCGAGTGCGTGCTCGAAGACGCGTATGTGCTGATCTACGAGAAGAAGATCGCGAACCTGCCCGACCTGCTGCCGCTGCTCAACAAGATCGCCACGGCGGGCAAGCCCCTGCTGATCATCGCCGAGGAGGTCGAGAACGAGGCGCTGGCGGCCCTGGTCGTCAACCGTCTGCGGGGCGTCCTGAAGGTCTGCGCCGTCAAGGCGCCGGGCTTCGGCGACCGTCGAAAGGCGATGCTGGGCGACATCGGGGTGCTGACGGCCGGGACCTACTTCTCTGACGACATCGGGCGCTCGCTCGAATCGATCGAGCTGGGCGAGCTCGGGCGCGCCAAGAAGATCACCGTCACCAAGGACGACACGACGATCGTCCAGGGCGCCGGCAAGAAGAAGGACATCGAGGCCCGGGCCGAGCAGATCAAGGCCCAGCACGACAAGTCCACCAGCGAGTACGACCGCGAGAAGCTGATGGAGCGCTACGCCAAGCTGACCGGCGGCGTCGCGATCGTCCATGTCGGCGGCGCGACCGAGACCGCACAGAAGGAGCGCAAGGACCTCGTCGACGACGCCCTGCACGCGACGCGTGCGGCGGCCAAGGACGGGTATGTCCCCGGAGGCGGGGTCGCCCTGCTCCGCGTGCAGCAGGCGATCCTCGACGCGCGCAAGAAGGCCAAGGGCGACGAGAAGCTCGGCTACGACATCGTGGCCGCGGCGATCGAGTACCCCGCCCGCCAGATCGCCCTGAACGCCGGCTTCGACGGCGACCTCGTCGTCGAGAAGGTTAAGGAGGGCAAGGGCGGCTTCGGGTTCAACGCCGCGACGGGCAAGTACGAGGACCTCGTCAAGGCGGGGATCATCGATGCGGCGCTGGTGCCCAAGACGGCGCTGATCAACGCGGCGAGCGTCGCGGGCCTGATGCTCACGACCGATGTGATGCTGACGGACCTGAAGGACGACAGCGACGCGGAAGCGAACGCGATCGTCTGATCGGTCGCGGTCGCCTGAGGAACCAACAGGGGCTTCGGGCCGAAAGGCCCGGAGCCCGTTTCACGATCTGACTCGCTGCCCGGAGGCACGATGCCGACCACCCGCGACTACTACGAGATCCTCGGCGTTGAGCGGAGCGCCGACACCGAAGAGATCAAGCGGGCGTACCGGCGCCTGGCGATGAAGCACCACCCCGACCGCAACCCGGGCGACACCGAGGCGGAGACGAAGTTCAAGGAAGCCGCCGAGGCGTACGAGGTCCTCGGCGATCCGCAGAAGCGCCAGCGGTACGACCAGTTCGGGCACGAGGGCGTGCGCGGGGCGGGCGCCGCGACGCACGACTTCTCACGCATGGATGTCTCGGACATCTTCTCGATGTTCCAGGACATCTTCGGGGGCGGGATGGGCGGCGGCGGGGGCCGGACGCGCGGGGGCGTGCCGCGGGGCTTTGACCTCGAAACCGAGGTCTCGCTGACGCTCGCGGAGGTCGCGACGGGGACGGAGCGCGATGTCGAGTTCACGCGGATGGACATCTGCGAGACCTGCGCCGGGTCGGGGGCCAAGCCCGGCTCGAAGCCCGAGACCTGCCAGACCTGCGCCGGGCACGGGAAGGTGCAGCAGGCGGGGCTTGGCGGGATGTTCCGGATGGTGACGACCTGCCCGGCGTGCCGGGGACGCGGGAGCGTGGTGCGCGACAAGTGCGCCGACTGCCGCGGGGGCGGGCGCGTGCCCAAGGCCCGGACGCTGTCTGTCAAGATCCCGCCGGGGATCCACGAGGGGCAGGCGGTGCGGATCCAGGGCGAGGGCGAGCCGCCTCCTGCGGAGGTGTCGCCCAGCGGCGAGGGCGTGCGGGGCTCGCTGCATGTCGTCGTGCGGGTGAAGGAGCACGAGTTTTTCCAGCGCGACGGGGACAACTTGGTGCTGGAGCTGCCGATCGGCTTCAGCCAGGCGACACTCGGGGCGGAGGTCGAGGTGCCCTCGCTGGACGGCAGCGCAGAGTTGAAAATCCCCAAGGGCACGCAGCACGGCGCGATCTTCAGGATCTCGGGCAAGGGGCTGCCGAACCTGCGGAGCGGGCGCAAGGGCGACCTGATCGTGGGCGTGAAGATCGAGATCCCGCGCAAGCTGAGCTCCAAGCAGGAGAAGCTGCTGCGCGAGTTCGCCGAGACCGAGGACGCGAAAGTCCTGCCAGAGAGCCACGGGTTCTTTGACAGGCTCAAGAATTTCCTGGGCGGCTGATGCGCCCCGCCGGGTGAACGCAGATTGGTGAGAGCCGAGGCCATGAACAGCGAACAGCACAACGGACCGGACCAGGCCGAGCACGAGCCGCGGCGGGAGCGGCGCGAAGAGCCGTCGTTCGACCCCGAGCGTCTGGACGACCCCGACGAGGTCGCCCAGTTGCTTGAGGCGTACCAGACACTGCAGGAGCGTCTGGAGGAAGCCGAGGAGCGCCACGAGCAACTGCTGCGGTATGTCTCCGACGCCAAGAACGAGACGCGCCGGGCCAAAGAGAACGCGATCGACCAGCGCCGTCAGGGCGTGACGAGCGTGGCGCGGGATGTGATCACGGCCTTGGACCACTTCGACATGGCCCTCTCGCAGGACCTCTCCAAGGCGAACCCGGAGACGCTGGTGCAGGGGATGCGGGCGATCCGCGAGGAGCTGGTGCGGGCCATTACGCAGCACGGGGTGACGGAACTCAGCCCCAGCCCGGGCGACGAGTTCGACCCGACGCGTCACGAGGCGATCGCGCAGCACGCCGTCGAGGGCGTCGAGCCGGGGCGGATCGTGTCGGCGGTGCAGGTGGGCTTCGCGCTGGGCGAGCGTGTGATCCGCCCGGCGAAGGTGGTGGTGTCGCCGGCCTCTGATGATGAAGGGAATGCGTGATGCCCACCTACGACTACAGGTGCAACGACTGCGGGCACGAGTTCGAGCTCTTCCAGTCGATGAGCGAGCCAAAGAAGAAGAAATGCCCGCAGTGCAAGAAGCTGACGCTGCAGCGTCTGATCGGCACGGGCGCCGCGGTGATGTTCAAGGGCTCGGGCTTCTATGAGACCGACTACCGGTCCGAGTCGTACAAGAAGGGCGCCGAGGCGGACAAAAAGGGTTCTGAGAACGGGTCCAAGGGCGACGCCGCTTCGGACTCCAAGACGCCGAAGACTCCCGCAGAGAAGAAGCCCGCCGACAAGAAAACGCCCAAGCCGGACGCGAAGAAGCCCGCGTCTTCGGACGCGTGAGGCCATGCCCCTCGCCCACGGCGTCGATCTCGTCGAGGTCTCCCGGATCGAGCGGATGCTCGCCAAGACCGGCGACCGCTTCGCCGAGCGGTGCTTCACCGAGAGCGAGCGGGCGTACTGCCAGAGCGGGGGCAAGCTCCGGGCCGAGCGCTACGCCGCGAGATTCGCCGCCAAAGAGGCGGTGATGAAGGCGCTGGGCACGGGCTGGACCGGCGGCGTCGCGTGGACAGACATCGAGGTCACACGCGATGGGACGGGTCGCCCGGCGATCGCGCTGCACAACGAAGCAAAGGCGCTGGCCGAAAGGGCGGGCCTGCGCGAGTGGGTTGTTTCGCTGAGCCACACGGGAACCACGGCGATCGCGTCGGTGATCGCGACCGGGTGAGGGATTCAGCCGCCTATCCGCCCAGTTTCTCCGTCTTCGCGTCCATCGCGGGGAGGAACTCGTCGAGGTACCAGTCGGCCCAGGCCTGCTGGTCGTAGCCGAGTCGCGAGGTGCTCTTGCCCCAGAGGCGTGAGGAGAGGCCCGTCAGCGAGCGGTGGACCTCGGTTCGGTAGGTGAAAACATGCGCGTCGAAGACACGGATCATCACGCCATCGGTGATCACGCTCAGCGTCGGGTCGAAGGCAACGGTCGCATCGGCGACGACAGGGGTCAGGTCGCTGATGAACGCGCGCTGGCGTCCGACGAGGATCCAGGCCAACGCCCCGCGCTCTTGCGCCTCGCCGCCGGCGCTCTGGCCGCTGACCTGCGCCGCGATGAGGTGGGGGATCAGGCCCGCGATGTTCAGGCTGTCGGCGAGAGCCGCGGCACGCGAGATCCGGCGCTCGTCGCGGCTGGAGAGCAGGTCGCGCCCGAGCAGGTCGATGATCGCGACCGGCGTCTCGCTCTGGCTCGCGAGTCGTCGTTGCAGCAGCGACTCGGCGACGGCGCGGTACCGCTCGTCCCGGTCGCGCAGGGCCGCCCACGCCAGCACGGCGTCGGCCTCCTGGCTCTCCATCGACGCCAGCTCGTCCAGCACGATCCGCCGCACTTCGAGGCGGTCTCGCCCGAAGACCTTCTCCCACACCGGGTAGTTCTCCGGGTCGGCCATCTTGCGTGCGCGGCTGATGCCCACTTCGCGGACGGCCGGGGGCGTGCCGGTACGGAAGAACTCGAAGCGCATCCGGCGCATCTCCCGCTCCAACTCGTCGTGGCCCAGCCGCTCGCGCCGGTAGATCGCCTTTTCTCGCTCGGGCGTGTTGTGGACCTCCTGCGTCATCCAGGCGGGCATGATCGCGCCGGAGGGCTTGGCGTGGCCCGACGAGTCGGCGGCCCGGTTGGACCCGGCCCGGCCTTCTGCGGGCGTCGCGAAGGCGGGAAGAGCGAGCAGGCAGACGACGCCGCAGACTGCGGAGAGGATCGGGCGATGGGGGGTCATGGTCTGCTCCCGTGGCGGCTGCCGGCGTCGTTGCGGACAGATGCGGGGGTCCGCGGGCGGGTGCCGCTCACCAGAGTTTACGCGGGCGGGGGCGAAGGGTTTCGTGCTTCGGGCCGGCGAGGGTCGGGTCGTGTTCGTGAGAATCGGCGTCGGCGGGCCCGCGTGGGGTCGTCACGGGCGATAGATTACACGGTCCGATCGTTCTCCCTTGAGCCGCCGAAGGCGAGGTAATCCCGCGTGAGTGTGCATTGGTCGATCATCAAGAGGTTGCTGGCGTCGCCGACCCGCGTGGTCGCGACCGACGACCGGCGTTCGTACAAGGGCGCCGAGATCCTCGTCGCGGCGATGCATGTCGCTTCGCTGATCGAGAAGCGGTCCTCGACCCCGACCGTCGCGACGATGTTCCCCTCCAGCGGGGCGTTCCCGATCTGCGCGCTGGCGGCATGGATGCTCGGGCGAACGGTCGTGCCCCTGAACTTCCTGCTCTCGCGCGACGAGCTCAAGCATGTCATCGGCGACTGCGGGACGGACATCATCCTCACCGCCCGCCCGATGCTCGACTTCATGGGCTACACCCCCGAGTGCGACACCTTCGCTTTCCTTGAAGACATCGACTTCAAGAGCTTCCCAGAGCCCCGCTGGCCCAAGAGGGCCGAGGACGACGAGGTCGCCGCCTTCCTCTACACCAGCGGCACCAGCGGGCTGCCCAAGGGCGTCAAGCTCACCCACGCCAACATCAACGCCAACATCAACCAGGTCCGCGAGGGCATCGACCTCGACAAGAACGACTGCATGTTCGGCGTGCTGCCCCAGTTCCATTCCTTCGGCTTCACATGCCTGACGCTCATGCCCATGAGCCTCGGCATCCGCGTCGTCTTTGCGCCGCGCTTCGTGCCCCACAAGATCGTCGCCGCGTTCCGCGAGCACCGGCCGACCGTCTTTGTCGGCATCCCCTCGATGTACAACGCGCTGCTCTCGGTCAAGGACGCCGGGCCCGAAGACTTCAAGAGCTTCAGGGCGCTCATCTCCGGGGGCGAGCCCCTGCCCAGAGCCGTCGCCGACAAGTTCGAGGAGCGTTACGCCAAGCCGATCTTCGAGGGCTACGGGCTCACCGAGACCTCCCCGGTCACCCATGTCAACCACCCCGGCGCCGCCAAGCAGGGCACCGTCGGCAAGCCCCTGCCCGGCGTGCGTCAGCGGATCATCGACATCGAGTCCGGGCGGGAGCTCCCCCCGGGGCGCGACGGCGAGATCCGCCTCAAGGGGCCGAACATCTTCGCCGGCTACCACAACATGCCCGAAGAGACCGACGAAACCTTCGACGATCAGGGCTGGTTCCGCACCGGCGATATCGGTCGAGTCGACGCCGAGGGCTACCTCTCGATCACCGGGCGTCTCAAGGAGATGCTGATTGTCGGGGGTGAGAATGTCTTCCCCCGCGAGATCGAGGAGGTGCTCAACAAGCACGAGAGCGTCAAGGCCTCGGGCGTGATCGGCGTCGACGACGGCTCGCGGGGCGAGGTGCCCGTCGCTTTCGTCGAGCTCGAAGACGACGCCGAGTTCGACGCCTCGGCACTCCGGTCCTTCTGCCGCGAACGCCTCGCCGGCTACAAGGTCCCCCGCGAGATCCACCGGATCGAAGAGCTGCCCCGCAACCCGACGGGCAAGATCATGCGGCGTAAGCTCAAGCCGATACTCGACGAGATCCGCAAGGAAAAGAACGCCGAGCGGTCCGCCTGAACCGCCGCGAATCCCCCCCCCAAGCCCACGACAACAGGCCGGCGCGACGCCCGGCCCAGACCACGGAGCCGCCCGATGGAGCTGTACATCGACACCGCCAACATCGACGAGATCAGGGAAGCCCACGATCTCGGCGTGCTCGACGGCGTGACCACCAACCCGTCCCTCATCGCCAAAGAGGGCGTCGACTACCACAAACGCCTCGCCGAGATCTGCGAGGTCGTCCGGGGCCCCGTCTCCGCCGAGGTCATCGCGACCGACTACGACGGCATGCTCAAGGAGGGGCGCGAGGCCGCCAAGATCGCCTCGAACATCGTCGTCAAGCTCCCGATCACCCCCGCGGGCCTCAAGGCGTGCAAGACGCTTTCGGACGAGGGCACGCGCACGAACATGACCCTCTGCTTCCAGCCCATGCAGGCCATGCTTGTCGCCAAGGCCGGCGCCTACCTCGTCAGCCCCTTCATCGGCCGCCTCGACGACATCTCCCACGACGGCATGGACCTCATCCACCAGATCCGCCAGATCTACGAGAACTACGGCTTCACCACCAAGATCCTCGCCGCCTCGATCCGCCACCCCAAGCACATGGTTGACTGCGCGCTCGCCGGCGCCGATGTCGCGACGCTCCCCTTCAGCGTCATCCGCCAGCTCCTCGCCCACCCGCTGACCGACACCGGGCTGGAGAAGTTTCTGGCCGACTACAAGAAGGCGTTCGGCTGAAGCCGCGGGGGACTCGTCGCCATCGCAGGATTCTCCCTTGTGCCGGGCCCGGGTGTTCGGTAGCCTGTCCGGGTCCGTCGTGCGGGCTGGAGCGATGTTCCTCCATGTCGCGCGGCGCAGCCCCGAGGAGGAGCCCCCGATGTTCCGTATCACCATCTGCCTGTCCGTTCTTGCAGCGAGCGGCGTCGTCTCGGCCCAGCCCGTCGAGCTCACGCCCCCGAATGTCGCCGCCTCGATCCGCGACAGCAACAAGAACGGCGTCGGCGACATCATCGCCATCAGCCCCGCGAGCTTCTCCGGCCTGATCCGCCAGCGCGTGCAGGACGAGGACCGCGCGATCCAGGAGTACGACATCTCCCAGTTCGCAGGCCAGACCGTCCTCTCCGCGACCATCCGCGGGCGGGTCAGCGTCAACAACGCCTTCGATGTCGGCGTTCGGGCGTTCGAGTTCGGCATCTACGCCGGCGACGGCCAGGCCACCCTCGACGACTTCGACCCCGGCGCGACAATCGTCGGGACAGGCCAGTACCAGCCCCCGATCGACACATTCTTCGAGTTCGAGTTCGTCGTGACCTCGCAGATCCAGGACATCCTCGACGACGGCGGCTCGTGGGCAGGGCTCTGGGTCAACCCCACAACCGAGCCCAATTTCCCCAACATCCTCTCCGAGGCCGCCAACACCGCAGTCCTCACCATCGAGGTCCCCGCCTGCCCGCCGGACCTTAACGCCGACGGCGTCGTCGACGCAGACGACTTCTTCCTCTTCCTGCAGCTCTTCGCCGCCGGCGACCTGCGCGCCGACTTCAACAACGACGGCGTGATCGACGCCGACGACTTCT
>REET01000018.1 GCA_007694925.1 Phycisphaerales bacterium | reverse complement strand
CGCACGGCGCCGGGGGTTTTGAAGCCCGCGCCGCCCCCGACGGCCAGCCCGCCGAGGTCGGCCCCGTCGCCGAGCTTCAGGCCCGCGATGCCCTTGGCCTTGCCCGCGGCCCGGGACTCGGGGTCGTCGATGACGACTTCGAGCTGGCGCTTGGCCAGGTCGACCGCCGCGATCGAGACGCGGACCGAGTCGCCCATGTTGAACGAGCGTCCGCTGTTGGCGTCGACGAGGGCGCCGCTGCGTTTGTCGATCTTCCAGTTGGGGCGCTGGCCCCCGCGCGTGACATCCCCGGGCAGGTCGCTGGTTTTGATCAGCCCGTCGGAGAGGAACTTGTTGAGCTGGATGAAGACGCCGCGGGGCGAGACGCCGGTCACCACCGCGTCGTACACCTCTCCGATCTTGTCGGCCAGGAGCTGGAGCACGAGGAACTGACGCAGCTCGCGTTCGGCCTCGGTGGCGCGCTCCTCGGTGCCCGAGCAGTGCTTGCCGAGGGTGACGAGGTCTTCGAGGTCGAGGCAGCGTTCGCTGTCGCGCAGCTCGCGCCCGAGGTTCTTGCGTTCCTTGCTGTCTCTGGGGCGTTTGCTCCCGTTCTTGGTGCGTTCGAGGTACTCCGACAGGGCCCAGTGCACCGTCAGGTCGGGGTAGCGCCGGATCGGGCTGGTGAAGTGGGCGTACGCCTCGCTGGCCAGCGCGAAGTGGCCGATGAGGGCGGGCGAGTACTCGGCCTTGGTGAGCGTGCGCAGCACGGCCATGTGCACCGCGCGCGAGGCGGGGGTGCCCCGCGTCGCGTTCAGGAGCGACTGCAGCTCGTCACGCGTCGGGTTCTTGGGGATCTTGTAGCCCGCGACGGTCGCCGCCTTGCGCAGGTCTTCGGTGTCGCCGGGCGTCGGCTCGGGGTGCACGCGGCGCAGGAGCGGGACACTCATCGACTCAAACAGCCGGGCGACGATCTCGTTCGCCTCGACCATGAACATCTCGATGATCGTGTGCGTGAAGGCGTCGTCCTCGGGCTCGGCGTCGATCACGCGCCCGTTCTCGTCGAAGATCAGCTCGACATCGGGCAGCTCCAGCGAGATCATGCCCTGTCGCTCGCGCCGCCCGCGGATCGCCCGCGCGAGCTTGTCGGCCTCTTTCAGCGCTTCGAGCAGTTCGGGCGTGTAGTTCGGCTCGGTCTTGGCGTGCTTCTTGGCCTCTTCGGGGTCGCCGTCGATCAGGGCCTGCGCTTCGAGGTAGGTCAGGCGCTTGGCGCTGTTGATGATGACGCTCTGCACGCCCTCGGCGGTCACCTCGCCGTTCTTGTTGTAGGTGGCGAAGGCCGCCTTGGCGAAGCGCGGCACGCGCTCCTGCAGCGAGCAGATCCCGTTGCTCAAAAGCTCGGGCAGCATCGGGATGACCAGGCGGGGCAGGTACACGCTGTTGCCCCGCTCGCGGGCTTCTTTGTCAAGAGGCGAGCCGTGCTCGACGAAGTGTCCGACATCGGCGATGTAGACGCCCAGCTCCCACCCGCCGTCGGGCAGGCGCCGGATGCTGATCGCGTCGTCGTAGTCCTTGGCGTCGGGGGGGTCGATGGTGAAGATGAACTCTTCGCTCAGGTCCTCGCGCCCTTCGAGCTTGCCGTCCTGCTCGAACTTTTCGACATCGAGCTCGAAGGCGCGGGTGACCTCGCGGGCGTTGTCGAGCACCTCGTCCTCGAACTCGCCGGGGAGCCCGTGGGCGAGGATGACCGCCTGCGTCTCGACATCGGGCTGGCCCGCCTCGCCGAGCACCTTGCTGATCACGCCCTCGGGCAGGTAGTCGCCCTCGGGGAACTCGGTGATGTCGACGATGACCTTGTCGCCGGGCTTGACGTTCTTCGCCTCAGCGTCGCGGACGACGATCGGGTCGGTCAGCAGCTTGCCGTCGGGCTGCACGAGCCACTGCTCGCCCTGCTTGTAGACCTCGCCGGAGAATGTGGTTCTCTTGCGTTCGAGGATCTCGACGACGCGTCCTGTGAACTGCTTGCCCTGGTGGGCGCCGCTCTTCTCACGCCCGTGGTCGCGCCGGAGCTCGACGCGGACACGGTCGCCCGTCATCGCGTCGAGCGTGTCGCGGGGCGGGACGAAGACATCCCCCTCGCGTGTCGTCGAATCCGGAACGACGAAGCCGAATCCCTTGGCCGATCCCCGGAAGATCCCGACGATCTCGCCGCCCTGGTCGTCCAGCGACGGGAGCTCGACCTTGCCCGAATCGTCGAGCGAGACGACGCCCCGCTCGGCCAGTTCCTTGACGGCACGCCCGAAGTCCTCGACATCCTCGATCCGGAGTTCACGCGCGATCTGCACGATGTGCTGCGGGCGGTAGTCGTCGTGACGGAGGTGGGAGAGAAGTCTCTTCTCGTATTGCAGCGGCATGGAGCCTCTCGACGCCCGGGAAAGGGCGTGTGCGATGAGATCAAAGCTTCGGCGCGTAGGCCTCGGCGGTCGCCCGGAACGGGCGGGGACGGAACCCAAGGTGCTCGCGCGCCTTGACCGGCTCGGCGGTCGTGTCTTCCCCGGCCATCAGCGCCATCCCCTCGTCGTAGGGCAGCGCGTGCTGGAGGCCGGTCAGCCTGGCGGCCTTCGCCACCATCGCGCCGGCCTTATCGGGCAAGGGGATCATCCTGAGGCCCTTCTTGGCCAGGGGCACGCGCTCCTGGAAGAGCTTGATCAGCTCGGGCATCGTCAGTTCTTCCGGGCCGGTGATGTTGTACACCTCGCCCTCGGCCGCCTTGCGATCGAGGCTCTCGCCGATCGCCCACGCCAAGTCCTCGACCGCGACGGGCGCGATCTTCGCGTCGCTCATCTTCCCCAGCCCGGGGATCGGCGGCCCCGACTCGAGCCTTTGGAAGTATGGAATGAAGACATGCGGCGCCGCCTTGCCGGTGACCCAGCCCCGCACCATCTGGACGAACTCGCCGTCGGGCCCGTGCACCAGGCTCGAACGCAGGATCGTCCACGCGATCCCGCTCT
>REET01000019.1 GCA_007694925.1 Phycisphaerales bacterium | reverse complement strand
ACGCCTCGGCGGGGGTCGGTGGAGCGAGACCCTGCGACGGGGCGTTTCGTGAGCCACACGGACCTCCCGGGCAACGAGGAGGGCGTACTGTTCAGCCCCGGCCGGTTCCCGTTTGCGTGGTGAGCCTTGGGCCGTGGCGACGCACGCTCATCGGAGGACGGCTCGGACATGGCCTGGATCACGAAGCCCTCGGCGACCACGAAGATCTCCAAGCGCGACGAGCCTTACCTGACCGAGGCGATGCGTGAGGAGCTGACGGGGAAGATCCTGCCTCGGTACGAGACCAAGCACGGGGCGTTGCTGCCGGCGTTGCACATGATCCAGCACGCGTACGGGTGGGTGCCGCACCAGGCGATGCTGGAGATCGCGGGGGTGCTGGAGCTGCCGCCGGCGGAGGTGCTGGATACGGCGAGCTTCTACGAGGAGTACTGGCTGCGGCCGAAGGGCAAGCACACGGTGGCGGTCTGCCGCTCGATCGCGTGCGAGTTTTGCGGGCAGCCGGAGATCACGCAAGCGGTGATGAAGCACCTGGGGATCGAGGTGGGCGAGACGACCGACGACGACGAGTTCACGCTGGTCGAGCTCGAATGCCTCGGGGCGTGTGGCGGGGCGCCGGCGGTGCTGATCGACGAGACTTTGCACGAGTTTGTCAAGCCGGGAGATATCCCGGGGTTGCTGGACGAGGCGAAGAAGGCGGGCGGGCATCACTGATGTGGCACTGGCGGCTTGTCCGCCAGTGTTCCGGGTGGATTGCGCGCCCGTGCCACCGACCTCTGAAAGAGGTCGGTGCGGTTGGGTGCTGGCCGCGAAGGTGTGTGTCCGGGGCACCGACCTCGCCGAGCCGAGGTCGGTGGCACGAGGGAAGTGGCGCGAGCACACTGGCGGGCGAGCCGCCAGTGCCTCAGGTCTTGCGGGATTCGGTGTCTGATGGCCGGGCTGATGCGATCGCTGGGGCAGTTTGTGGGTCACATCGCCAAGGCGGTGAAGACGGATGTCTCGTCGACGGAGCGTCGGGAGGTCTCGCGGACGGTTGAGGAGGAGGAGCGGGAGACGGAGGGGGGGAAGGTGACGCTCCGTCGGACGGTGATCGAGGAGATCGAGGTGGAGAAGCCGCGGGAGGAGTGAGGGGCCGCTCTCGGCGGGGCGTTTGTCCCCTAGAATCCGGCTCCCGCGAGCGCCGAAGGCGTTGCGGGTTTGGTGGATTCATTCGTCCGGCGCCGGCGGCCGGGCGTCGGCCTTGAGAAACGGACCCAGAGCATGGCTGATCGGCGGCTGTTTACCGAGAACATGGGCGGACGCGGGATCCTGACCCAGCGGATCCCGACTAGGCCCTTCGGCGACCTCAAGGACCGGCACATCGTCGGGTACGACGAGTATGTCAAGACCGGGGGGTACGAGGGGCTGCGCAAGGCGCTGACGATGGCGCCCGACGACATCACCGAGTCGGTGAAGAAGTCGGTGCTGCGCGGGCGCGGGGGCGCGGGCTTCCCGACGGGGGTGAAGTGGACCTTCCTGCCCAAGGTCGAGGAGGGGCAGGTCCCGGGCGTGGACGGGTTCCACCGGTACCTGGCGATCAACGCCGACGAGTCGGAGCCGGGGACCTTCAAGGACCGGCTGCTGATGGATTTCGATCCGCACCTGCTGCTCGAAGGCATCGCGATCTGCTGCTACGCGTGCCGCCTCGACCGGGCGTACATCTACATCCGGGGCGAGTACCACCACCAGGCGCATGTGCTCGAGAAGGCGATCGCCGAGGCGTACGAGCACGGGATCTTCGGCGAGAAGGGCCTGATCAACTCCGACGCGAACACGGCGGGCCAGCGGTTCAAGGTGGACTGCTATGTGCACCGTGGCGCCGGGGCGTACATCTGCGGCGAGGAGACTGGTCTGCTCGAATCGCTGGAGGGCAAGCGGGGTTGGCCCCGGATCAAGCCGCCCTTCCCGGCGGTCAAGGGCCTCTTCGGCAAGCCGACGGTGATCAACAATGTCGAGACGCTCTGCCACCTGCCGAGCATCATCGAGAACGGGCACGAGTGGTTCTGCAAGCAGGGTGTCGAGAGCACGGTGGGCGGGCCGCCGAGTTTCGGGACCAAGCTGATCGGCGTGTCGGGGCATGTGAACGACCCGGGCGTGTTCGAGCTGGAGCTGGGCATCCCGCTGCGGACGCTGGTGGAGGAGTACTGCGGGGGCATGCGGGGCGGCAAGAAGTACAAGGCCGCGATCGCCGGGGGCGTCTCGATGGGCGTGCTCGGCACCGACCAGTACGACGCGGAGCTCGATTTCGACATCGGGCGGAAGTACAACGTGCTGGGGCTGGGCACGGCCTGCCCGACGGTGTTCGACGAGGACACGGACATGGTCGCGGTGGCGCGGAATGTGGCGAGGTTCTTCAAGCACGAGTCGTGCGGGCAGTGCACGCCCTGCCGCGAGGGCTCGGGGTGGCTCTACCAGTTGCTCTGCCGCATCGAGGAGGGCAACGGCAAGACCAAGGACCTCGACCTGGCGCTGGAGGTGGCGACGAGCATGGGCTCGATGCCTGGGACGACGATCTGCGGCCTCGCCGACGGAAACAACTGGTCGCTGCGGACGATCATGAACAAGTTCCGCGACGAGTTTGAGGACCGTGTCGAGCGCTCCTTCGTGCCGGTGAAGATGACGGTCGGGGCCGCGGCGAAGGACTGATTGTTCAGGACTTGTCGATAAGGTATTCATGAACGCGACGACGCACGGCTTGTGCGGGCGTCGCGTTCTTTTTTACGACTTTGAGGGGTTGCAGCGCGATGCTTGTTGCTGCGGACGCCCGATCAATTCCACAGATCTGTGGAGCGTGATCCCCCGGCTGGGCGTCGCCATGCCGGTGGAAGCCCCGGGATTGCGGCATCCCCCTGCGCAACCTGATCCGTATTTGCCGCACTCGGGCCCGTATGCGGCCCGTACGCTGTTTATGCGTTCACGACCGGCCGATCCCTTGTGCACGGTGGCGCGATGGTCGCGCCCCGT
>REET01000020.1 GCA_007694925.1 Phycisphaerales bacterium | reverse complement strand
ATCCTTCCCGTGGGCCAATCTCCCCTTCCAGGCGGATACTGATCGCGAACACGCCTTCGGGCAACTCGAAGGGAACATCTCGCTCCTGAAGAACCCGAACGGCCGTGGCCCGCCACATGCGGAGCGTTGCTGTGCTCTCCGTACGCCCCTCTTCTTCCAACTCCCATCCGGCGACGATCAGTTCGTCGCCCGGCCGCACGATCGCGTCGGCCACGAGCATGCGCGTGCCCCGCGGGCCCTTCGCATCGACCTCGAACGCCGCCCAATCGTGCTCAACACCTTGAAGCTCGACCAGTCGATCCGGATCGAGGTCCGGCGCCCCGGTGCGCAGCGATCGGATCCGAAGCCGTTCTGAACCGCCTGAAGCGCCGCCGTGCATCATCAATTCGGAAATCCATCCGCCCTCGCTGCGCCAGATGTTGTGCGCTGCGGTCAGCACGCGATTGCCGACCCAGACCCCCTGGCCCAGACCGGTTGTTCGTGCGCCACCGGTCCCGGTGCGCTCCATCGGCGTCAATACCGCCACCGGCGGAAAAGACTCGAACACGAGCTTTCGTTGGCAGCCACCCAACGCGAGCGCGAGCACGATGATCTGAATGAGCGAAGCGAACTTCCACGGTACTGGTCGCATGCTACCCGCCCCCGCTCAACCACCGGCGCATGTCCAGATCGTCGGGGTCGATTTCCAAGTCCTTGTCCTGCAAGAGCTTGCGCAGCGCCTCGTCGTCGATGTCCTTCTGCTTCTGCGCATCGCGCGGCGGAGCGGGGCGCTCCGGGCCGTCCGTTTCCTGCCGCGGCTCTTCGGCAGGTTGCTCCGCTGGCTGCCTCGTCTCCGTCTGTTTCGGGCGCATGCCGCGAGGCCTGCGGCGGGCCTCCGACGACGGCGGCTCGGGCGTCGCCTCGCCCGACGCTCGCTGTTCTGCTTCGGCGTCGCCCGCGCGATCGAAGTCGTGCTCGGCGTCGCCGATTTTCAGCGTCGGCAGGGGCGAGGCCGCATCGCCGCCGCCACTTCCCCCGCTGTTGCGCACGGCGTCGGGCGCCGACCCCGCCTCCATCCCGAAGACCTCCAGCCAGTGCCCCACCTCCGCCGGCGAGAGCGGGATCTCGTGGACGAACGAGGGGAGCGGCTCGGGGCGGCCTCGCTCGGCGTCCTCGGCGAGCTGTTTCAGGAAGGCCTCGCTCTTCATCCACGCGGCCCCCCGCCGCCTCGCCGCCTTGCGGATTCGGTTGTCCGAACTGACGACCAGCAGGCGGGCGGCGAAACTGGAGCTCCCGATGATCTTCTCGATCTCGGCGTCCGCCTCGCGCCCGCCCCCGGCGTAGAGGACGCTGGAGGCCCCGATCCGGGCCGCGCTGGGCCCGGCGTGCCCGGCCCCGGGGCGGACCCCGTCGCAGACGAAGGTCACCGGCCGCCCGGCGTAGCGCGACTGCTCGGCCAGCGCCGCCAGACCGGGCAGCTCCAACCCGGCCAGATGTTCGGGGAGGACGCCGGTGGCGTGGAGGACATTGAACGCGTCGATGAGCAGCATTGGGTTTTCATTGCCGGCCTGCGCCGGTGCTCTGGGATATCGCCGGCCTTGGGCTTTCTTCGCCAGCCTGCGCCGGTGCCGGTTGCGGAGGTCGAGACCAAGGATCGTTGGCCGGGGCCGGGGTCGGGGCACGCCCCGGCGGACTTGATCCGGCCGGAGCTTGATCCAGCCGGGCTCGGGGCCTTCAATCGGGACCCCGCTTCGGCGAGGGTGTTCTGTAAGTCAGCCCCGCGCCGAGTGCCGGGGCCTGCAACGACGAATGATCGCCCGAACAACGGGCGTGGATAACGGGAGTGCTCATGGCGATCCGGATCAAGTCTCGCGGCGGCGAAGATGTCAACCAGATGCTCCGCAGGTTCAAGAAGCTCTGCGAGAAAGAGGGTCTGACCAAGGACATCAAGAAGAAGGAGTTCTTCGAGAAGCCTTCTGAGCGCCGTCGGCGCGCCGCCCGCAAGGCGCAGAACCGCCGCATCCGCGCCGAGACCAAGCGGGGCTGAACCCCGCCTGATCCGGGGGATTTCCCCCGGCGCGGCATCGAACACAATCCCCAAAACCGGCTATCCCTAGCCGGTTTTTTGCTGCGCCGATCTGCGCACAACCCGGCCCGATCCTGATCGGTCCCGATCGTGCTGCGCACAAGTCCCCCAGCAAGTTTGCGGGTGCTATGCTTGCCGCCCACAGCGGCGGCGTTTGTAACGATCGGCAGGCGCCCCGGCCGGATCCAGGCCGGGCCCCCGCTGCCCGCACCACAACCGATGGGACCGCCGGTCCCCATCTCTCACGGAGACATAGCACCATGGCGGGGATGATTCTGGCATCAATGACAGACTTTCCTTGGTGGCCGTATGCGCTCGGTCCGCTCGGCGGCATCGCAGCGTTGGTGATGGCCGTTGTGTTCAGCAAGTCCGTCATGCAGCGTTCTGAGGGCGACTCTGAGATGGTCCGCATCGCCCAGGCCGTTCGCGACGGCGCGATGGCCTACCTGGTGCGGCAGTACAAGGTCGTCGCGGCGGTCTTCGTCGTGCTCGTCGTCTTTCTCGGCATCATGTACGCCCTCGGCCTCCAGTCGATCTGGACCATGCTGGGCGTGCCCGTCGCCGGCCTGCTCTCTGGCCTCTGCGGCTGGTTCGGCATGAAGATGGCCACCAACGCCTCGGCGCGTACGGCCTTCGCCGCCAAGGAGTCGCTCAACGACGGCCTGACCGTTGCGTTCCGCTCCGGCGCCGTCATGGGCCTGATCGTCGTCGGCCTGGCGCTGCTCGACGTCTCCTTCTGGTTCCTCGTCTTCAACGCCTTCACCGACTTCGACCTCCGCGTGCTGACGACCGTCATGCTCAGCTTCGGCATGGGCGCCTCGACGCAGGCCCTCTTCGCCCGCGTGGGCGGCGGCATCTACACCAAGGCCGCCGACGTCGGCGCCGACCTCGTCGGCAAGGTCGAGGCCGGCATCCCCGAGGACGACCCCCGCAACCCGGCGACGATCGC
>REET01000105.1 GCA_007694925.1 Phycisphaerales bacterium | reverse complement strand
TCCACCAGCTCCGAGGCCGCGTCGGGCGCTACAAGCACCGCGCCTACTGCTACCTCCTCCTCCCCGCCCACACAGGCCTCAGCGATGTCGCCAAACGCCGCCTCAAAGCCATCGAAGAGTTCAGCATGCTCGGCGCCGGCTTCAAGATCGCCATGCGCGACCTGGAGATCCGCGGCGCCGGCAACCTCCTCGGCCCGGAGCAGTCCGGCCACATCGCCGCCGTCGGCTACGACATGTACTGCCGCCTGCTCGAACAGTCCGTCAGAGAGCTCAAGGCCGAGCCCGAGCCCGTCAAGGCCAACACCGTCTCGATCGAGATCGGTCGCGGCGGCACCATTCCACGCCCCTACATCCCCAGCGACGCCAGGCGCATGGAGGCCTACCGACGCCTCGCCACCGCCGCAAACGCAGCGGAGCTCGAAAGCCTCGCCGAAGACCTCCGCCAGGCCTACGGCCAGCCCCCGACCGCCGTCCTCCGACTCCTCGAACTCGCCGAGCTCCGCGTCCTCGCCAACGCCCTGGGCGTCCGCTCGGTCACGCTCAAAGAGCGCGACATTGTCGTGCGGGCCGAGAGCCCGGCGCCGGTCGCCGCGGCCCTCGCCGACGCCAAGGGCAGTGTCCGCGTCCTGCCCCCCGCTTCGGGCGAGAAGCTCAGCGAGATCTACTTCAGACCCCCCGAGAGCTACCTCGAACCCGACACCCTGATCCGAATTCTGCGGACACGATTCGGCTCGGTTTCTGGGCGGCAACCCGAACAGGGTGCCTGATTACCCGACCGAAATCCGCATCGAGCCGTAAAGATTCAGAGAACCCCGTGCCGACACGCTTCTGTCTGCGTATGAATACCGGATGGCCCCGGGCCGATCCCTCCAGAAACGGGCGGCATCGGGCCGATAGACCCGGGATCAAACCGAACAGACGATCCCGGTAGCGGGCGGGGCGGAGCTCCAGATCGCCCGGAAGGACAGAGCGGGATGCAGTACATCGACCCCGACAACCCGAAGGCCTCCAGAAGCGCCGCCGGCTCCAACCGCGGCGGCTTCGACGCCAAGCTCAGCGCCCTCAAGCGTCGTCTCATCCGCGAGGCCACCATGGCCACCGACATGCTCGAACGGGCCCTGGACGCCCTCTGGCGCCTCGACGCCGACGAGGCCCGCTCCATCCGACGGCGTGACGACCGCATCGACGACGAAGAGGTCGCCATCGAGGAGCAGTGCTACCGCCTGATGACCCTCGAGCAGCCCGTCGCCCGCGACTTCCGCGTCCTCGCCTTCATCCTCCGTGTCAACACCGACGCCGAGCGCGTCGCCGACCACGCCTCCTCCATCGCCAAGCTCACTGTCAAGATCGCCGAGGACACGCCGCGCGGCCAGTGCCCCACATGGCCCACCGCCCTGCAGGAACTCGGCCAGCGCGTCCCCCTGTTGTGCCACGGCCTGCTCCGCGCCGTGCTCGACGAAGATGTCGACGCCGCACGCGCCATCGTCGCCGGCGACAAGACCATCGACGCCCTCGACAAGCAGCTCTTCCGCGAGGCCACCCAGCTCATGCAGGCCGACCCGGACCAGGTCCCCTTCGGCATGCTGGTCTACCGCATCGGACGCGAGCTCGAACGCGTCGGCGACCTCATGGCCGGCATCGCCGAAGATGTCGTCTACCTCGTCACCGGCGAGATCATCCGCCACGAAAAGCGCCGCACACCCAGAGACCCCGCCTCCGGCGCGGCATAAACCCGCAACAGATCAACGAGACCTGGACGCCGACCCCTGAGCGGAGCGAAGGGTCGGGTCGACCGCTGCGCTTCGGAATTACCTCAAAGACCGTGGCCCGGGCGTCTCGCCCGGGCGAACGGGCTGGCTGGTGCGTGAAGAGGGGGGGCACCTCAGCGGATCAGGTAAGCTCCGGACCATGGGCGTCATCAGCATGGCCGTGTACCGCCCCAGGCCGGGGCGGGAGGAGGAGCTCCGGGCGTTGATCCGCGAGCGGCCGCCGATCATGCGCCGCCTCGGGTACCTGACCGAGCGCGAGCACCTGGTCCTCAAGGCCGCCGACGGCACGCTGTTCGAGCTCTCTGAGTGGGTCAGCCGCGAGGCGATCGACCGGGCTCACGGAGATCCCGAGGTGCTGGCGATGTGGGCGAAGTTTGACGAGGTCTGCGAATACCTCGCCCCCGCGGCAGTGGAGGGGATGGACGCCCCATTTCCGACTTTCGAGCCGCAGGACGACCTCTGACGGCTTTTCGCCTGCTCGCCTGATCTCCTGCTCGACCCTTTCGCCCGCCGCAGGCGGGCGCCCCACACCCCACGCCCTGCTCCCGACACCCACAAAAACAAAAAGGCCCATCCCGTGAGGGACAGGCCTTTTAAAATGCAGGCAGTCGGGAAAATCTTTAGTCGTTCGTTACCGAACGGCTATCCGCCCCGGATTGCTCCGGTGGGATGGCGGACGAGAGTGCGCTCACTTGTACCCGGTGCGGATCGCTCCGCGTGGCTTGGCATCGTTCACCGATGCTTCGGCCGGGCCGGGTCTAAGGAAATCCCTTAGAAAGGAGGTGATCCAGCCGCAGGTTCTCCTACGGCTACCTTGTTACGACTTCGTCCCAGTCACCGGTCTCACCGTAGGCACCACTGAACCGTGGTGACTTCGGGCGCTCCCAGCTTCCATGACGTGACGGGCGGTGTGTACAAGGCTCAGGAACGTATTCACCGGAGCGTGGCTGATCTCCGATTACTAGCGATTCCGACTTCATGCAGGCGAGTTTCAGCCTGCAATCCGAACTGGGGCGTGCTTTTTGCGATTTGCTCCATCTTGCGATCTCGCGTCGCTCTGTACACGCCATTGTAGCACGTTTGCCACCCTGGACATAAGGGCCATGAGGACTTGACGTCATCCCCACCTTCCTCCGGTTTGACACCGGCAGTCTCGCTAGAGTCCCCGGCATTATCCGCTGGCAACTAGCGATAGGGGTTGCGCTCGTTAAGGGACTTAACCCGACACTTCACAGCACGAGCTGA
>REET01000098.1 GCA_007694925.1 Phycisphaerales bacterium | reverse complement strand
CTTGCTCGACCCCTTGCCCACGCGCGACAGCTCGAACCGCTCGACGAACCAACCAAGGTCAAACCGCTCGATGTTCTTGCCCTCGTCGTCCTTCTCGCCCGAGTTCCACCCCAAAAGCGCGAGGTAGTTCAGCAGCACCTCGGGCAGGTAGCCCGAACGCCGGAAGTCGTCGACGGCGACCTCGGGCAGGTCGACCCCCACCGCCGCCGCCAGCCGCTCCAGAGGCTCGCCGGGGAGCTGGCGCGTCTTGTCCTCCAGCCACGCGTGGAAGTCGCCCTCGCCCACGCCGACCCGCCCGTGGATCTGCACCAGCGCCTCGACGCCGACCTCGCGGCACTTGGCCCTGGCCGCCTTGTCACGGTCGCGCTTGGACATCTTCGAGTTGTCCGGATTCGCGATCACCGGCAGGTGCGCAAACCGCGGCATCCGGAACTCGCGACCGTCCTCGTGCCGCAGCGCCCGGATCAACGCCGCATGGCGCGGCGTGTTGTTCAGATGCTCCTGCCCCCGCACCACATCCGTCACGCCCATCAGCTCGTCGTCGACCACCACCGCGAAGTGGTAGGTCGGCATGCCGTCGCGCTTGCGGATGATGAAATCGTCCAGCTCCTCGAAGGGCACCGTCACATCGCCCAGCACCTCGTCGCGCACCGTCACCGCCTCGGGCGGCATCTTAAATCGCACCACATGCTCCTCGGCCGCCGCACGCTCGAGCATCGCGTCGCGGTCGTACCCCTCGGGCCTGCGGTAGACAAATGTCTTCTTGGCGGCCTGCGCCTCCGCCCGCATCGCGTCGAGTTCCTCGGGCGTGTCGAAGGCGGGGTAGGCGAGATCGGCGTCGACAAGGCGCTGCACGAACGCGTCGTAGAGGTCTTTGCGCTGCGACTGGTAGAAGGGGCCGACGCCCCGCTCGTCCCCGCCGATACGCGTGTCGCCCGACTCAAACTCCGGCCCGTCGTCCCAGCTCAGGCCGAGCCAGGCAAGGTCTTCGAGGATGCCGCGGCTGGCCTCCTCGCTCGACCGCTTCAGGTCCGTGTCCTCGATGCGGAGAACGAACCGCCCGCCCGCCCCCGAGTTCCTGGCTCGCTGGGCGATGGCCCAGGCGAAGAGTGCCGTGCGGGCCCCGCCCACATGCAGGTTCCCAGTGGGCGAGGGGGCGAAGCGGGTGACGATCGGGCTGTCGGTGTGTGCCATGGAGCGAACGCTAGGGAGCGAGCGGCGGGCATGACGCGGGGCGCGCAAGCGATCGTGGCCCGGGCGTCTCGCCCGGGCGAACATCCCAAGAGCGATCCCCGCAACCTGGACGCCGATCCCTGAGCGAAGCGAAGGGTCGGGTCTCCCCCTTACCGCCCCAACTCCTCCCGCAGCGCCTCGCCCAGCATCCTGTACTGCTCCTCGCTGTTGTACAGGTGCGCCGAGATCCGGATCGCCCGCAGACCGTTCAAGGGGTGCGTCCAGATCGGCTGCTGGAAGCCCCTCGCGAGCAGGCGGTCCCACAGATCGTCGCCGGTGATGCTGTCCTTGGCCGGCTGCCTCGTCGCCGGAGGCAGCTTCATCGCGGCCATCGCCGGGTGCATCTCGTCGGGGCCGCCCGGCTCAAGGCCGGCCAGCTCGCAGACGATGTTCCGCCCCTTGATCGCCAGCTCGTGGTTGCGGCGCATGATCTCGGGCCAGCCCCCCTCGACCAGCGACCCCACATGGCGCAGCGCCTCGCCCGCGACGATCCACGCCGAGCAGTCCCGCGTGCCCACATAGTCGAACAGGTGGTGCAGCTTCCGCCGGTGCTCCGGCAGCGTGTCCGCCCGCGACGAGAGAGCCAGCGGCTCGCACCGATCAGCCAAGTCCTCTCTTACCCACAGGAACCCCGCGCCCTTGGGCGAGCAGCCCCACTTGTGCAGGTCGCCCGCGTAGTACGCGCACCCGATCGACTCGATATCCAGCGGGATCGCCCCCGGCGCGTGCGCCCCGTCGACCATCGTCTCGATGCCGCGAGCGGCCAGCTCGCGCACGATCCGCTCGACGGGCAGGATCAGCGCCGTCGGGCTGGTGATGTGGCTGACCACCGCGAGCCTCGTCCGCTCCGTCGCCCTCGACAGCACGGCATCGGCGACCTCGTCGGGCCCGCTCACCGGGAAGGGCACGGGCGCGACGACGACCCTGATCCCGCGCGTCTTCTCCAGCCGCCGCAGCTCGTTGGCCAGCGACATGTACTCGTGGTCGTTGATCAGCACCTCGTCGCCGGGCTGAAAGTCGATCGAGGCGAGCATGCTCGCCAGCGAGACCGTCGCGTTGGGCGTAAACGCGAGGCGATCGGGCGCCGCCCCCACAAACGACGCCACCTCCGCCCGCGATTCGTCCAGCAAGGGCAGCATCTTCTCGAGCATGAAGCGCACCGGCTCGCGCTCCATCTCTTCGATGACGCGCTGCTGCGCATCAAGCACCGCACGCGGCGCAGCGCCGTACGAGCCGTGGTTCAGAAAATTGACGGCGGGGTCGAGCGTCCAGAAGCGCGAAAGCGTCCTCTGCTCCGCGGGCGCGGCGAGCGTCATCGGCGGTCCTCCATGATTACCTTGGACGGGACCAGGCCCGTCCGCTCGGGGGCTCAGGCGTCGACATCCAGCAGACGGCCCGCGTCGACTCCCGTCGCCGCGGCGTTCCGATCCGCCGGACTGCGATAGATCGACAGCCCGCTCCCGACGCGGGGCCCGTCAGCACCGAACTCGACCGAGCCGGGCACCTTCGCCGCCACGAGACGTGCCACGCCCGGGTTGGCCTTGTAGCCGCCCTGGGGATGGAACATCACCGCCTCGTCAGCCTTGCCGATCCTGCTCAGGCTGCCGCGATCGCCGCCCGCCCGCTCGACACCGGTCGACCGCTCGGGCGCGACGCGCTGCGGCTGCTGCTGAGGCAGGCCGTAGGCTCTGGCGATCTGGAAGGGGATGGCGGGGCCGACAGGCTGCATGGTCACCGGGTCCGTGGCGCAAAGAGAAGGACTGTCGGAACGATCGGCCGATCCATCGGCCGGTCTTTACTGGCAAAGAGTGTACACGGATCCGCCGCCTTTGCAACGGATATCAACAGGGCAGTTTGGGCTTTCCGTCACGGGTTCTCGCCCGCAAGAGCCGCCAGAATCGGGGCGACCCGCTCGTCGTCTCGTGTCCTTGCCCAATCGGCCGGGGAAAGCCCGCTCTCGTCGACCCGGTCGGGGTCCGCGCCTCGCTCAAGCAGTAATCGGACGCGCTCGATATCGCCGCCCACACAAGCCCGCATCAGGGGGGTGACGCCGCGCCGATCCGCCGGGTCCGCCGACGCCCCGGCCGCCAGCAGCGCCAGCATGATCTCCAGCCCCTCGCCCCCGGCGTCGGTCGCCAGGTGCAGGGCGGTCTGCCCCTCGCGGTCGGCCTGGTCGACCCGCCTGCGGGCGTCGGTCAGCAGCAGCCGCTCGACCTTGGCCAGATTGCCCGACCCCGCAGCGAGCATCAACGCGTTCTGCCCCCACCGGTTCTCGATCGAAAGGTCCGCACCGGCGGTCAGCAACAGATCCAGCGACTCGGCCGAGCCTCTGGCCGCGGCAAAGTGCAGCGCCGTCCAGTCGTCGCGCCCGCGTGCGTTCACCGCCGGGTCGCCTTCAAGCACGGCTCGGACGGTCTCCGCCCCGCCCCACCCCGCGGCGTACATCAACGCCGTCCACTTGTGGGCCGTCGTCGCGTTCGCCCTCGCGCCGGCCCTGAGCAGCTCGCGGCAGGCCTCGGCCCGCCCCGCCTCGGCCGCAACCATCAGCGCCGTCATGCCTCGCCGGGCTTCAGCGACCTGTTCGAGCGGGCGGTCAGGGTCGCCCCCACCGCCCAAGAGCCGGCGCAGCTCGGCGAGGTCGCCGGCCTTGGCCGCCGCGTGGAGCGCGGGGGTGGCCTGAGCGCCCGTGCCCGCGACGGGCTCGACCGCCTCGGCCACCTGCTGCACAAAGCGGTAGAGCAGCCCGCCCGCCAAGAGCAGGCAGACCACGATCACGACCGTCGGCAGAAACTTCTTCGGGCCTTCCATGTCCGCAAACCTCCGGGGCCGGACCGCGCGCCGACCGCTCCGCCAGTCAACCAGACCCGGCGGCTCGGTGCAAGCGGGAATGTGCGCAAACCTTTGCGAAGTGCGGGGGCAAACCGGCCCGATCAGTCCTCATCTTCGTGCGGCTGGTAGGCCGCGATGACCTCCTGCTGGATATGCGGGGGCGTCTGCTCGTCGTGGCTGTACTCCATGGTGTACGAACCCGCGCCGGCGGTCATGGACTTCAGCTCCGTCGCGTAGTGCTGCATCTCGCTCAGGGGCACCTGCGCCGTGATGACGCAGAAGTCCTCGCCGACCTCGGTGTCCATCACGCGCCCGCGCCGGTTGGCCAGGTCGCCGGTGAGGTCGCCCATGTGGTCGTTGGGCGCCGTCACCTCGACCACAACGAACGGTTCGAGCAGCGACGGGTGCGCCTTGCGCACCGCGTCGATGAAGGCCTTCTTGCCGGCGGTGATGAAGGCGACCTCCTTCGAGTCCACCGCGTGGTGCTTGCCGTCGTAGACCTCGACCTTCACGCCGGTCATCGGGTAACCCGCGACGGCGCCGTCGATCAGCGCCTTTCTGATGCCCTTCTCGATCGCGGGCATGAACTGGCGCGGGATCGAACCGCCGACGGTCGCGTTGACGAACTCGAAGCCCTCGGGATGGTCCTGGGGCAAAGGCTCGACGCGCAGGTACACCTCGCCGAACTGGCCGGCGCCGCCCGTCTGCTTCTTGTGCCGGTGGTGCCCCTCGGCCTTGCCCGAGATCGTCTCCTTGTACGCGACCTTGGGCGTCGAGGTGATCAGCTCGATCCCGAACTGGTCCTTGAGCTTCTCCAGCGTCACGCGCAGGTGCAGCTCGCCCAGGCCCCGCAAAACGGTCTGGCGTGTCGCGGCGATGCGTTCGAGCACCAGCGACGGATCCTCCTCGGCCAGCTTGTGCAGCGCGGTGCTGAACTTCGCCTCGTCGGCGTGGTTCTTCAGCTCGATCGCGAGCCCGTACATCGGCTGGGGCATGGGCAGCGGGCGGAGGCGCACGCCGTCGAGCTCGTGCCCCTCGTGCAGCACCGCGTCGAAGCGCACCTCGTCGACCTTGCTGATCGCGCCGATGTCGCCCGGCCCCAGCGCGTCGACCTCGATCGACTGCTTGCCCTGACGCTTGAGCAGGTGCCCGATGCGGATCGGCTTCTTCTGGTCGTTCAGCAGCAGCTCGCCCTTGGCCTTCACCGTCCCCTGGTGCACTCTGAAGACACCGAGCTTGCCGACGAACGGGTCGCCCGAGACCTTGAAGATGTGCGCGAGCACCGGCTTGTTCGGATCGGGCTCTGCGTGGAACGCAGACTCGGTGTCGCCCCCGGACTCGCGTTTCATGAACGGGCGCGGATTGCCCTCCAGCGGGTTGGGCAGCAGGCTCGCAAAGATGTGCGCCAGGTCCTTGCTCCCCACGCCTTCCTTGGCCGAGCAATAGCAGATCGGGATGAGGTGCGCCTCGCGCAACGCCTGCTCGAACGCGTCGTGCAGCTGCTGGCCGGTGATCCCCTCCTCGCCGACCTCCAGGTACTTGTCCATCAGGGACTCCTGGACCTCGACGATCTGCTCGATGATCTGCTCGTGGGCGACAGAGACGCTCGAAAAGTCCGTCTCGTTGCCCTCGCTGTCCGTCCCGTCGTGCTCGAAGACATTCACAACGCGCTGGCGCCCGCCCGCGGGCAGGTTGATCGGCAGGCAGCCGCTCCCGAAGGTCTCGCGGATCTTCGCCGTCAGGGCCTCCAGGTCCGCCTCGGCCTGATCGATCTTGTTGACGACGATCATCCGGGGGAGGTTGCGCTCATGAGCGACCGCCATCAGGCGGCGCGTGTTGGACTCGATGCCCTTGGCGGCGTCGATCACGACGCACACGGTCTCGGCCGCGGGGTAGCACGCGATCGCGTGGCTCAGAAAGTCGCTCCGCCCGGGCGTGTCGATCAGGTTGACCAGATGCTGCTCGTGCTCGAAGTGCAGGATGCCGGGCCTTGTCGAGTGCCCGTGCTGCTTTTCGTCCTCGGCCCAGTCCGAGTGGGTCGTGCCTTCCTCGACTGTCCCCATCCGCTCGATCGCGCCGGCCTGGTGGAGCAGCCGCTCCGACAGCGTCGTCTTGCCGCTGCCGGCGTGGCCCACAAGCACAATGTTGCGGATGTCCTCGGGATTGCGCACAGCCATCGGGACCCTCCTTCGCCCGCGAGGCCGACCGGGCCCGGGGCGAGTCAGAAAGTTCGTTCCGCGGCGTGGCTCCCGCGAGCGGGCCGAAGGCCACGCCGACCACGCAGCCTACCCGAAGCGCGAGGGTCCTGTGAAGCCCCGATACCGATCCCGGCGCTGCTCTCCACAGGTTGCCCACAGGCTTGAGGACCCAATTCCGATCAGAAACCTTATATGTATGGCCGGTGCGGCGACGAGAGATCACGATGGGAAGGGTGGGCGCTGGGCGCAAGGGTTGAGGCGGCCTTTGGCCGCGATTTGCTTTCGAGTTCTGAAGTTCTTAGCCCAAGCCTCGGCCGCAGGCCGAAGCCATCCCTGCGCCCAGCGCCCCACACCCCGCGCCCTTTCCCGCCCGCTCAGCCCCAGACATCCAGCACCGTGCCGCGTGGCAGGCGCAGGGCCAACTCGTACCGGCGCACCACCTCCACCCGCTCGCGCCGATCCTCGACCGGCGAAACATCGCCCAGCCGCGCCGCCTTCGGACGCTCGGGGGTCTCTTCGGCCGCTCTCGCCGGGGGCTCGCGCTTCGGCGAGGGGGCGTACGCCGCCAGCTCGATCTCGGCCCGGGTCCGCATCGCCCGCTCGTTGGCGATCTCCAGGTGATCGGCGTAGGGGCGCGAGCACTTCGACCGCTCGCACGCCTCGGCGGGGCGCGCCGTCTCGGCCTGCTCGGCCCGCGGATGCGGGGCGGCGGGCTGAGGGGTCGGGATGGTGCCGGCGGGCTCGATCACGCCCGAAGACTGTTCGAACGGCGTGCCGCGAGGCCCCGCCCATAACATCCCGCCCGGCGGTTCGGCCCGGGGCCCATCGCCCGTTGAGCCCGGTCCGTCTGGAGGGGCGCGATGCCCCGGCGCAACACCGGCGCTCGCCCCCCACCACACCTCCGCCCGCTCCAACCCTCCGGCAGACCCGATGCTCCGCACCGACGAACTCGACTACCACCTGCCCGAGGACCTGATCGCGGTCCGCCCAGCCGAGCCCCGCGACTCGGCCCGCCTCATGGTCGTCCGCCGTTCAGATCCCGCCATCGTCGAGCACCGCACCGTCCGCGACCTGCCCGAGCTGCTCGACGCTCACGACCTCCTGGTCTTCAACCGCTCGCGTGTCCTGCCCGCACGCTTCTTCGCGGTCCGCGAAGACACCGGGGGCAAGGCCGAGGGGCTCTACCTCCGCGACGGCGACGAACCCGGGACCTGGGAGGTCATGGTCAAGGCCCGGCGCAAGAGCGAGGGCGCCGTGATCCGCCTGCTGGATCGCCATGGCAAGCCCGGCCCGATCCGCCTGACCTTGCTCCGACGCGTCGGCGATCGCGAGCCGGGGGCCTGGGTCGCCAGTGTCGAGGGCCGCACCGGCGAACCCGCCGACGCATCGCAGGCCCTGACAGAACTCGGCTTCACCCCCCTGCCCCCCTACATCGTCGCGGCCCGCAAACGCCTCGGGCTGGACATCGCCGACGAGCAGGACCGCGCCGCCTACCAGACGGTCTATGCCGCCGAGGCGGGCTCGGTCGCCGCCCCCACCGCCGGGCTGCACTTCACGCCCGGCCTGCTCGATCGCCTGGAACAACTCGGCGTCGAGCGGGGCGAGGTCGTCCTGCATGTGGGGACAGGGACCTTCAAACCCGTCGAGGCCGAGACCGTCGAGGCCCACCAGATGCACAGCGAGCGCTGCGCCCTGACCCCCGGCCTGCGCGAGCGGGTCGAGTCGAGGATGGCCGGGCGCACGCCGGGTCGGGTGATCCCCGTGGGCACGACCAGCGCTCGCACGCTCGAATCGTTCGCGAAGCTCGACCGCGACCCCGACTGGCTGGAGACCGAGATCCTGATCACACCCGGTCACGAGTGGCGTTGGGCGCACGGTCTGCTGACCAACTTCCACCTGCCGCGATCGACGCTGATGGCGATGGTCGCCTCCCTGCTTCCCGGGGGGGCAATAGACCTCAGACGCCTGTACGAGCTGGCGGTCGCCGAGCGGTACCGCTTCTACTCCTACGGCGACGCCATGCTCCTCCTCCCCTGACGCGGGCTGCTGCTCGGGCTGGTATGCTCAATATCGAGCACCCCGGACGCACCAGATGCCCGACTCGCCCGTAACCCCGCCCCGCCCGCTCGGCTCGTTCCTGCCCGAGCCAGGAGGGACGGCGCCGAAGTTCACACTGCGCGGCGATCGGTCGACCCCGATCTCTGAGATCGCAGAAGACAGCCGCAAGGTCGGGCCGGGCTGGCTGTTTGTCGCCCGGCGAGGCCGGCGGTTCGACGGGCGGGCGTTCGTGCAGGACGCGATCGGGCGCGGGGCGGCGGCGGTGATGACCGACGACCCGGAGATCGCCTCAACAGTCGATGTGCCCTGCGTGCTGACCGAGGAGTTGCCCCGCCTCTGCGCGATCACCGCCGAGCGGTTTTTTGGTGAGCCTTCCTCGCGGCTGACGCTGATCGGGGTGACAGGGACCAACGGCAAGAGCACGGTCGTGCACCTCTGCCGCAGCCTGCTGAGCGGGGCTGGTCGCAAGTGCGGGATGGTCGGGACGATCGAGATCGACGACGGCCTCGGGGTCCGCCCGGCGACGCTGACGACCCCGCCCTCGATCGAGATGAGCCGGACGCTGGCGACGATGGTGCGCAGCGGCTGCCGCGCCGCGGCGGTCGAGGTCTCCAGCCACGCGCTGACGCAGGACCGGGTGAGCGGGCTGGATTTCGGGGTCGGGGTGTTCACGAATCTGTCGTCGGAGCACCTGGACGAGCACGGGACGATGCCGAAGTACGCGGCGGCGAAGTCGAGGCTGTTTGCGATGCTGCCAGGTGACGGGGTGGCGGTGGTGAACGCCGACGATCGGTACATGCCGCAGGTCGCGGCGCCGGCGGAATGCCGCGTGTGGCAGATGAGCCTGCGTCGGGACCGGGGGATCCATGTGAAGATCGCGTCGCGGTCGCCGCTGGGGCTGCGGCTGCGGATGCAGGGGCCCTGGGGCGTGACGCACGCGCGGGTCGGGCTGATCGGCGATCACAACGCGATGAATGTGCTCCAGGCGTTCGCGGCTGCGTACGCGGCCGGGGCGACCCCCAGCGACCTGACGCGGGCGCTGGAGCGGGCGACCGCCCCGCCGGGCAGGCTGGAGCGGGTTGGCGACCGAACGCCGGCGGTCTTCGTCGACTATGCGCACACGCCCGACGCGCTGGAGCGTGTGCTGGCGACGCTGCGCCCGATCTGCCGGGGAAAGCTGATCGCCGTCTTCGGGTGCGGGGGCGACCGCGACCGGTCCAAGCGGCCGATGATGGGCGAGATCGGGGCGAGGCTCGCGGATGTCCCGATCATCACCAGCGACAACCCGCGGACGGAAGACCCCGCGTCGATCGCGGGCGAGGTGTACGCGGGCGTGCCCGAGGGCGATCGCTCGCGCGTGCGCGTCGTGCTCGACCGGGCCGAGGCGATCGCAGTGGCCATCGGCGAGGCCGGGCCCGACGATGTGGTGCTGATCGCGGGCAAGGGGCACGAGGACTACCAGATTTTGCGGGGCGAGGACGGGGGCGAGCGGCGCATCGCCTTCGACGATCGTGCGCACGCGTTTGAAGCGCTGCGACGCCTCCGAGCCGATCCAGAGATCACCGTGAGACCGGGCGCGATGTCGCCCCGGCCCGGCGGCGTCTCAGGACAGGCCCCTTCGCCGTGAATACACCCTTCTGGACACCCGATCGGATCGTCTCGCTGACCGGCGGCCGCTGGCTGCTCGCGCCCGAATGCGGGCCAACCGGAGACCTGTCGATCCGCGGGGCGAAGATCGACACGCGCGAAGTCGGGCCGGGCGACGCGTTCTTTGCGTTTACCGGCGCGACGACGGACGGACACCGGTTCCTGCCGCAGGCGGCCGAGGCGGGCGCTGCGTTGGCGGTGGTGGATCGCGAGGTCGAGCCTTCGGGGACGCCGACGCTGCTGGTAAATAAGACGCTCGAAGCGTTGGTCGCGATGGCGCGTGCGTGGCGGGGGGAGCTTGAAGGGACGCCGCTGATCGCGGTGACGGGCTCTGCGGGCAAGACGACGGCGTGCCGCCTGTTGGACGCGGCGCTGGGGTCGGTGCTCCGCGGCTCGTGCTCGGCCAAGAGCCACAACAACCTGATGGGCGTCTCGATGACGCTGCTGAACTGCCCGCGGAGCGCCGAGTACCTGGTCTGCGAGGTGGGGACGAACGCGCGGGGGGAGATCGCCGAACTGTCGGAGCTTGCGCGACCCGAGATCGCGTGCATCACCAAGATCGGGCGGGCGCACCTTGAGGGGCTCGGGTCGGTCGGGGGTGTTGCGGCTGAGAAGGGGTCGATCCGGGCGGGGCTGTGCGAGCGGGGCGGGCTCAGTGAGCGGGGCGTGCTGTTTGCAACCGCTGACAGCCCCGAGCTCCGCCGCGTGCTTTCGGGCGACCGGCGCGTCCGCTGGTTCGGGCTGGCCCAAGACGCAGAGCACAGGATCGAGGGCGTCCGTGCGCACGCGGAGGGCGTGTCGTTCGAGCTCAATGGCGAGCGGTTCGAGGTCCCGCTGTTGGGAGCGCACAACGCGATCAACGGGGCGGCGGCGGTGCTGATCGCCCGAGAGCTCGGGCTCGATGACGATCAGATCCGCGAGGGGCTTGGCCGGGTGCGGCCGGAGAAGATGCGGCTTCAGCCGCAACGCATCGGGCGGCTGCGGCTGATCAACGACGCGTACAACGCGAACCCGGACTCGATGCTGGCGGCGCTGGAGGTCCTCGATTCGACCGAGGCCGGCGGGGACGGCTCGAAAGCCGCGGTGCTGGGCGACATGCTCGAAATGGGGCCCGAGGGGCCGGCGATGCACCGCGAGGTGGTCGAGCGGGCGCTCCGCGTGCAGGGGCTCGGCGTGCTGGTGCTGATCGGGCCGGCGATGGCGGAGGCTGCGGCGGCGGTCGGGCGCGGTCCGTTTGCGGGCGAGCTGCTGGTGATGCCCGGTCGGGGCGGGGCGGAGGTCCGGCGTGCGGCCGAGGCGGCAGCGGACTCGGGGCTCGTGCTGCTGAAGGGATCCAGGGGGCTGGAGCTGGAGCGGGTGGCGAGGTGCCTGGAGTCGCGGGCCGAGTCGGTCGGCGCGGGGTAAGGATTCCTGGCCCGATTGGGGGCGGGCTGGGGATGGGCTGTGGGCAGGGGTGGGCGTCCGGTTGGGAAGGGCCGGGCCGGACGGGAAGGCGATAGACTCGGCCGATCGGCGCACGGATGCGGCGGCGGAATTCGCAGGCGGGGCTCGGATGCTGTACATCCTGCTGGACAACTCGCGCGACTGGCTGGATGAGCGCGGGCTGTACCGGTATGTGCAGGTGCTCGACCAGATCGAGTTCCGGGCGCTGGCCGCCGCGACGCTCTCGTTCCTGATCGTGCTGTTTGTCGGGCCCCGGGTGATCCGGTTTCTGACGCGGCTGAAGGTGGGCGACTCGGGGCTCTCCGACGCCGAGGCGCTGCGTCAGCACACCGCGAGCAAGAAGAACACGCCGACGATGGGCGGGGTGCTGATCGCCGGGTCGATCTTCCTGAGCGTCTTCCTGTTGGCGGATCTGACGCGGTTTGTGGTGATGGCCGGGCTGCTGGTCCTGTTTTGGATGGCGGTGCTCGGCGGGTTCGACGACTGGCTGAAGCTGACGGCGGCGAGGCGAGGCGCCGGGCGCCAGGGCCTGTACGCGTGGGAGAAGCTGGTCTTCCAGCTCGGGGTGGGGCTGATCATCGGGTGGTTTCTGTCGCAGCGGACCGACGAGATCGCGCTGATCCGGGTGCTGAACCTGCCGTTCCAGAAGACTTACGAGGCGGGGGAGCTTGCGCCCGGGGTGGTGATCCTGCCGGCGATTGTGTTCGTGCTGATCAGCGTGCTGATGATCGCGGGGATCTCCAACGCGGTGAACATCACCGACGGGATGGACGGGCTTGCGACGGGGATCTCGGCGGCGGTGGCGCTGGGGCTGCTGGTGTTGGCGCTGATCGCGGGGTCGGAGGTGACGGCGAAGCGGCTGCTTGTGCCGCATATTCCGTCGGCGGAAGAGATCGGGGTGATCGCGGGGGCGATGGCGGGGGCTTGCCTGGGGTTTTTGTGGTGGAACTGCGCGCCGGCGAAGGTGTTCATGGGGGACACGGGCTCGCTGTGCCTGGGCGGGCTGATCGGGTACATGGCGATCGTGCTGCGTCAGGAGATCGTGGTGCTCCTGATGTGCGGGGTGTTCCTGATCGAGATCGGGTCGGTGATGCTGCAGGTGAGCTATTTCAGGAAGACGGGGGGCAAGCGGATCTTCCGGTGCGCGCCGATCCACCACCACTTCCACCTGGGGGGCTGGCAGGAGCAGCAGGTGGTGACGCGGGCGTGGATCCTGTCGATCGTGCTGATCGTGTTTGCGCTGGCGACGATCAAGCTGCGGTAGAGCGGGGCGCGCTCGGGGCGTTTGCGGAGCGTTCATGGAGCGGGGGCGATACGCTCGGGGCCGGATGCCGCGTTACAAGCTGACCATCGCGTATGACGGGACGGACTTCGTGGGGTGGCAGAAGCAGGAGCCGCCCGAGCGGGGGCCGGAGTCGAAGCTGCCCGAGCCGGACGCCTCGAAAGTGCTGGAGGGGTACGAATCGGTGCGTCCGGGGCGGATGGTGCTGCGGTCGGTGCAGGCTGTTCTTGAGCGTGCGGTGCGTGAGGCGGTGCGCGAGCCGGTGCTGGTGAAGGGGGCGAGCCGTACGGATTCGGGCGTGCACGCGGGCGGGTTTTTTCCCGACGGGCGCCGCGGCGGCCAAGTCGCGGCGTTTACCTGCTCGGACGGGGACGGCGCCGGGATCGGTTGGCCAGAGGAACGCGGGGCATGGCGGCTGGTGCAGACGCTGAACTCGAAGCTGCCGCCGGATCTGCTGGTGCTCGACGCGGAGGTCGTGGGCGAAAGCTTCGACCCGATCGGCGACTGCACGGCCAAGGGGTACTCGTACACGATCTTCTGCGGCAAGACGCGGCCACTGTGGCAGAGACGAAACGCGTACTTCTATCGCGGGTCGCTGGATGTCGCGCTGATGCGCGAGGGCGCGAAGGCGATGGTCGGCGAGCACGATTTTGCGTCATTCGCCGCGGCGGGGCACGGGCGCAGGACGACGGTGCGGACGGTTTACGGGTGCGAGGTGAGCGAGGAAGCGTGCCCGCGAGACGACGGGACGCTGGTGCGCATCAAGGTGTGGGGCAACGGGTTTTTGTACAACATGGTGCGCATATTGGGCGGGACGCTGGTCGCGGTCGGGGCGGGGAAGATCGCGCCGGGGGATGTCGCTGGGATCATCGAGGCGAAGGACCGGACGAAGGCGGGGGCGACGCTGCCTCCGGAAGGGTTGTGCCTGGAGTGGGTGGAGTACGCGCCCGCCTTTGGCGGGCGAGAGGGTAGAGCAGGCGAGCAGGTGAGCAGGTGAGCCGGGGGTGGGGCAGGACAGGGAGCGGACCCGACTCTTCGCTGCGCTCAGAGGTCGGCGTCAAGGTTGGGCGGATCGCTTGCAGCGCTTTCGCCCGGGCGGGACGCCCGGGCCACGGTCTGTGTTGTGAACTGCGCTGAACCCTGCGCCCAGCGCCCAGCTCCCCGCGCCCATCCTCACCTTCTGTCTCTGCCTCGGATGCCGTCTTTGGTGAGATTCGGGTTGGGATTATTGTCGTTGGCGGGGAGGATCTCGTCGTAGGCCAAGGGGGAGACGGAGCCGTCGGCGAAAGTGAAGCGCCGCACGCCGAAGTGGTCCCACCACCCGCCGAATTCGTTGCGGACGGGGCGGTGGAAGGAGCCCCACTCGCCGGCGAGGATCTTGTCGGAGGGGAAGCGGACCTGCTCGGCGAGGTGGCCGTGGGGCTCGGCGTCGGTCGAGCCGAACTGGTCGGTGATCGAAGAGAGACTGTTGATGTCGGCGACGCTCCTGTAGAAGGCCATGGAGTAGGCATAGCTGGTTTTGGAGTAAGCGTCGTCGGGCGTGGTGTCTGCGGGGCAGATCATGACGCCGGGGCTTTCGGCGGTGGTGAACTCGCCGAGGTACGGGCGGAGGATGTCGCGCATGCCGCGGCCCATCCAGAGCCAGTAGCCCTTTGGCTCGCCGGCGGTCGCGCGCCCGGTGCGGACCTCCAGATCGTCTGGCGAGTAGATGAGCGGGTCGCGTTGGGCGGGGTAGTAGCCGCGGCTGCGGTCGGCGTAGAGCGTGAAGGCGAGGTGGGCCTGGCGGAGGTTGCTCATGCAGCGCAGCTCGCGCCCCGACGAACGCGCCTTGCCGAGCGAAGGGAGCAGGATGCCGATGAGCAGCGCGATGATCGCGATGACGATGAGCAGTTCGATGAGCGTGAAGGCGGTGCGCCGGTGATGCATCGTGTTTCCCGCGGAGAACGCGTCAGAATCTCTTGTGCGTGGGGCGTTCCTGCGGGGGCTTCAGGCCGAGCAACGCACGCGCGAGCGGGATGTCGGCGGGCGTGGTGACCTTGATGTTCCGCGGATCGCCCTCGACGATCGCGACCTTTTCGCCGAGGCGCTCGACGAGCTGCGCATCGTCGGTGCTCGACAGGTCGGGCTGAGCGTACGCACTTTTCAGCAGTTCGGCGCGGAAGATCTGCGGCGTTTGCGCGGCGTAAATGTTTTCACGCGGCAATGTTTCCTCGATAAAACGAACTTCGTTGGGCTTGTCCTGCCCGAGGATCGCGGCGACGGGATCGTGCCCGGCCTCGACTGTTTCGGGTTGGCCGGCGCGCTTGAGCGTGTCGGTGACGGGGACGCAGGGGATAGCGCCGGGGTGGATCGCCGCGGCTTCAAAGACGCGGTCGATCAGGTCGGGCGGTGTGCACGGACGGGCGGCGTCGTGGATAGCGATGTGTGTGGCGTCGGCGGGGACATGCTCAAGGGCGGCGGCGACGGTTTCGTAGCGGTGGGCCTTGCCGCCCTTGCAGAGGACGCCGCCGTAGAGAGCGATCTTGTCGCCGTGGCGGAGCTTGAAGGCGGAGAAGGCTTCGTCGTCGTGGGGCCCGGCGACGACGATGGAGGCGACGCGGTCGTCGGTGTTGAAGAGCTCGATGGTGCGTTGGAGGAGGGGTCTGCCGCCGAGGTCTTCGTCGAGCTTGCTGCGTGGGGCGAGGAGGTCGGCGGAGGCGAAGCGGGAGGAGTGTCCGGCCGCGGCGATGATGACGCAGATCTTCATGGGCGAGGATAGAGGGGGGCGCGGGGCGCTGGGAGCTGGGCGCAGTGGTGGTTACGACCTATGGCCGAGGCTTGGGTTCGGGGCGTCGGAAAGCAAAGATGACCCGCGGCCGAAGGCCGCCGCCTCCCCCAGCGCCCCGCGCCCCACACCCCGCGCCCCTTATCCCACA
>REET01000295.1 GCA_007694925.1 Phycisphaerales bacterium | reverse complement strand
GCGCCGACTTCAACAACGACGGCGTGATCGACGCCGACGACTTCTTCGCCTTCCTGTCCGCCTTCGCCGCGGGCTGCTGAGGCAGGAACCTCGACCGGAGCCCACCAACGGGCGATCCGGGTGAGATAGTCCGAAAACGATCCGGCCCGGTGCGACTCGCGCACCGGGCCGTTTTCTTTTCCACCCGCGGGGTCCGGGAGCGCTGAATCGGCGGGCTTTTCAGCATCTGATCGGTGGCATCATCGTGAGGATGTGTTAAGGTTTCCGCGGTGGGGGTGAGCCCGCATCGCAATCGGGTCGTCAGTCGTTTGATCCCAGAGGAGGAATCTTGATGTCTTGTCGCCATTACGCACTCGTGATCGCGGCCTCGGCCGCGTTGCCGCTGGCCGCCGCTGCTCAGATGGACCCGCTCCAGAGCTTCACCGCTCCCGCCCCGGTCGATTCGGGCGCGGTCTTGAACGACACGGGCGAGCTTGCGCCGGTCTTCTCGACGGAGGTCTTCATCCCCGACGCGACCTGGCTGCGTCTGTACTTCGACGATGTCGAGCTGGCGGGCACGCCCGGTGTCGACGGCTCGTACCTGATGATCTACTCGATCGAAGACGGCGCCTGGCAGCGACTCGACGCCGAGCATGTCGAGAACTGGAGCATGAGCTCGGCCTACTTCAACGGCAACACGGTCTACATCGAGCTCTGGGCCCACCCCGACACCGGGCCCAACCGCTTTGTGATGTCCGAGGTCGAGGCCGGCGAGCCGAACCTCACCGAGTCGATCTGCGACGGGCAGGACGACCGAGACCTGTCCTACGACCAGCGCGTGGCGCGCATGTCGACCGGCTGCACCGCATGGCTGATCAACCACGACAACAGCGCCAACCGCTTCATGACCGCCGGCCACTGCATCGGCAACAACAACACCAACGCGGTGATGTTCTTCAATGTCCCGCTGTCGGCGTCCAACGGCGGCTTCCGCGCCCCGCGCCCCGAGTATCAGTACCCGGTGGAGCCGGGCTCGATCCGGTCGACCGGTTCGGGCGGCGTGGGCAACGACGCGGCGATCTTCCAGACCCGCGTCAACTCCAACACCGGCCTCGCCCCGCGCGACGCCCAGGGCGCAGCGTTCAACCTCGCCAACCCGCCAGCATCGGCCAACAACCAGCCGATCCGCATCACCGGGCACGGCGTTCGCAGCAGCTCGCACCCCCAGATCCCGCCGGAGTGGAACACCACCCAGAAGACCCATGTCGGACCGCTCGTGCAGCGCACCAGCACCACCCTCCGCTACCGACCCGACACAACCGGAGGCAACTCCGGCTCGCCCGTCATCCTCGACACCACCGGCAACGCCATCGGCGTCCACACCCACGGCGGGTGCACGAACACCGGCGGCTCCAACGCCGGCACGGCTATGGACCAGGCCACCCTCCAGAGCTACCTCGCCAACCCCCAGGGCACGAACATCCAGCAGCAGCCCCTCTCGCAGCTCTCCACGCTCTTCGACAGCAACAACGGCGGCAGCGCGGGCGGCGCCGTCTACTTCGATGTCGGCGTCAACTCCTACCCCATCCATGTCCGCACGATCGAGCTGAACACCAACGCCAATCGCTCGACTGAATTCGATGTCGAGATCTACATCACGCCCGGCACCGCCGATGGCAACCAGGGCAACGCGTCCGCGTGGACCAAGGTCGGTGAGGGCAGAGGACTCGCATTCGGCACCGACGAGCCCACACGCATCGTCCTCCACCAGGATTTCGTGCTCGACCCCGACCAGACCTATGGCGTCGCGGTCGTCCTCGACGGCGTCGCCCACCGCTACACCAACGGCGACGGCGAGAACGAGTTCTACAACAACACCGACATCTTCATCGCCGCAGGCTGGGCGAGCAACACCCCGTTCAGCGGCAGCGTCTTCAACGACCGCGTCTTCAACGGCAGCCTCGGCTACCGGGTGATGGACGAGGGCCTGATCTCGAACCTCCCGGGCGACGACGGGACCCAGACCGCCTCGCTCGGCGACGGACGCATCAAGGGCATGGGCTTCACGATGCCCGCAGACGAGAACTACCTGCTCGAGGGCGTCAAGCTCCGGCTGAATGTGTTCGGCCCCGATGTCACGCCGCTCGTCCGGCTCTTCGACGACGACAACGGCGTTCCCGGCGACGAACTGCTGGTCTTCAACAACCCGTCGCTCACCACGGGGATCGCGACGCACACCTTCTCCACCAATGTGCCCTTCGTGCTCGATGCTGGCGAGACCTACTGGGTCGTCGCCTACAAGGCCGACGGCTCCGACCGTCTGGACTGGATGGCCGCCGATCCGGGCGTGACTCCTGTCGGCGAGGCGACCGATGCCGGTTCGGTCTGGTCCGGCACCGCCGGCCCGGGCGCACCGACCAGCCCGAGCGCCTTCGTCAACAGCTACGCCACCGTCGGCAGGCCGATCGCCGGCAACGCCGCCATCGGCACAGATATCGCCAACAACGGCAGCGGCGGCGTCTACATGAACCTCACCGCCTCATCACAGCCGCTCGATGTCCTCACCTTCGATGTCGCGTACACGGGCTCGGTCGGCTCGCTCGTCGAGGTCGAGGTCTGGACCCGTGACGGCAGCTACGAGGGCGTCGTCGGTGATCCGTCGGCCTGGACACTCCACGACACCCTCATGAGTGTCAGGCTCGGCACCGGTCGCTTCTCCAAGCTCCGCCTGAACAACGCGATCGAGGTCGGCGCGGGCCAGACCAAGGCCGTCTACCTCCACACCATCTCCGAGGGCGGCGGCATCCGCTACAACGGAACCGCGGCAAACCCGCCCCAGGTCGACTGGAGCAATGACTCGATCGCCCTCTTCAGCGACACCGCTCGCACCGGCAGCAACCCGTTCAGCGGGGGCCCATTCAGCCCCAGAACCTTCGCCGGCGCCATCGGCTACGAGGTCGGCGACGCACCGGCCTGCCCGCCCGACCTCAACGGCGACGGTGTGGTCGACGCCGACGACTTCTTCCTCTTCCTGCAGCTCTTTGCCGCCGGTGATCCCCGCGCCGACTTCAACAACGACGGCGTGATCG
>REET01000214.1 GCA_007694925.1 Phycisphaerales bacterium | reverse complement strand
CGGCCGTCGCGGATGAGGTGCAGGAGGACGCCTTCGGCGGGGTCGGCGCGGTTGGCGCGTTCGACGAAGTCTGCTTCGTCGGCGATGATCTCGCGGTCGATGGCGTAGACGATGTCGCCGCGCCGGAGGCCGGCGCTGGCGGCGGGGCTGTTGCGCAGGACCTCGCGGACGACGACGCCCTCGACGCCGAGGTCGGGGTCGTAGCCCAGCGTGGCGAGGATCTCGCGCGAGAGCGTTTCGACGACGAGCCCGAGTTCCTGCGAGGCGGTGACGCCGAAGCGTTCGGCGAGCCAGCGGTCGGCGTCGGCGACCTCGGCGATGAGGGTGAGGTGTTCGTTGTCGCGGTAGAGCTCGATCTCGGCCTCTGCGCCCGGGCCGGCCATGCGGATGAGGCCGAGCAAGCCGCGCGCGTTGCGGACGGGGCGTCCGTCGAAGCGGACGACGATGTCGCCGGCCTGGAGGCCGGCCTCGTCGGCGGGCGAGCCCTCGCGGACAGCGCGGAGCAGGGCGCCGCCGGTTTCTCGAAGGCGCAGGCGTTGGATCAGTTGGTCGGGGACATTGTCGGTCTCGACGCCGAGCCAGCCGCGCCTGATGCGTCCGTGGTCGATGAGCGTGCGCATGACGCTGCGCGAGAGGTCTGTTGGGATGGCGAAGCCGAGGCCGGCCGAATCGCCCGAGCGGGTGAAGATGGCGGTGTTGATGCCGACGACCTCGCCGTCGAGGTTGACGAGGGGGCCGCCGGAGTTTCCGGGGTTGATCGCGGCGTCGGTCTGGATGAAGTCTTCGTAGCTGTCGTCGCTGACGCCGACGATGCCGGTGCGTTCGACGGCCGAGACGATGCCCGCGGTGACGGTCTGGGCGAGGCCGAAGGGAGAGCCGACGGCGAGCACCCATTCGCCGACCTCGGGCCTGCCCGACGAGGCGAAGCGTGCGGGGACCAGGGGGCCTTCGAGGCGTTCGGGGTCGATGGAGAGGACGGCGATGTCTGTGCCGCGGTCGTGGCCGATGACTTCGGCGGGGATCTCCTGCCCGTCCTTGAAGCGGACGAGGAGTCGGTCGGCGTCGGCGATGACGTGGGCGTTGGTGAGGATGTGGCCCTGGGCGGAGACGACGACGCCCGAGCCGAGGTTGCGGTGGGTGCGCCGGAAGGCGCGCCCGAAGATGTCGCGCACGACGCGGTCCTGCTCGGTGGTGATGTGGACGACCGAGGGGCTGATGCGTTCGGCGGCGTTTCTGAAGGCGGCCGAGAGCGAGCGGGCGAAGGCGCGGGACTCTTCGGCGGCTGTGGGCTGGGCTGTGTCGTCCTGGGCGGTCGCGGGGTTGGCGAGGAGCAGGCCTCCCAGGACGAGGCTCGTCAGGGTTCGGTGCATGGGTCGGCTCCGGAGGGTGGCGGGTTCAGTCGATGCCGTACTCGGCCCAGCTCGACGAGGTCTCGCCGACGCGGACGCGTTCGACCACGACATGCGTCGGGAGCGAGTATCGGTTCCCGTCCTCGGCGGTGAACGAGGCGCCCGAGGCGATCTGCTCGCGGAGGAACTCGAAGATCCTGCGGGCCATGGCCTCAGTGGTGGGATCTTCGTTCTCGAAGGCGATCACGCGGTCGCCCTGCTCGAGGAGGCTGGGGAGGAAGGGGTCGTTGCTGTTGACGACCATGGCGTGGTCGAAGCGGTCGAGGAAGGGGGCGAGGGCGAGCTTCAGGGCCTTGAAGTCGCAGACCATGTCGCGCTCGTCGAGGCGGTCGGCCGAGAGGACGACCTCGATCCTGCGGCTGTGCCCGTGGGGGAAACGACACCGCCCGGGATGCTTTGAGAGCATGTGCCCGGACTCGACCTCGAAGACTTTGCAGACCCTGTATCGCACGCGGGGATGGTAGGAACCGGGGCGCTCGGTTAGAAACGCCCGAGAACTGGGCTGTGCTGGGCGCGGGGGCGCTGGGGGGTCAGGTGCCGCGGGTGTCGCCGAAGAGTTGGGCGTGCAGGCGCCAGCAGAGCCGCCAGCCCCGCGCGAGACAGAGGTCGACGACCCAGCGGATCGACTCGGGGTCTGGCGTCGTCGCTCCCTCGGGCATCAGCATGATGTCGGCGGGGTCGAGGCCCTTGAGCCCGGCGAGGAGGGCGTCGATCTCGGCGAGGTCGGTGGGGCCGGTGACGACGAACTTGAGCTGTCGGTCTGGCGAGGTGTCGATGAGTTGTTGGAGGGCTTCGGGGTTGAGGCGTCGGGCCTCGTGGCGCTTCGCCCAGGCGCCGGTGGGGTCGCGGGGGTCGCCTGTTGGAGTCGAGTTGCTGAGCTTGGGGCTGATCGACATGAGGTCGCACGGCGTCTCTACAAAGACTGTTCCGGCGGTCTCGATGGTGATGTGCATGCCCGCGTCCTTGAGCTGTGCGCACAGGTCCGGGAGCTTGGGGAAGATCATCGGCTCGCCCCCGGTGACGACGGCGTGACGGGCGCCGGAGTTGGCAGCGGCGCGGACGATGTCGGCGATCGACTGCTGCTCGCCCTCGGGGTTCCAGCTCGCGTAGGGGGTGTCGCACCACGAGCATCGCAGGTTGCACCCGCTGAGGCGGATGAACCAGCTCGGCACGCCGGTGAGCTTGCCCTCGCCCTGGAGGGAGAGGAAGGCCTCGGAGATGGGGAGTGTGTCAGCCATTGGCGGCCCGATTGTCGGCGTAGGGCGTGGGGTCGGTGACGCCGGCTTCGGCGAAGCCGCGGCGGCGGAGGATGCACGAATCGCAATGCCCGCAGGCTCGGCCGTCCGCATCCGGGTCGTAGCAGGAACGGGTGAGGGCGTAGTCGACGCCGAGGCGGACGCCCTCGCGGATGATCTCGGCCTTGGTCATTTCGATGATCGGCGTGCGCACACGGACGGGCGATCCTTCGACGCCGGCGCGGGTCGCGAGGTTGGCGGCTTTGGTGAACGCCTCGATGAACTCTGGGCGGCAGTCGGGGTAACCCGAGTAATCGACCGCGTTGACCCCGATGAAAAGATCGCGGGCCCCGAGCACCTCCGCCAGGCCGACGCCGAGGGAGAGAAAGACGAGGTTGCGGGCGGGGACATAGGTGATTGGGATG